>CAZSYT010000008.1:14572-32546 GCA_964610905.1 uncultured Acidimicrobiaceae bacterium
CCCCGGTCGAGCCCCGGTCGAGCCCCGGTCGAGCCCCGGTCGAGCCCCGGTCGAGCCCCGGTCGCGGTGCCTCCGTGGACGGGAGAACGGGCCGGATGGCCCTGCAGCCGGCACCTGGCGAGGTCGAGGCTGGTCGTGGCGGGCCGCCGCCGGCGCTCCGACCGCTCGAACCGGCAGCGGTCCCTCCGCCCGAGGACATGGGAGGTGGCAGATGACGGTCACGACAGAGCCCGAGGCCCGAGCAGGTGCCGTCCGACCGGTCGGCAACAAGGTGTCCATCGTGATGTTCAGCGGCACCGCCGACAAGTTCATCCCGCTCGGAGTCATCGCCCAGGCGGGCGCGGCCCTGGGGATGGAGGTGCACGTGTTCGTGACCGGCTTCGCCCTCCTGGCGTTCACCAGGGAGCCCCACGAGCTGCCGTTCCCTGCGGAGTTCGCGGCCATGGCCCCGGCGGTGGCCCAGGGCATGGAGGCGGCCCACGTGAGCTCGTGGGACGCCATGCTCCGCCAGGCGAAAGAGCTCGGGGCGAAGGTCCACGCCTGCTCGATGATGAGCGAGGTCATGGGTCTGGAGGCCGACGACTTCGGCGACCTCGTCGACGACGTGGTGGGGGCCGCCACCTTCCTCCACGACGCCGAGGGCGGCGAGACCTACTTCATCTGACCAGTTGCCGGCCTCCATGCGGTCGCCGGAGACCGGACCGCGGTGGAGGGAGGTCGGCCGAGAGGAGGCACCCATGGAGACGGCACGCGCCGAGCACACGCTGGTCGACTCGCGGGGCTCGAGCTGCCCGGGCCCGATCACCGACCTGTCGATGGCGTACCGGCGCTCCAAGGTCGGTGACGTGATCGAACTGTGGGCCACCGACCCGGGCGTGAGGTCGGACGTCCGCGCCTGGTCCGAGCGGACCGGCAACCCGGTCCGCTCCATCGAGGAGGACGACGGCAAGATCGTCGTGGTACTCGACATCGAGCGACGTTGACATGGCTCGGCGCGTGCTGGTCCTGGGCGGGGGGAGCGGTGGCACCATCCTGGCCAACAGCCTGAGCCCTCGCCGGTTCGAGGTCACGGTCCTCAGCGCCTCCGACCGGCACCTCTTCCAGCCGGGCCTGCTCTACGTCGGGGTGCGCGGCTCGCGGGCGCGCCTCGAGCGCGACGAGCGACGGCTCCTCGCCCGTCACGCCCGGTTCCTCCACGACACGGCGACGCGGGTCGACCTCACGCAGCAGGCGGTGGAGACCGCCCGGGGAGATCGCGTCACCTACGACCACCTCGTCGTCGCCACGGGCATCACGACGGATCCGTCCCAGATCCCTGGCCTGGCGGAGGTGCAGGCTCGGGTGGGCGACTACCACTCGACCGTCGCCAACGCCCGGCGGCTCTGGGAGCACCTCGACGCCTTCCGCGGCGGGACGATCGCGCTCGGGCAGGCCACCGCCATCTGCAAGTGCCCGCCCTCGCCGATCGAGGGCATCGTGCTCATCGACGACCTGCTGCGGGAGCGGGGGCTGCGGGAGGCGAGCCGGCTCGTGCTCTTCACGCCGTACCCCCGGCCGTACCCGGCGGAGCCCATGAGCCGCATCGTCGAGCCCCTCTTGAAGGAGCGGGGCATCGAGGTGCGCACCTTCTTCGACGTGGACCGGGTCGACCCCGTCTCGGGCACCATCACCTCGATCGAGGGCGACGCCGTCGAGTGCGACCTCCCGATCGTCATCCCGCCGTTCATGGGAGCGCCCGTCACCTACCTGCCCGAGGGCACGCTCGACGAGAACCGGTTCGTGCGCACCGACCCCCGGACGCTCCGGGTGCAAGGCACTGACACCGCCTTCGCCGTCGGCGACGCCACCAGCCTGCCGACGTCGAAGTCGGGGGTCGGAGCGCACCTCGAGGCCAAGGTGGTGGCCGACGCCCTCGAAGGCCGGCCGGCGACCTTCGGAGGTCGGACCCACTGCCCGCTCGACCTCGGAGGCGGGCGGGCGACGTTCGTGGCCAGCACCTACGACGCCCCGACCGTCCCGTCGCCGCCGAACCGGCTCAAGCACGCCATGAAGCTGGCGTTCGCCCGCCTCTACTGGCTCAGCCTCCGAGGGGTCCTCGACCCGGTGTTCACCGTGTACTTCAAGCTCACCGAGCCCCCGCCGGGGCCGGGTCGCAACGAGGGGTGACGTTCGGCCGGGGGCACGGGCGACGCATCCGGCCCCCTCGGCCGCCCTCACGGGTCAGGACCCGGGGGCCACCATGGTGTTGCGGATCGAGCCGATCCCCTCCACCCACGACTCGAGCACGTCGCCGGGGCGCAGGTAGCGGGGGGGTGTCCGGGCGAAGCCGGTCCCGCCGGGCGTGCCGGTGAAGACGAGGTCACCCGGCAGGAGCGGGACGACGGCCGACAGCTCGGCGATCAGCTGCGGCACGGTGAAGATGAGGTCGCTCGTGCGCGAGTCCTGCACGGTCTCGCCGTTGACCGAGCAGCCGAGGGCGAGGTCGTCGGGGTCGTCGAGCTCGTCGGGCGTGACCACCCACGGGCCCAGGGGCGCGAAGCCGCGGAACGACTTGCCCAGCGAGAACTGCCGTCCCGCGGCGAACTGGACGGTCCGCTCGGAGAGGTCCTGGCCCACGGTGAGGCCGGCCACGTGGTCCCACGCCTCGCCCTCGGCCACGCGGTCCGCGGGCGCTCCGACCACCGCCACCAGCTCGACCTCCCAGTCGGTCGTGTCGGTGGGGACCTCGACGTCCCCGAAGGGGCCGTTCAGACAGGCCGGGAACTTCGTGAACGTCGCCGGCACCTGGGGCAGCTCCATGCCCGACTCCTCGGCGTGGGCGCGGTAGTTGAGCCCGATGGCGAACACCTGGGCGGGCCGGGGGACCGGCGGACCGAGCAGCGCCGGGTCGAACGGTCGGGCGGCGGTCGTGTCGAGGTCCGCGGCCGCGGCCCGGACCTCGGGCCACCGCGCGTAGAGCGACTGGACGTCGGGGCCGAGCTCCCCGTCGGTGGCCGTGGCGAGGTCGATCGCCCCGTCACCGACCACCACCACGGCGCGTCCCGCGAGGTTGGCCAGTCTCATCGTCGTCTCCTCGAGGCTCAGGCTCGGCCCGGCCGCGGTGCGGCGGCGCCGGGGTGGGTGCGTGGCGGTCGGTCAGCCGACCCGGTGCAGGGTGTTCCGGTCCGTATGGGCGAGCGGCTCGGGCAGCTCGGAGAGGCGGACCATGGTGCGCTCGTCGTACGACCACGTGCCGTCGTCGCCGACCGTGACCGTCACGGTGTAGCTCGACGTCGACGCCGCCTCGGAGAGGTAGGTGGTCTCGCCGATGGCGAACCGGGGGTCGCCCGCGGTGGCCGACAGGGTGAACGAGCGGGCGTCGGCGGTCGCCGTGCCGCCTGCCAGCACGGTGATGCCGCGGGGGACGACGAAGCCTCGGACGACCTCGCCCGTCGCGGCGTCCCAGAGCCAGTAGCCCACCTCGGTGTGGAACGGGTTCTCCTCGTCACCGCGCCACATGGCCGTCCGGTAGTCGAGGCCGTAGAGCTCCTGGCGGCCGTTGCGGACGGGCCCGAAGGGCTTGAAGGACAGGCGCTCCCGGTAGGGGGTGCCGAGCACCGCTCCCTCGCTGTGCGAGTAGGCGGTGTCGAGCCCGCCGTCCCCTTCCCACTCGCCGGCGAGCGGCCCGAGCGGGCCCCATTCGTCTGCCATCGGTCGTCGTCCCTTCGTCGTCGGACCGCAGGCAGCCTACCGAGGCCCGCAGGCGGTGCCCGCCGGCAGCCGGCACCGACAGCCGGCACCGCCTGCCGACACCGAACGGGCTAGTGCCCGGAGCGTCCGTTGCCCTTGGCGCCGACGCTTCCCGTGGCAGTCCCGCCCTGGCGTGTCCCGGCTCTCGTCCGGGACCCGGAGCGGCGCGGCCCGCGGGCCGGCGCGGCCGCAGGCGCCGCCTCCTCGGTGGCGCGGGCGACCCGGCGCAGCAGGGAGCGGACGACGACCCGGGCCAACCGGTCGACGACGTCGTCCTCGGTTGGCGGCAGCGTCGGCGCGACCGGTGGGCGGAGGCGGCCGCGGACCCGGAGCTGGGTGCGCTCGGGGTCGACGGGGGTGGCGACGAGCTCGACGTCGGCGTGCGACGCCACGCCGTCGCCGCTCGCCGCCTCCCACGAGAGCGTGAAGTGGACGCCCCCCTCCGGTCCGTCCCCGTCGGCACCGCCATGCGGCGCGCAGCTCGCCAACGCGTGCAGTGGTGCCCACGGGGTCCCCGACGGGTCGAGGCCGGCGCGCAGCGCGTCGGCCTCTTCGTAGGCGCCCTCGATCGCCTGGCCCACGACCTGCTCGCGCTGCACGCAGCCGCCGAGCACGTCGATGCCCGCCTCGACGTGCACCCAGTCGTCGACCTCGATGCTGTGGTGGCCGTGGCGGTGCGAGTCGGCGACGGGGGAGGCGCGCCCCGCTTCGAGCTCGAGGTCGCGCTGGGCGAGGTCGGCGAGGGTGGTTGAGCCGAGCACCTCCCGCAGCGCCTCGGTAGCCGTCCGCCACGTCTCGTGGAGCGGGCATACGGCGTCCCACCGGCACGGCCCGTCCCCGAGGGCGCACCTCTCTGCCCGCAGCGGCCCCTCGCCGGCCTCGACCACGTCGACGAGGGCGATCTCCTCGGGCGGTCGCGACAGACGGTACCCGCCGTCCTTGCCGGCCTTGGACGAGGCCAGCCCGGCCCGGACCAGCTCGGCGAGGATCTGGGACGCGAACGTCTGGGGCACGCCCATCTCGGCGACGACCTCGCGGATCTTGCGGGGCTCGCCCGTCGGCCACGCCCGGGCGAGGGCCAGGGCGGAGCGGACCACGTAGTCGCCGCGCTTCGACAACGTCATGTTCACGATCAGAAGTATAGCTCTGGACTTGACGTACTTCCAGGAATTTCCTATTTTAGGTGTTGACGTATAGCACTTGACTAATGGTAACGCCGTCACGAACGAGCCTACGGAGGAGCCCATGACGATCACGGCACCCCCCGACCTGTCTCCCGGGTCCGACGAGCCCCCCGACCCCTTCGACCCCGTCCCGGTCGCCGTCCACCTGCGGCCACCCCGGCGCGCCGACGCCGAGGAGCGCTTCGCGTCGACCGACCCGCCTCGGGGATGGGACCTGGCCGCCCATCCCCGGGTGGCACGGGTGCTGGGAAACCGGAAGCTGCAGTTCTTCCTCATCCTCCCGAACCAGATCGTCTTCTGGCTCGTGATCATGCTGGGGCTGCTGGGCACCGTGGTGCCCGGGTTGAACTTCGGGACGGCGATCACCTGGTACATCTGGTTCTGCCTGGTCTTCGTCATGATGGTGGTCGTCGGCCGGGCCTGGTGCGCCATGTGCCCCTTTGGCGGGTTCGCCGAGTGGATCCAACGGCGGACGTTCTGGCAGCGGACCCAGAAGGCCCTCGGCCTCGGGCGCAAGCTCCCCGAGCCGATCGCCCGCTACGGGCTCCTCCTGTCGGTGGGGACCTTCCTCCTCCTCACGTGGATCGAGGAGTTCTTCAACATCGCCGGCCCGGGCAACCCCGTAGACACCAGCTTCATGGTGCTGGGCATCGTCACCTCTGCCCTCGTGTTCTTCCTCCTCTTCGAGCGGCGCACGTTCTGCCGCTACGTCTGCCCGCTGTCGGCCCTCATCGGCTCGGTCGGGGCGGTCGGCACGGCGGCCGGCTTCCGCACCCGCGACCGCCAGGTCTGCCTCGAGTGCAAGACGAAGGACTGCATGCGCGGCGGTGAGGAGGGCTTCGGCTGCCCGTGGTACACGTGGCCGGGCAGCGCCGACTCCAACCTCACCTGCGGCCTGTGCTCCGAGTGCTACAAGGGATGCCCCTCGAACAACGTCGGCTTCTTCCTCCAGCCGCCGTTGACCTCGGTGGTGGCCCCGACCCGGCGCCGTGCCGACGTCGCCTGGGGGGTCGCCCTGCTCTGGGGCCTCGTCTTCTTCCAGCAGTTCAACGCCACCAACGTGTACGCCTCCCTCGACGGGTGGTTCAGCAGGTACACGGGGATCCACTACCCGAACCCCATCGACTACCTCGGCATCATCGTCGCCATGGCGGCGGTCTTCGCCGGTGTCGCCTGGGTGGCCTCGAGGGCCCTGGTCCGGCCCCAGCTGCCGGCGCCCTTCGCGGCGGCCAAGCGCTCGTTCGTCGACAGGACGAGCCGGTTCCGGGCGTTCTTCTTCCCCGTCGCCTACGGCGTGATCCCCGTCGTGGGGGCCGACTACTTCGCCCGCCAGCTGCCGAAGTTCTTCAAGCACGCGGCGAGGATCGTGCCCTCGATCGGCGCGTGGTTCGGGTCGGGCTCGGTCCACTCGAGCCTCTACAACACGCGGATCCTCTCGAACCCCTCCATCGTCGTCGTCCAGGTCGCGGTGATCGCTGCCGGCACGCTCGCCTCGGCCGTGGCGACGTGGCGGATCGCCAAGCGGGACCTCGTGCCCGTCTCCGACCATCCCGTTGCCATCCGGCTGACGAGCCTCGCCGTGGTCGCCGCCATCGGGCTCACCGCCGGGATCCTCTACGTGCTCATGCACGCCGCGTCGTAAGGAGCTGCCATGACCCTCATCGACCTCCGGACCGACCGCACGTCCGACACCGCTGCCGAGCACCCGCGCATCCACGTGCTGGGCGACCGCTGCGCCGGATGCCAGGAGTGCTCGATCCGCTGCCCCACGGGGGCGCTCGTCCTCGACGCGTCCACGTGGACGGTGGTCGGCGACGACGCCGCCTGCGTCGGGTGCCGTCAGTGCGAGCGCACCTGTCCCTTCTCGGCCGTCGTGATCGAGGGGCCGGCGCTCGCCGGCATGCGGGTGCCCGCTGCCCCCGAGCACGTCGACGACCTCGCCGGGTCGCGCACCGAGACGCGGCGGGGCATCACCTCGTGGGCCGACGCCCTGGCCGAGGCGAGCCGCTGCCTCGACTGCCCCGATCCCACGTGCGTCCGGGGCTGCCCGGCGCACAACGACGTCCCCGGCTTCGTCCGTGCTGTGGCGGCAGGGGACCTCGACGCCGCCCACGCCGTGCTGCGTCGGACCACGTTCCTCCCCGACGTCTGCGCTCGCGTGTGCGACCAGGCCGTCCAGTGCGAGGGCGCGTGCACGTGGTCGCTCGCCGGGTCGACCCCGGTCGCCATCGGCGCCCTCGAGCGCTTCGTGGCCGACAACGCCCCGGTGCCCCCGCTCGTGGCACGCGAGGCGTCGACCGATCGTGGTGACGGCGCCGCCAGCGCGGGCGAGGACGGCGCCGAGCGCCTCGAGGTCGCGGTGGTCGGCTCGGGCCCTGCGGGCATCGGGGCGGCGTCAGCCCTCGTCGCCGGAGGGGCGAAGGTCACCGTCTTCGAGCGCGACGCCGAGGCCGGCGGGCTCCTTCGTTGGGGGATCCCCGACTTCACCCTTCCCGACGCCGTGGCCCGACGCCCGTGGGAGACCCTGGTCGACGCCGGCGTCGAGCTTCGCCTCGGCCACGAGGTGCCGCCGGGTGAGCTCGACCTGCTCGCCTACGACTACGACGCCGTCGTCGTGGCCGCCGGGGCGACGGTGCCCCTGCGGCTCCCGGTGCGGGGTGGGGACCTCGAGGGCGTCTGGGACGCCACCCGCTTCCTCACGTCGGCGCACGCCGCCCTGGCCAAGGGCGCCCCGCTCGAGGTCTTCGCGGGCCCGACCGCCGCGGGCAGGGCACCGCGGGTGCTCGTCCTCGGGGCCGGCAACACGGCCATGGACGTCGCCCGGAGCGCTCGGCGGCTGGGGGCAGAGGCCATCTGCGTCGACTGGATGGACCGGGCCTTCGCACCCGTGCGCCCCGACGAGCTGGACGAGGCGGCCGGCGAAGGTGTCGACGTCCGGTTCGCCACCACGGTGGCCCTCCTCGAGGGCGACGCCGGCCGCGTCGCGTCCGCCCGGCTCGTGCCCACCCGCCAACGAAGCGCTGGCGTCGCGCCCGAGGTGCTCAGCGGGCCCGAGACCACCGAGACCATCGACCTCGTCGTGATGGCCATGGGCTACCGGGTTCCCCCCGAGCTGCTCGAGCTCGACGGCGGCTCGCTCGTGGCGCGCTCGGTCGCCGGGCTCCCGGACCGGCGCTGGCAGGGCAGCGGCATCTTCGCCAATCCCGCGCCTCCCTTCGCCAGGCACCAGCCGGTCGGGGCGCTCGCTCGCGGCCGCGAGCACGCCCGCCGCGAAGCCGCCCTGCCCCGTCAGGAGCGCATCTGGGTCGCCGGTGACGCCCTCGTCGGCCCGGCCACGGTGGTCGAGGCCATGGCCCAGGGCAAGCGGGCAGCGGAGGCCATCCTCGACCACCAGCCCCGCCGCCCCGGCCGGGCCCGTCCCGGTACCGGGCGCGTGCTGGTGGCAGTCGAGAGCCGGACGGGCACGACGGCAGCGCGGGCCGAGACCCTGGCGGACGCCCTCGTCGGTGCCGGGGCGGACGTCCGTGTCCGCCCGCTGGCGTCGGTCGGAACGGCCGAGCTGGCGTGGGCGGACGCACTCGTCGTGGCCACCTGGGTCGAGGGGCTCGTCGTCGCCAAGGTCGGCCCGGCCCGGGCCACCCGGGCGTGGCTCGACGGCCTGCCGCCGCTCGCCGGCATGCCCGTGGCACTGCTCTGCACGTTCGCGGTCTCTCCCGGGCGTACGCTGCCCGTCATGCGAACGTTCGTGGAGCGGCGCGGTGGCCGTGTGGTGGCAACCGAGGCACTCGGGCGCCGGACGCGGTCGGCCGAGGCCGACGGCAACGCGCTCCGGGCCATGGCCGGATCCCTCCTGCGGACGATCGCCGGTCGGGCGGACCGGTCGGTGGCGGCAGGAGCGGAGGTCGATGGTGCTTGAGGTTTCCGAGGCGGGCGAAGCAGTACGTGTCTCCGTCCAGCAGTTCATGGACGAGCACGTGCTCCCCAGCGAGGAGACGTACTACGAGCAGCTGGGCGAGGTGGGCATCGACGGCATGCCGCCGGTGCTCGAGAAGCTGAAGTCGCTCGCCCTCCAACGGGGGCTGTGGAACCTCTTCCTGCCGGGCTTGCGGCCCGACGACCCCGGCACCCGGCTCACGAACGTCGAGTACGCACCCATCTCCGAGCTGCTCGGATCGGTCTCGTTCGCCTCCGAGGCGCTCAACTGCTCGGCGCCCGACACCGGCAACATGGAGATCCTCCACCACTACGGCTCCGAACAGGTGCGCGAGCAGTGGCTCGCCCCGTTGCTCGCCGGCGAGATCCGCAGCGCCTTCTCGATGACCGAGCCGGACGTCGCCTCCTCCGACGCCACCAACATCAGCCTCTCGATCGAGCGCGACGGGGACCACTACGTCCTGAACGGCAGGAAGTGGTTCTCGAGCGGGGCGCGCTCACCCCGCTGCAAGGTGCTCGTCGTCATGGGCCGGACGAACCCCGACGCGCCCCGCCACCTGCAGCACTCCATGGTCGTGGTCCCCCGCGACACGCCGGGCGTCTCTTTGGGGATGGACCCCTCGGTGTTCGGCTACGACGAGCGCGGTGGGCACCCCGAGGTCGTCTTCCGCGACGTGCGCGTTCCGGTCGACAACCTCCTCGGCGAGGAGGGCGGTGGGTTCGCCATCGCCCAGGCCCGCCTGGGACCGGGGCGCATCCACCACTGCATGCGGACGATCGGGGTGGCCGAGCGCGCCCTCGGCCTGATGGTCACCCGGTCGCTCGAGCGCACGACCTTCGGCACGAGCCTCGCCCACAAGGGCGTCGTGCAGGACTGGATCGCCGAGGCGCGCATCGAGATCGACATGGCCCGCCAGTACGTGCTCCACGCCGCCCATCTGATGGACACCGTCGGGAACAAGGCGGCGGCCGTGCAGATCTCGGGGATCAAGGTGGCGGTGCCCCGCATGGCGCTGCGCGTGATCGACCAGGCCATCCAGGTGCACGGAGCGGCAGGCGTCACCCAGTTCACCCCCCTCGCCCACATGTACGCGGGGCTGCGCACACTGCGCCTGGCCGACGGGCCCGACGAGGTCCACAAGATGTCGATCGCCCGCCGCGAGATCCGCCGGCACCACCCGGGCTTCACCGGGCTGTGACCGTCCCCGCCGGCGCCGTCCGGCGGGGAGCGGTCAGCTGCCCGGCTTCGACGGAGCGCCCGTGGGGGGCGCGGCGTTCGTCACGGTGACCGTGACTGCGGCCGAGCGCGCCGTCCGGTGCCCCGAGTCGCGGGCCACCACCCACAGCCGGTAGGTGCCGTCGGGCACCGTCCGCGTGTCCCAGAGCGTGAGCCACCCGTCGAGGGTGGCCTTCCCGGTCCCGACGGTGCGGGGAGCGGCGAGCCCGCCGCCGGCGAGCTCGAAGGTCACCGAGGTGACCGTGTCGCCGGAGCCGGCGAGCCCGTCGAGCGGGACGACCCCCGACAGCCGAGCGCCCGAGGACGGCACGAGCAGCCGGGCGACCGCGGGGGCCAGGGTGGCCGATCGGGCGACCGACTCGCACAGCCGGACGTCGGGGGCTCGCTCGACCGGAAGCCAGACGAGGTCGGGGTAGGGGAACGGCGGCCCCGTGCCGTCGGAGACGTAGAGCGCCTTGCACCGGTCGAGGACGAAGAGCTCGCCGACCGGTGCCGTCCCCGGGAGGTGCGAGCCGGTGACGACGTGGTGGGAGAGCGGGTGGCCCGTCAGGTTGCTCAGCGCGTGCTGGAACGACACGAAGTGGTGGCTCTGGGCCTGCGTCCAGTTCGCGTCGGGCACGGCGGCCACGCCCACGCTGGCGACCACGGACCAGAGCCCGAGCGTGACGGTCGCCCCGGCGACGAGCCGTCGCCACCGGCGGTTGCGCCCGGCCAGCCGGTGCCACAGCGCGACGCTCCCCACGGCGCTGCCCACGACGAGCAGGGGAAGGAAGTCCCCGGTGAAGCGCTCGGCGATCCAGCCGAAGACGAGCACGGTCCCTGCCGTGGCGGTGGCGGCGAGCAGGGGGACCCGGACGGCCCGGAGGCCGTCGGCTCGGTGAGGCCGGAAGGCGGCGACCACGCCACCGAGGGTGAGCACCACGAGGAGCGGTGTCGTCACCGTGGTCGCGGCGACGCGCTCGTGGCCGAACAGCGGGGTGTGGTCGATCAGGTGGGCCGGGAGCGAGGGGAGGGTGACGTAGGGGAAGAGGGCGGAGAGGCGGAGGTTGCCGGGGAAGAGGTAGGAGAAGAGGGTGGCCGGCAGGAACCGGAGGGCGAAGTAGTGGCCGTGGTTGACCTGTGACAGGCCGAACCCCTTGTAGAGGACCTGGTCGGCGGCGGGGAACCCGAAGAGCAGGTCGAACTTGGCGAGGTCGACGAGGCACCCGGCGGCGAGCGCCACGAAGGCCACGCCAGCCACGGCCCACCCCCACCGCTGCCGCTCGGGTCCGGCGCGGCCCGAGGCGAGCCACGCGGCGAGCAGCACGCAGCCGATGACGGCGGCGTAGCCGGTGGTGGCACGGTTGAGGTTCGTGCACGTGACGGCGACGAGGAGCGCCACGACCCGCCCGCGCGACGGCTGCTCGGCAACTCGCAGGAGGGCGAGGAGGCTCGCGCACCCGAGAGCGACGCTCCACGCCATGTCCTCCGAGTAGACGTCGGGCTGGGACGCCAGGTACACGAGCACCGATCCGGCGAGGACGGTGGCGAGGACGGCGCCGTACGAGCACGCCTCGGCCCAGCCCAGCTCAGCGGGGCCGCGCACGAGGACGCGCACCCGCCACAGGAGCCCCGCGGCGGCGAGCGCGGTGACCAGCCACGCCGCGAAGAGCGAGAGGGCCGTGAGCTTGCCGTCGAAGGCGTGCGTGACGAGCAGGACGGGGATGCGGATGAGCGAGGGGAAGATGCCGAAGTACGTGTACGTCCGGCCGTCGTGGATGAACGCCTCCGGGCCGATGCTGCCGGTGGGCAGGGAGAGGCGGCCGTGGAGGATGGCTCGTGCCTGGACGTCGTAGACCTGCCCGAGTCCGCCGGGGCCGTTGGTCCGCAGCAGGTCGACCGACCCGTTCCACAGGTCGAAGAGGGCCCACAGGTAAGGGACGGCGGCCACCGCGACCGCCACGGCCGCCACCCTGCGGAAGCGGCGTGACGGGTCGGCGGGCTCGGTCGCTCCGGCGTCTGGCTCGGTCGCGCCGACGTCCGGCTCGGTCGCGCCGGACGTCGGCTCACCCGCGCCAGCGACGTCGCCGAGCGCTCGCTCGCCGACCTGCGCCGCCGTCACGCCTCCCCCCTGCACGGTCCCTGGTCTAGCGAGAAGCGCTCTTCACCACAAGTGCAACGATCGCGACCGGTACGCCGGCCGGGCACCTCCGACCTGGTCCGTCGCCCGACGGGCGGGCCGGCGGTAGGACGACGCCCGGTCCCGCTCTGTTGCGCCGGGCCGTCACCGGTGGGAGCCTGCGCCCCGTGCCTCGACTGCTCGTCGTCCACCACACGACGTCGCCGGCGCTGCACGCGCTCGCCGAGGCGGCCACGGCCGGCGCGGCGAGCGACGAGGTCGAGGGCGTCGAGGTCGTCGTCCGCCCGGCGCTCCTCGCCGGCGCCGTCGACGCCCTCGACGCCGACGGCTACGTGCTGGGGACGCCGGCGAACATCGGTTACATGTCGGGCGCGCTCAAGCACTTCTTCGACCAGTGCTACTACCCGTGCCTGGGGGCCACCGTCGGCAGGCCCTACGCGCTGTGGGTCCACGGGTCGAGCGACACCGCCGGGGCCGTGCGGTCCGTCGAGACGGTCGCGAGCTCGCTCGGGTGGCGGCGTGTCCACCTCCCGCTGTCCTTCACCGGGCAGCCGGGGCGGGCCGACCTCGAGGCCTTGCGAGAGCTCGCGGCGACCGTGGCGGCGACCGTCGCCCTCGAGGCGTCCTGAGGGACGGCCCGAGGGCCCACCACCCGACGGAGCGTCGCCGCCCCGGAGGCGGTGCCCCGAGGGCAGGCCCGGTGCCTCAGGCCCGGTGCCGCCGGTCGGGGAGGACGACCCCGGGGTTGAGCAGGCCCAGGGGGTCGAGGGCGTCCTTCAGCCGGCGCATGGCGTCGATCTCCCCGGCCGTGCGGGCGAGCGACAGCCAGGGCGCCTTGTCGGTGCCGATGCCGTGCTCGGCGCTGATCGAGCCGCCGCGCTCGGCCACCACCGGGAAGACGACCGCCGCCACCGCGTCGGGCCCGTCGTCCCGGCCCCGGGGGACGGCGACGTTGACGTGGATGCCGCCGTCGCCGAGGTGACCGAAGAGCACCGGGACGCACCCCGGCAGGGCGCGGCCGAGCGCGGCGCGCACGTCGACCTCGAAGGTCGCCAGCTCTCCCAGCGGGAGCGACACGTCGAGCTTGTGGGGCTCCCCGAGCAGGCCGACCAGCTCGGAGTGGCGCTCGCGCACGGACCAGAGGCGCCGACGCGCCTCGTCGTCCTCGGCGAGGGCGGTCTCGGCGTCGGGGTCGTGGGCGTCGACGATCTCGGCCAGTCGGCGCACGAGGCCGTCGGTGCCCTCGGTGGCGGACGCCGCCTCGACGAGCAGTTGGCAGGGCGCCGCAGAGCGCAGCGGCGACGTGACCCCGAGCAGGTCGGCGGTGAGCCGCACGCCGTCCTCGAAGACCACCTCGGCCGCGTCGAGCTCCGGCAGGGACCGGCGGAGCTCGACGACCAGTGCCAGGGCGGCGGCGAGCGAGGCCGTCCCGACGACGGCCGTCACCCGCGCCCGTGCCGCCGGCACGAGGCGGAGCAGGACCTCGGTCACCACGGCGAGCGTCCCCTCGCTGCCGCAGACGAGGCCAGGCAGGTGGTAGCCGGCGTTGTCCTTGGCAAGCCCGGCCATCCGGCGCACCACGGTGCCGTCCGCCAGCACCGCCTCCAGCCCCACGAGGTTTGCCCGCATCGAGCCGTGGCGGAGGACCCGGGTCCCCCCGGCGTCGGTCGCCACCATGCCGCCCACGGTCGCCGAGTCCCGGGCCGTCAGGTCGAGGGGGACCTCGAGGTCCGCCGCCGCCGCCGCCTCGGCGGTCGCCGCCAGCGTCGTCCCCGCCGCCACGCGGACGTGCCCGGCCAAGGAGTCGACCGGGCCGACGCCGACCAGGCGCCGGGTGGAGAGGACGACCTCGCCACCGCGGGGGACCCCGCCCCCGACGAGACCGGTGTTGCCCCCCTGTGGGACGACCGGCACGCCCGCTGCCCCGCAGGCCTCGAGCACCGCCGCCACCTCGGCCGTCGACGAGGGCCGGACGACGGCCCGGGACGTTCCGAGCTGGCGCCCCATCCAGTCGACCTCGAAGGAGCGCCGGAGGTCGTCGTCGACGAGGACGTGGTCGGGCCCGACGGCGCGGGCGAGGGCGGCGACGAGTCGGTCTCCCGTCGGGCCGGTGGCTGTCCCGTCGCCGGGCATGGTGCCAGGCTAGAACGGTCCGGTCGTCTCCGAGCGAGCGCGCCGGCGGCGACCGCGGGGGAGGGAGGGGCGATGGAGACCTTCGGCGAGCTGCTCCGGGCGCGGGCGGGGGACCACCACCCGGCGTTGTGGTTCGAGGGGGAGGTGCTCTCGTGGGACGACCTGGTGACCGGGGCGGCAGCCCGCGCCCATCTCGCCCTCGAGCTGCCCGGGGACGGGCCTCGCCACGTCGGCGTCCTGCTCGACAACGTCCCCGAGCACGTCCTGTGGATCGCCGGGGCGGCGCTCGCCGGGTACTGCGCGGTCGGGGTCAACCCCACGCGGCGCGGTGAGCAGCTGGCGGCCGACGTGCGCCACACCGAGTGCCGGGTCGTGGTGACCGACGAGGCCCACGCCCCACTGCTCGACGGGCTCGACCTCGGCGTCGACCGCGTCGTGTCGGTGGACGACCCCGAGTACCGCTGCTCCGTGGCCGAGGCGGGAAGGGAGCGCCCGCCCGAGGTCGCGGTGGTGCCCGAGGACCGGCTGCTGCTCCTGTTCACCTCCGGGTCCACCGGTGCCCCGAAGGCCGTGGTGGTCGGACAGGGCCGTCTCGCTGCCATCGCCCGGCGCACCCCCGCCATGTTCGGGATCGACCGCGACACGGTCACCTACCAGTCGATGCCGCTCTTCCACGGCAACGCCGTCATGGCCAACTGGGCACCCGTCTGCGCTGCCGGGGCGACGATGGCAATGCGGCGGACCTTCTCGGCATCGGGCTTCCTCGACGACGTGCGTGCCTGCGGGGCGACGTACTTCAACTACGTCGGGCGAGCGCTCGCCTACGTGCTGGCCACTCCCGAGCGACCCGACGACGCGGAGAACCCGTTGCGCCTCGGGTTCGGCACCGAGGCCTCGGCCCGCGACCGCGAGACCTTCACACGGCGCTTCGGCTGCGAGCTCCTCGACACGTACGGCTCGAGCGAGGGAGCCATCAGCACGTCCAAGCCGCCGGGCGCACCGCCCGGTTCGATCGGTGTCCCGCCCGAGGGCGTGGACGTCGCCGTGGTCGACCCGGGCACGCTGCTCGAGCGCCCACGGGCTCGCTTCGACGCGGAGGGACGCCTCGTGAACGGCGACGAGGCGATCGGCGAGCTGGTGGGACGCAACGTGGCCGGCGCATTCGAGGGCTACTACCGCAACGCCGAGGCCACGGCCGAGCGGCTGCACGACGGCTGGTACTGGAGCGGGGACCTCGCGTACCGCGACGAGGACGGGTGGCTGTACTTCGCCGGCCGGTCCGGCGACTGGCTCCGGGTGGACGGCGAGAACTTCGCCGCCGGTCCGGTCGAGCACGTCCTCTCCCGCTTCGCCGACGCCGTCACCGTCGCCGTCTACCCGGTCCCCGACCCGCAGACCGGTGACGAGGTGATGGTCGCGATCGAGCTCGTCCCTGGACGGCGCTTCGACGCAGGCGCCTTCGCCGCCTTCCTCGCCGTCCAGCGCGACCTCGGCACGAAGTGGGTGCCGCGCTACGTGCGCCACGTGGCCGCCATGCCGCTCACCGCCACGCACAAGGTCGCGAAGGCCGAGCTCCGCCGCACCGGCTGGGGGACTGCGGACCCGGTGTGGGTGCGCGTCGGGCGCGACCTCGCCTACGAGCCCCTGACCGAGGCCGGGCGCGCCGAGCTGCGCCGGCGCTTCACCGAGCACGGCCGTTCGGACCTGCTCCCGTAGCGGAGCCGTGGTGACCGGCCTCCGGTCCGGCACCGACTACCGTCGGTCGGGCTCCGCCGGCTCCGCCCTGTGCCGCCGGGCGCACGACACCACGGGCGAGGAGACGGAGGCGCGCGCATGGGGCAGCCAGCGGACGGCCGGAACGACGACGAGGCGGCGGGGGTCGTCGCCATGGTCGGTGCCGGCCAGCTCGCCCGGATGACCCACCAGGCCGCCGTCGACTACGGCGTGACCCTCCGCGTGCTCGCCCAGGGCGCTCGTGACCCCGCGGTCGCGGCCGGCGCCGAGGCTGCCTACGGGACGCCTAGCTCGCTGGAGGACCTCGTGGCGCTGGCCGCCGGGGCCGACGTGGTCACCATGGACCACGAGCTCGTCCCCAACGAGCACCTCGTGGCCCTCGAGCGGTCCGGGCACCCGGTCCGTCCCGGACCGACGGCCTTCCGACTGACCCAGGACAAGCTGGTCGCCCGTCGGGTGCTCGAGGCCGCCGGCATCGAGGGCCTCGCCTTCCCCGTCCATGCCGACGTGCGCAGACCGGCCGACGTCGTCGCGTTCGGCGAGGCGCACGGCTGGCCGGTGGTCGTGAAGGCCCGAGGCAGCGCCTATGACGGTCGTGGGGTGCACGTCGTGTCCTCTCCCGACGAAGCGGCCGCCCTGGTGGCCGAGGACGGCGGCGACGTCGCGTGGATGGTCGAAGAGCACGTCGACCTGGCCGCCGAGGTGGCGGCCGTCGTGGCGCGCAGCCCCGCCGGCGAGGTGGTCTCCTACCCGGTGGTGGCGACCCGTCAGGAGGACGGCATGTGCGTCGAGCTCGTCCTGCCGGCGCCGGTGCCCGACGCCGTGGCCGAGCGGGCCACCGGTATCGCGACGGCCATCGTGGAGGCCGTCGGCGCCACGGGCATCGTCGCCGTGGAGCTGTTCGTGTCGGCGGACGGCACCCTGCTGTTGAACGAGCTGGCCATGCGCCCCCACAATTCGGGGCATGTCACCATCGAGGCATGCGAGACGTCCCAGTTCCACAACCACCTCCGGGCCGTCCTCGGCTGGCCGCTCGGCCCGACCGACCTGCGCTCCCCGGCGGCCACGGTGAACGTGGTGGGACGACCCGGTGGGGGAGACCCGCGTGGGCGGGTGGCCGACGCCCTCCGGACCGCCGGTGCGCACGTCCACCTCTACGGCAAGGGCTGGCGCCCAGGACGGAAGCTCGGGCACGTGACCGTGCTCGCCGGCACGACCGACGACGCCCTCGAGCGAGCCCGGACGGCGGCACACGTGCTGGAGGGGGCGTGACGGCCCCCGACGCCGCCGGGGCGGTGGGACGCGGCGGCACCCACGGCACCCGGGTCGGCGTGGTGATGGGCTCGGTGTCCGACCTCGACGTGATGGGCAAGGCGGGTGAGCTGCTCGACGAGCTCGAAGTGGCCCACGAGGTCCGGGTGGTCTCGGCGCACCGCACGCCGCACGAGATGCTCGAGTACGCGGCGAGCGCCGCCTGGCGGGGGCTCGGCGTCATCGTCGCCGGCGCCGGCGGGGCGGCACACCTGCCCGGCATGCTGGCCTCCGCCACCGACCTGCCCGTGATCGGCGTCCCCGTCCCCCTCACCACCCTCGACGGCCTCGACTCGCTGCTGTCGATCGTCCAGATGCCCGCCGGCGTGCCGGTGGCAACCGTCGGGGTGGGCAACGCCCGCAACGCCGCCCTCCTCGCCGCCCGCATCCTCGCCGTGTCCGACCCCGCCCTGGCCGAGCGGCTGGCGGCGTACCGGCAGCGCATGCACGACGCCTCCGTCGAGTCCGACGCCGAGCTGCAGCACCGACGCGAGGACTGAGCGCCGGGCGGGGCGTCCTCGGGTGGGCGTCCTCGGGCGGGGCGTCCTCGGGCGGGGCGTCCTCGGGCGGGGCGTCCTCGGGCGGGGCGTCCTC
>CAZSYT010000008.1:32646-63052 GCA_964610905.1 uncultured Acidimicrobiaceae bacterium
GGGTGGGCGTCCGGGCCCGCCGCGGCCTAGCATGCAGACGGGTCGGCGCACGCCGCCGACCGGCGTACCGGGGGCCGGACCCGATGGGGGGAGCGGCACCGTCCGGCACCGCTCATTGCGAGGAGGGGGGTCTCCGATGGGAACGACGCGCAGGACGCGCCATGGCGGGCGCTCGTGGCGGACGCCGAGGCGATGGGCGGCGGTGAGCGCCGTCGTCGTTGCGGCGACGCTGCTCGCCGCCTGCCAGCCGATCGACGGCCTCTTCGGCCACGGCTTCCCCGGGCCGGGCAGGGATCGGCCCCAGCCGGCCTGGGGAGTCTCGGTCCCGGGCGCCAGCGCCTGCAACCCCCTGGGTGGCCAGCAGTGCATGCTGCCGTTCCCGAGCGACTACTACACGGTCCCCGACCCGTCGATGCCGTCGGGTCGCCGCGTCGACATCCCCGCTGCCGCCACGCCCGCGAACGTGGCCGGCGTGCACGTCGACCCGACCACGCTCATGCGCAACGACGGGTTCAGCCCGGGCTCCGACATCCTCGTCTCGGTCCCGAACCTCGACCTGTCGGCTTCGGGGATCCCCGGCAGCGGCGACATCGCCGCCTCGATGGCGCCCGACGCGTCGATCGTGCTGCTCGACGCCCAGACGATGCAGCGGCTGCCGTTCTGGGCCGAGCTCGACGCACGGAACCCGGACCCGGCGACCCGCCTGCTCGTCATCCACCCCGCCTCCAACCTGCCCGAGGGGCACCGCATCATCGTCGCCCTCCGCCACCTGACGACCACGTCGGGGGCTCTCGCCTCGCCCCCGTCGGGGTTCGCCACCATCGACGCCGGCGGGGCCCTTCCGGGGACCTCGGGCCGGGCGGTCACCCGCCACATCGACGGCGTGCTGGCCACGCTCGCCCGTGACGGCGTCCACCGCAAGGGCCTGTACCTGGCGTGGGACTTCACCGTCATCAGCCAGCAGAACCTGACGGGCTGGATGGTCTCCATGCGCGACCAGGCCTTCGCCCAGCTGGGCAACGCCATGCCCGCCTACACCGTCACCAAGGTGGTCGACTTCACCGCGGCGCAGAACCCCCAGGTGTCGCGCCAGGTGATCGGCACCTTCGACGTGCCCAGCTTCCTCAACCAGCCCGGCAGCCCGATGGGCTCCACGATGAACGTCGGGCCGAACGGCGAGCCGCAGCAGCTCCCGGGCAACGTCGAGCACGCGGTGTTCGCCTGCCTCATCCCGCGCTCGGCGGACCCGAACCCGGCCGCCAGTGGGCAACCGGTGAAGCCAGGCCGCCCCGTCCTCTACGGCAAGGGGCTCTTCAGCGTGGCCACCGAGATGGACATCCTCGGCGTGCGCGAGTCGCTCGACACCTACGACCTGGTCCAGTGCTCGACCAACACGCTCGGGCTCGACGGCAACGACGTCGCCTACGACGCTGGCCTCGTCCAGAACCTGTCCAACTTCGCCACCGTGCCGGACCACCTCCAGCAGGCCGTCCTCGACGACCTCTTCCTCGAGCGCCTGCTCGGCAGCGGCCGTGGGTTCGCCGCCAACCCGGCGTTCCGGGCCGCCGGGGGCACCGGGCCCTCGCTGATCGACACGTCGCTTCCGCTCACCTACTACGGCAACAGCGAGGGCAGCCTCATCGGCGGGGTCATCACGGCGGTGTCGACGCAGATCCGCCGGGCCGTGCTCGGGGTCCCGAGCATGAACTACAGCATCCTCCTCGACCGCAGCGTCGACTTCACCCCGTTCTTCGCCATCCTCGACCAGTCGTACCCGTCGCCGTCCGAGCAGCTGCTCGGCTTCGACCTCCTCCAGATGCTGTGGGACCGTGGCGAGACCGACGGGTACGTCGAGCAGCTGACCAACCACCCGCTACCGGGGACACCGCCGCACCAGGTCCTCCTCCAGATGGCCTTCGGCGACCACCAGGTGGCGAACGTGACGACCGAGATCGAGGCCCGGACCATCCACGCCCGGGTGCACACGCCGGTGCTACGACCCGGGCGGGCGACGGGCGACCCGTTCTACGGGCTCCGCCCGTTGCCGAACGACCGCCCCTACCGCGGGCCCGCTGCCCTGGTGCTGTGGGACGACGTCAACGTGGCCGTGCCGCCGGCCGGCAACGTCCCGCCGACGGTCGGTCCCGACCCCCACGACAGCGTGCCGCGGGCCGTCCCGGCCGCCCAGGCGCAGTTCGTCCACTTCCTCGAGACCGGCGAGGTGGTCAACGTGTGCGGTGCCGGGCCGTGCGTCACCGACCTGCCGCTCTCGGGGTGACCGGCGGCCGGTGACGGCGGCCGGGCGAGGCGGTACGCTCCGCGCCATGGCGGAGCCGGGGCGCGACGAGCGCGTCGCCACGCTGACCACCCCCTCCCAGGACGACGCGGCGCGGGGGCCCGTCGGGCCGGAGCCGGTCGTGCCGGCGGTGCCCCCGGGGACCCGGAGGCGTCCCCGCTGGCTCGCCGAGTGGCCCCTCGCCGCAGCGCTCGCCGTTGCCGGTGGGTCCTGGGGCGTCCTCTTCGCCCAGCGGATCGGCGCCCACCATCCGAACGTCGACGACTACCTCTACGCGCTCGCCGCCTACCACCTGGCGCACACGGGGCTCCTCCACGCGCCGTTCCTCGCCCTCCAGACCGGGAGCACGGCACCGCTCGTGCCGCTGCTCGCCGCGTTCAGCTTCGGAGCCGACAGCGTCAACGGCACGGTCGCCGTCCAGGTCTTCTTCCTGCTGGCCGCCGTGGCCGGGGCCTACTGCCTCGCCCGGAGGTGGTGCGGGCCCCGGGCCTCGGCGGTCGTGGCGCTCGGCGCCGCGCTCAACCAGGCCGTGCTCGGCTTCGCCACCGAGGTCAACTTCTCCGTCGCCGTCTCCGCGTCGGTGCTGTGGGCGCTCGCCTGCTACCTGTGGAGCGACCACCTGCGCCGGCCGGGGTGGTCGCTCGGCTTCGGGCTGTCCGTTGCCGCCCTCTTGCTGTCGCGCACGCTCGCACCCGCCTACGTGGCACCGCTCGCCGTGGTGGTGGTCGGCGACCTCGCCGTCCACTGGAGGAAGACCCGCCACTGGCCGGGGTGGCCCGTGGGCGGGGCGCTCGGCGTCATCCTCGTCGTCGCCGGGCCGTGGTGGCTGACCTCGGGTGGGGCCGCCTTCCACTACCTCACCTACGCCGGGTACCACGCGTCGAGCGGCTTCGCCGACGGGGGAGCCTCGCTGTCGCTCGCCGGCCTGCATGGGCGCCTGGCCGACACGGTGGACGACCTCGGGCGCATCCAACGCGAGGCGCTCTGGGCCACCCTCGTGGTCGGGCTCGCCGTGGCCGCCGTGCGGTGGCGGGCAGTGGCCCGTTCGCGAACGTGGATCCCGGCGGCATGGGCGCTCCTCACCTTCGTCGTGCTGTCGACGAGCTCGAACATGGGCACCGGCTTCGGGACGCCGGTCATCGCCGTGGTGGTCGTGGGTGCCGGGGCGGCCATCGCCACCCTGCCCCGCCGTGCCGTCGCCGTTCCCGGGGTGATCGCCGTGCTGCTGGTGGGGACGGGGGTGGCCGCCGAGGTCACCGGGACGGCGCACCAGTCGTGGCTCGGCGCGCCCTTCCGCATCCAGGTCCTGACGTCAGGCGGGACGCCGACGACGAACGTGGACGGCGTCACCGCCGAGGTCGCCGACCTCATCGGCAGCCAGCCGGCGGTCGTCGTGCGCAACGACGACATCATGAACTCCAACGGGCTCCGGTGGGTGCTCCGGGGTCGCACGTCGCGGCTCGCACCGGTGGGCAACGGTCCCGCAGGCACGGAGCAGGCCATCGTCGCCCTCCCGACCTCGACGTTCCTCGTGACGGGCACCACCCCGGGGCCGTACAACGGCGAGATCGACCAGGCGAAGGTGGTCTCCGTCGCCCGTCGAGACGGCTACCTCGCCGTCGACCGGATCGTCGTCTCGCCGACCAACCAGATCGTCGTGTGGGAGCGACGGCGGCCCGGCGGCCCACCGGTCATCTCCCACCTCCCTGCGCCGACGACGGCCATCGCCAGACCGACCGCCGGGGCCCGGCTCACGGGGGGGCAGTACCTGGTGGCGAGCGCCTCCGCCCCCGGAGGCGTGGCGTCCGTGTCGTTCCGGATCACCGGGGGCGGACTGGCCCACCCCCTCGTCGAACCGGCCAGGCCCTTCCTGTTCGGCTACCTCGGCGCGTGGGTCACGACGACCGTGCCCGACGGCACCTACACGGTCCAGAGCGTGGCGACCGGCGTCTCCGGCGAGACGACCGTCGGCGCTCCCGTCACCGTCGCCGTCGCCAACTGAGGCGCCTCGCCGACCGGGCCCGCCTCCCGACCCGCGGGGGTGCTCCGTCACCCGGTCGTTGCACTGGCGTCACCGGCGGGACACACTCCAGGTGTCGGTGACGGCGGCGGGCCCCGGCCAGTGCGCCGCTCGCTCCCGCCACGGTGGCCCGACGCGCCCGGGCGCGTGCCGCCGACGGAGAGGCACCGGGCCGACGGGAGGAGCGAGCGATGGGTCGACACGAGCGGGAGCGGACCGAGGAGACTCGGCTGTGGTCGTCGGACGGGGCGACAGGCGGGGAGGCAGCCCGGTTCGCCCGCCGGGCGTTCCTCGGGGGCTCGCTGCTCGCCGGAGCGGGCGCGCTGGCGGCGGCGTGCGGCTCGTCGTCGACGGTCCCCAAGGCGGTCACCACGAAGCCGGCGGGAACGGACCTCGGCGCCGTCGAGCACGTGGTCTTCCTCATGCAGGAGAACCGGTCCTTCGACCACTACTTCGGCACGTACCGGGGCGTGCGCGGCTTCGACGACCATCCCTCGGGCAGCCTGGGCGACTTCTCGCAGCCGTGGGCCGCCAACACCTCGCGGTCACCGGTCGGCCGGCTCCTGCCGTACCACCTCGCGGTGGCGAGCGGCATCGGCGAGTGCACCCACGACCTCACCCACAACTGGCTCCCCCAGCACCTGAGCTGGGCGAAGGGCTCGATGGACGCCTTCGTCTCCACGCACACGTCGACCCAGTACGAAGGACCCGTCTACGGGCCGCTCACCATGGGGTACCACACACGGGCCGACCTTCCCTACCACTACGCGCTGGCCGACGCCTTCACCATCTGCGACGGGTACCACTGCTCGGTGATCGGGCCGACCCACCCGAACCGGCTCATGGCCATCTCGGGGACGATCGACCCGTCGGGCTCCCACGGCGGTCCGGTGCTCATCACCAACCCGTCGCCGGACGCCCGCTTCAGCGTCAACTGGACGACCATGCCCGAGGTGCTCGAGGACGCCGGCGTGTCGTGGAAGACGTACCGGCCCCCGGGGGCCGCGTACAGCGTGAGCTCGCCCGAGGTGCTCTTCGTCTCCGACCAGATCCTGCCGTACTTCTCCCAGTACTCGAACCCGAGCTCGCCCCTCTACCAGAAGGCGTTCCTCCCAACCTTCCCGAGCGACTTCGCCCACGACGTGGCCACCGGCAGCCTCCCGGCAGTGTCGTGGGTGATCCCGCCGCTCGGCTACGACGAGCACCCGCCGGCGCCGCCGGCGCTCGGTGCCTGGTTCATCGACCAGGTCCTCTCGACGCTCATCTCGAACACCGAGGTGTGGTCGAAGACCGTCCTCTTCATCATGTACGACGAGAACGACGGGTTCTTCGACCACGTACCACCGCCGGTCCCCCCCGCCGGCACGCCGGGCGAGTACCTGACTGTGAGCCCTCTCCCCGCCGATGCCCAGGGGGTGGCAGGGCCCATCGGCCTCGGGTTCCGCGTGCCGATGCTGGTCGTCTCGCCCTTCAGCCGAGGCGGCTACGTGTGCTCGGACGTCTTCGACCACACGTCGCAGCTCCGCTTCCTCGAAGCGCGCTTCGGGGTGAAGGCGCCGAACATATCGGCATGGCGCCGCAAGACGGTCGGGGACCTCACCGCCACACTGCGGCTCGGCCAGCCCGACACGTCGCGCCCCTCGCTGCCGTCGACCGCCGGGGACACGAAGGCCTACGTGGAGACGCTCGGCTGCCAGGCGACCGACCTCGTCGAGCTCCGGACCGACCAGCCGGCCTTCCCCATCCCCTCGCCCCAGCACATGCCGACCCAGGAGCCGGGGACGGCCCGCCGCGTGGGCAGGACCGCCTGAGCGACGTCCGAGGAGGACGCTCCGACCGGTCGGCGTCCCCGGGCCACCCGCCCGACGGCACCTTCTTGACCCGGTAGACCTGCCGGCTTGACCCGGTGGACCTGCCGGCTTGACCCGGTGGACCTGCCGGCTTGACCCGGTGGACCTGCCGGCTTGACCCGGTAGGTCTACGGGAATCCTTATGGTGCAGTTGGGAAATCCTTAGACAAGGACGATGTAATGGGATCGTGCACGCGGGCGACCGGAGCGACGAGCGCGACGGGGCCCAGCGGACGAGCCACGAAGGACGGCCATGAACCACGACGACGAGCAGCCCGAGCAGCAGGCGAGCCCAGACGAGCCGACCGCAGCCGTGCCCACCGGCGAGCCGACCGCAGCCGTGCCCACCGGCGAGCCCACCGCAGCCGTGCCCACCGCAGCCGTGCCCACCGGCGAGGTCGGCGACCCGGGCGGGACGTGGCAGCCGGGGGCTGCCGCGTCGACCCCTCCCATCCAGCCCGCCCACCCCGGAGGTCAGGTTCCCCCGGTCGGTGGTGGCTCGTGGCAGGCTCCCGGTGACCCGGGCACGTGGGCGAGCACCTACCCGGGCGGTGCTCCGGGCCAGCACCCCGGTCCCTACGCCGCCCCCGGCTACTACCCCGGCGCCGGCGCGCATGCACCCGCCGGGGGCCCAGGACCGTACCCGGGCGGGCCCGCAGGTGGTCCGCCCCCGGGCAGCTGGGGCGCTCCGCCGTGGTGGGACCACGGGCCCGGACCGTGGGGGCAGCCGCACGCGCCGGCGAGCACGCACCCGGTCGGCCGCCTCGCCGTGGTCGCCGTGGTCGGGGCCGTGGTGGCCGCGGCCCTCGGCGTCGTGATCGGCCATGCCGTCTGGCAGCCACCACCGGTGAGCTCCTCCGTGGGCATCGCCCTTCCGGGCTCGGGTGGATCGGGCTCGGGTGGATCGGGCTCGGGTGGATCGGGCTCGGGTGGATCGGGCTCGGGTGGCCCTTCCAACGCGTCGGCGATCGCCCAGCGGGTCTCACCGGCCCTCGTCGACATCAACACGACGCTCAACTACCAGAACGAGCAGGCGGCGGGGACGGGCATGGTCCTCACCTCGAACGGCGAGGTCCTCACCAACAACCACGTCATCGAGTCGTCGACGTCGATCAGCGTGACCGACATCGGCAACGGGAAGACCTACGCCGCGTCCGTCGTCGGCTACGACCGTACGAAGGACGTCGCCGTGCTCCAGTTGAAGAACGCCTCGGGACTGACCACCGTGACGACGGGAGACTCGTCGAGCGTGCGCACGGGTGACCAGGTCGTGGCCATCGGGAACGCCGGAGGCGTCGGTGGGACGCCGAGCGTGGCCGGCGGGGCGGTCACCGCGCTCAACCAGTCGATCACCGCTTCCGACCAGGGTGACGGTACCACCGAGCAGTTGAGCGGTCTGATCGAGACCGATGCCGACATCCAGCCCGGCGACTCGGGGGGCCCGCTCGTGAACACGTCCGGCAAGGTGATCGGCATGGACACCGCGGCGTCCGCCGGCTTCCAGTTCCAGCCGACCGGAGGTTCGGGCGTCCAGGGCTACTCGATCCCGATCAACGAAGCACTGTCGATCGTCCGCCAGATCGAGTCGGGGACGGCGACGTCGAGCGTGCACCTCGGACCCACCCCGTTCCTCGGCGTGCAAGTGACCGCTCCCGGTGGCAGCTCCGGCTCCGGCTTCGGCGGCTTCGGAGGCATCGGATCGGGCATCGGATCGGGCAGCGGCGGTTCGCAGTCGTCGGCCGGCGCCCAGATCCTCACGGTCATCCCGGGGCAGGCGGCGGCCAACGCCGGGCTGCAGGCCGGCGACGTGATCACCTCGGTCGGCGGCCACACCGTGACGAGCGTCAACGACCTCGCCCAGATCATGCTCGAGGAGAAGGTCGGCGCCACGGTGCCGGTCGTCTACACGGACACGAGCGGCCAACAGCGGACCGTGTCGGTCACGCTGGGGTCGGGGCCGCCGCAGTAGCGCAGCAGGATCGTCCACCCCTGCCAGGGCCCGCCCCAGGCCCTGGCTCGTCTCGACCGGTTCCCCCCTCCGGCCGAGGACGAACGAGGGCCGGGCACCTCGAGGTGCCCGGCCCTCGTCGCGCTCGTGCCGGGCCCGCTGCCCCGGCCTCCGTCGCCATCGGGTGCACCGGGGCTCGAAGGGTCCCGACGGGGTCCGGTCGTGCCGACCCCGGCAGCCCCAACGGTGCACGCGGGTGCCGGTCTGGCCCGACCGATCAGCTGTGCACCGGACCGTCGGGTCGGCTCGAGTCGACCGGGTGGACCAGGCCGCGGCCGTGGTCGAGTCCGCCGAGCGACTCGGTGCCCCAGGCGAGGATCTGGGTGGTCGGAACGCCGGGGCTCGTGGAGCAAGCTCGGCGCCGGCGCCGGCGCCGGCGTGACCGGCCTGCAGCCCCTGCCGTCCTCAGCCTGGCCGGAGGGACGACGCGCGGTGTGGAACCTGCGGGAGGGACCCGTCGGGCCCGAGCGTTCGTCGAGCGGCCCCCCCGGCTGGCGCCGGAACCCCGGCGGAACGGTCCGGTCAGTGCCAGCCGGCTGGGGTGGCAGGTGGTCCTGCCGGTGGCGCCACGGGCGGCGGGGTGGCCGACGGGACGGCTCCCCAGGGCTGCGTGGGGACCGCCGGGGACGGACGCCGCCTCCGGTCGTCACCGGCACTCGCGAGGAGCGCGGGACCGAGGAGCGCCACGCCCACCGACAGGACGAGCACGGCGAAGCCGGTCAAGATGCGGGCGTCGGTCGCCGACTGGCACTCGCCGACGAAGGCCAACCACTCGACCTGTCCGGTCGGGTCGGAGGAGGGCGGCTCCACGCCGGCCCCGATCGAGCCCGGGTTGAAGAAGGCGGCGAGTGGCGTCTCGGAGCCCTTCCCGGGCCCGCACGTGCCGCCGACCGCCGGCTGGGGGAGGGCGACGAGGACGGCGGTGAGGGCGATGGCGACCCCCAGCACGCCGACGAGGGCGAAGGCCAGCCTCGTCCAGGCCCGGTTCGTGGATTGCATGGTCCTCCTGGCGCTCGAGCGGCGACGCTGCATGATACGTGGCCGCTGCGGGCCCGGGCGGGCGCCCCCGACCGAGACGGAGGCCGCCCGCAGGCCCCGGGGCGGGTCGCCCGTGAGTAGAACGGGTTCTATACTCGGCCGGCGCCGGCGGGTGGCACGCTGCCGGCGCCGACGGAGGAACGTCCGCGGACCCGTCTCGCCGGGGCCGCGGCTCTGGCAGGAGGGAGCCCCCATGGCCCGACCGGTGATCGTCGAGGCGGTCCGCACGCCCATCGGCAAGCGCAACGGGTGGCTCTCGGGCTTCCACGCCGCCGAGCTGCTCGGCCAGGCCCAGTCGGCCCTCGTCGAGCGGGCCGGCGTCGACCCCGCCGTGGTCGAGCAGGTGGTGGGGGGCTGCGTGACCCAGGCGGGGGAGCAGGCCTCCAACGTCACGCGGACGGCGTGGCTCAACCAGTCCCTGCCCTACGAGGTGGCCGCCACGACGATCGACTGCCAGTGCGGCTCGTCCCAGCAGGCCAACAACTTCGTGGCCAACCTGATCAGCGCCGATGCCATCGATGTCGGCATCGCGTGCGGGGTCGAGGCGATGAGCCGGGTCGGCCTCGGCGCCAACGCACTGAACGGGCCGGGGTCCTCGCGACCCGACGGCTTCCCGTGGGACATGCCCGACCAGTTCGGGGCGGCCGAGCGGATCGCCCAGAAGTACGGCATCAGCCGGACCGATGTCGACTGGCTGGGTCTCGAGTCGCAGCGCAAGGCCGCCGCCGCCGTGGCCGAGGGACGGTTCGACCGAGAGATCGCCCCGGTCGAGGCACCGGTGGTCGGGCCGGAGGGCCCGACCGGTGAGCACGTGCTCGTGCGCATGGACCAGGGACTGCGCGAGACGACGGCCGACGGCCTGGCCGGGCTCAGGCCCGTGCTGCCCGACGGCATCCACACGGCCGGCAACAGCTCGCAGATCTCTGACGGCGCCGCCGCGGTCCTTTGGATGTCCGAGGAGCGCGCCCGGGCCGAGGGCCGACGCCCGCGTGCCCGGATCGTCGCCCAGGTGCTCGTGGGCTCGGACCCCTACTACCACCTCGACGGCCCGATCGCCGCCACGGCGAAGGTGCTCGCCAAGGCCGGCATGACCATGGCCGACATCGACCTCTTCGAGGTCAACGAGGCCTTCGCATCGGTGGTCCTGTCGTGGGGGCGCGAGCACGGGGCCGACTGGGACAAGGTCAACGTCAACGGGGGGGCGATCGCGCTCGGCCACCCGGTGGGGGCGACCGGCTCCCGTCTGGTGACGACCGCCCTCCACGAGCTCGAGCGCCGCGACGCCACGCTCGCCCTCGTCACCATGTGCTGTGGCGGGGCGCTGGCCACCGGCACGATCTTCGAGCGGCTGTGACCGGCGTGGCGGTGGCCGAGGCGACCGAGGCGAGCGAAAGGGACGAGGCGTGATCGGCACCGAGCACCTGACCTTCGAGGTCGAGGGGGCGACGGCCGTCGTCACCCTCAATCGGCCCGAGGCGAAGAACGCGCTGTCCGGTCCGATGCTCGTCGGGATGGCCGACGCCTGGCAGGAGATCGACGCCAACGACGGCATCCGGTGCGCCATCCTCACGGGGGCCGGCGGGACGTTCTGCGCCGGCATGGACCTGAAGTCGATGTCGGGCCCGGACAGCGAGTCCGCCCGCCAGCGGATGGCCGACGACCCCGACCTCCACTGGAAGGCGCTCCTGCGCCACTACTCGCTGCGCAAGCCCCTCATCGCCGCGGTCGAAGGATGGGCCGTCGCCGGCGGCACGGAGATCCTGCAGGCGACCGACATCCGGGTCGCCGGCGAGGGAGCGAAGTTCGGGATCTTCGAGGCACGTCGCGGGCTCTTCCCTCTCGGCGGGTCGACCGTCCGCCTGCGGCGGCAGATCCCCTTCACGGTGGCCATGGACCTCCTGCTCACCGCCCGCGAGGTGAGCGCGGCCGAGGCGAAGGAGATCGGGCTCATCGGGCGGGTCGTCCCCGACGGCACGGCCCTGGACGCTGCGCGTGAGATCGCCGAGGTGATCGCCGCCAACGGTCCGCTGGCCGTCGAGGCCATCAAGGCGTCGGTGAGGGCCACCGAGGGACTTCCCGAGGCCGAGGCGCTGGCCGTCGAGCTCGAGCTCGGCTGGCCGGTCTTCGCCACCGAGGACGCCAAGGAGGGCCAGCGCGCCTTCGCCGAGAAGCGGCCCCCGCGCTTCACCCGCCGATGACGGCCGGGGCGGGGACGGGGCTGGTCGGGGAGGACGACGGGGAGGAGCACCCGCTCGAGCGGTTGGCTTCGGCCGTGCGCGACCTGGTGGGGCTGACCGTCGCGGCGCCGCTCGACGGAGCATCGGCGACCGAGGCGGCCGTCGCGCTCGAAGGGGTGGCCGCCGAGCTGCGGCGGCGCGCGGGACCCGGCAAGCGGCCCCGTGGCCAGCCGGACCCGGACGCCGATCCCCAGGCGTTCTTCCCGACGTCGCCGATGACCGGCCTCGTGAACCCGCTCGCGCCTCCGGCACGCATCTGGGTCGAGCCCGCCCACGACGGCGGCCATCCCGTCGTCCGCGGCGAGGCGACCTTCGGCGACGCCTACGAAGGGCCGCCGACGTGCGTGCACGGCGGCGTGCTGGCCGCCCTCTTCGACGAGGTGCTCGGAGCGGCCAACATGGTGGCCGGCAACCCGGGGATGACCGGGATGCTCACCGTCCGCTACCGCCGGCCGACGCCGCTGCGGGTGCCGTTGCGGGTCGAGGCCCGGTGCCGAGGGCGCGAGGGTCGCAAGATCCACACGTGGGCCGGCGTCTTCCACGGGGAGGAGCTGACGGCCGAGGCCGACGGGCTCTTCATCGAGGTCCTCCCGCAGGCCTTCCTGGCCATCGCCGAGCGTCACGCCCGCGGTGCCGGGCCGGGGGCCGGGCCCGGCGTCACCGTCGCGTCGGGGCCCGGGGTCGACCGCGTCCCCACGCCCGAGCGCGCCGGCGACTGACGCCGACGCGCTCGACCGGCGACCGGCGACCGGCGACCGGCGACCGGCGACCGGCGCACCAGGCTCCGACCCGCCGCCAGCTCGGTTGACATGTCGACAGTCTCTGTTACCTTGTCGGCATGGATGGCGTCCCTCCGGTGCGGCGGCGGATCCTCGACGCGACGGTCGAAGCGGCCGCAGTCTTCGGCATCGCCCGCCTGTCGGTCGGTGACGTGGCGCGCCGGGCAGGCCTCTCTCGTCAGACGCTCTACAAGCACTTCGCCTCCAAGGAGGACCTCGTGGCCGAGGCCGTGCTCGAAGAGACCACGCGCGTCGTCCGCGAGGTCGTGGCCGCCGCGGAGCCCGTCGACGACGTACGGGAGGCCCTGGTCGTCGGGGTGCGGACCGCCCTCGAGCTGAGCCGGGGCCACCCCCTCCTCGACCGGCTGGTCCGCACCGAGCCCGAGACGCTCGTCCCCCTGCTCACGGCCGGCGCGGGACCGGTCATGGTGGCGGTGCGCGCCGCCGTCTGCGGGCTGGCCGAGCGCAAGCTGCCCGAGCTCGACCGCTCGGTCGTCGAGCGCGGCGCAGACGTGGTCGCCCGGCTCCTCGTCAGCTATGCGGTGGGCCCTCCCGAGGAGGCGCCCGGAGACGTGGCCGAGACGCTGGTGAGCTGCCTCTTCGACGGGATGCTGGCCACCCGCCCCGCCGCCTGAACGGTGCGCCCCTCTGACGACCCCCCTGCCGGCGCCGCTCGCACGGCACGTCCCCGACGCCGGACACGACGCCCCGACCCCGAGGAGGACCCCATGACCCTGCTCCGACGCGGCTCCGCCGCCCCGGCGGGTGTCGCGGCCGCCGCCCCGATGGCCGGCCGAACTGCCGCCACCCCCGGCGTGCCGAGCACGGGCTCCTCGAGCGCGACGGGCCCGGACGTTGCCTTGGCGGCGGTGCCCTGGCGAGACCCGAAGCGCCTCCTCTGGCTGATCGGCCTCGTCGTGCCGCTCCTGCCCGTGCTCGGGCTCCTCGGTGCGCGGGCAACGGGCTGGGGAGCCTTCTACTGGTCGGGACCGCTGTGGATCTACGTGGGCATCCCCCTCCTCGACGCCGTCCTCGGGGAGGACCGGTCGAACCCGCCCGAGACGGCGGTCGCCGGGCTGGAGGAGGACCGCTACTACCGGTGGTGCACCTACCTCTACCTCCCGCTCCAGTACGGGGGGCTGGTGCTCGTCACGTGGTGGGTGGCCCGGCACCACCTCGCTCCGGTCGACCTCGTGGGATGGGCCCTCACCGTCGGTCTGGTCGGCGGGGCCGGCATCAACGCCGCCCACGAGCTCGGGCACAAGCGGGCCGGCGCCGAGCGGTGGCTGTCGCGCGTCGCCCTCGCCCAGACCTGCTACGGGCACTTCTACGTCGAGCACAACCGGGGCCACCACTCGCGGGTGGCCACCCCCGAGGACCCGGCGAGCGCTCGCTACGGCGAGTCGTTCTGGGCGTTCCTGCCCCGGACGGTCGCGGGCAGCGTGGCATCGGCCTGGGCCCTCGAGCGCGGTCGCCTGGCTCGCACCGGGCGCCGCCCCGGGTCGGTGCGGAACAAGGTCCTGCAGGCGTGGGCCCTCTCCGTCGCCCTCTACGTCCCCCTCGTCGCCTGGCTCGGGCTCCGCGTCGTGCCGTTCCTGGCCGTCCAAGTCGTCTTCGGATTCTCCCTGCTCGAGGTGGTCAACTACGTCGAGCACTACGGGCTGCTCCGAGCCGAGCTGCCCACGGGCCGGTACGAACGGTGCCAGCCCCGGCACAGCTGGAACAGCAACCACGTGGCCTCGAACCTCGCGCTCTACAACCTCGAGCGCCACTCCGACCACCACGCCAACCCCACCCGCCGCTACCAGACGCTCCGCCACTTCGACGAAGCACCCCAGCTGCCCTCTGGCTACGGGTTGATGATCGGCCTGGCGTACGTCCCGCCGCTCTGGCGCTCCGTGATGGACCCGAGGGTGGTCGCCCTGACCAATGGCGACCTGCGGGCGGTCAACCTCCGACCGCGGCTGCGGGCCGCCCTCGACGCCGACCCGGCCTCGTGAGCCGCCGGACGCGGGCGTGGCGGGCCGCGCCGCCGGTCGCGCTCGGCGGCTCCTGCGCCCACGTTGCCGTCAGATCTTCTCGCGCCCTTCCCAGTAGGGGTCGCGCAGCTTGCGCTTGTAGAGCTTGCCGTTCGGATCGCGGGGCATGGCGTCGGTGAAGTCGACCGACTTGGGCAGCTTGAACTTGGCCAGCCGCCCGGCTGCGTAGGCGAGGATCTCCTCGGCCAGCTCGGGCGAGGGCGTGGAGCCCTCGGCCGGCTCGACCACGGCCTTGACCTGCTCGCCCCAGTCGTCGTCGGGGATGCCGAAGACGGCCACGTCGCCCACCGCCGGGTGCCCGAGCAGGACGTTCTCGATCTCGGCGGGGTAGATGTTGGCCCCTCCCGAGATGATCATGTCGATCTTGCGGTCCCGCAGGAACAGGTAGCCGTCCTCGTCGAGGAACCCGACGTCCCCGACGGTGAAGAACCGTCCGATCCGGTTCTTGGCGGTCTTCTGCTCGTCCTTGTGGTAAGTGAAGTCGCCCGTCTGCATGGCCATGTAGACGGTGCCGATGACCCCGGGCTCCTCGATCCGGTTGCCCGCGTCGTCGAAGACGGCGATCTCCGAGATGGGCCACGGCCGGCCCACCGTCCCGGGCTTGTCGAGCCACTCCTTGGCGGTGACCAGGGTGCCGCCGCCCTCCGAGGCGGCGTAGTACTCGTCGATGGCGTCGCCCCACCACTCGATCATCTTGCGCTTGACGTCGACGGGGCAGGGGGCGGCTGCGTGGATCATGTGGCGCAGAGACGAGACGTCGTAGCGGCCGCGGACCTCCTCGGGGAGGGCGAGCAGCCGGTGGAACTGGGTGGGGACCATGTGCGAGGTCGTCACCCGGTACCGCTCGATGAGCCGCAGCATCTCCTCGGGCAACCACTTGTCCATCACGACCACGGTGTGGCCGAGGTGGATCGACGCTCCCGAGTAGCGCAGCACGGCCGTGTGGTAGAGGGGGGAGCCGACGATGTGGACGTTGTCGTCGTGGGGCTGGACCCCGAACAGGAAGAGGATCCCGCTCAGCCCGAGCGCCGCCTCCTCGGGCGTGCACCCGGCGAGCGGCCGGTAGACGCCCTTCGGGTTGCCCGTCGTCCCCGAGGTGTAGTTCATCACGTCGCCGATGGTGCGCCCCTCGGGGTCCGCCGTCGGCTGGCTGTCGCGCATGGTGGCGTACGACCCGAAGCCGGTGATCTCGCCCACGGCGAAGCAGGCCGTCGACGGCAGCTCGGCCTCCTCGGCGGCGTCGAGGGCGGTCTCGGCGAAGCGCTCGTGGGCAACGAACGCCTTGGCGTCCGAGTCGGCGAGGATGTAGGCGACCTCGGGACCCACCAGGTGGTGGTTGACGGGCACGAGGTACCAGCCGGCCTGGAGGGCGGCGAGATAGAGCTCGAACACCTCGACCCCGTTGGGCAGGAGCGTGGCCACCCGGTCGCCGGGCTCCATGCCGAGCCGGCGCAGCCCGGCCACCACCTGGTTGGCCCGCCCGAGCAGCGTGCCGGCGTCGTGCTCGGTGCCGTCCACGTCGACCAGGGCGAGATGCCCCGGGTCGTCGTGCGCAAGTGCCCAGAACCCCAGGTCAGCCATCGGCCCTCCCCTTCCGTGCCCACCCGGCACCCGGCCTGCTGCCCGGTCGCGCCGACCGGCGGGCAGACCCCGCTGGCGCCGGTACCGGGGCGAACGCTAGAACAGGTTCTCGTCTATGGTCAACCGCGCTGCTCGCTCCGGCGGGCAGCGGTCCGACGGGACGGCCCGGGCGCCACGGCACGACGCCGGCGCACCGGGCCCGGCGAGGAGGAGGCAGGCGAGCGTGAGCGGATTCCTGGACGGCAAGGCCGTCGTGGTGACGGGCGGCGGCGGCGGCATCGGGCGCGCCGTGGCCCTTGCGGCGGCGGCCGAGGGGGCGCGCGTCGTCGTGGCCGACATCGGCGTCTCCCTCGACGGCTCGGACCCGACGAGCGACGTCGCCGAGTCGGTCGCGGGCGAGATCACCGCCGCGGGTGGCGAGGCAGTTGCCGTGGCCGAGAGCGTCACGACGCTGGCCGGAGGGACCGCCATCGTCGACGCCGCCGTCGGGCGGTGGGGGAGGGTCGACGGCGTGGTCGCCGTCGCCGGCATCCTGCGCGAGCGGATGCTCTTCAACATGTCCGAGGACGAGTGGGACGCCGTCGTCGAGACCCACCTGAAGGGCCACTTCACGGTGTTCCGGGCTGCCGCCGCCGTCATGCGCAAGCAGGAGGGCGGCGGCTCCCTCGTGGCCTTCACCTCGGGCGCCTTCGCCGGCAGCGTGGCACAGGCCAACTACGCGGCGGCCAAGGGCGGCATCGTGTCGCTCGTGCGCTCCGCGGCCGCCGGGCTCCACCGCTACGAGGTCAGGGCGAACGCCGTCGCCCCCGTGGCGCGCACGCGCATGTCGGCGAACGTGCCGATGGACCTGGCGGAGATGGGCGACCCCGAGGACGTCGCCCCCCTCGTCGTCTACCTCCTCTCCGACCGGGCCCGCCACGTGACCGGACAGGTCTACACGGCGGTCGGCCCCAAGATCGCGGTGTGGAACCAGCCACGCGAGGTCCGTGCCGTCTACGCGGAGGGGCGGTGGACGCCCGAGCAGATCGCCGCACGGCTCGATGCCACCGTCGGCCAAGAGCGCATGCCGCTCCTCGACCAGCTCGAGGAGTACCGGAGGGCGGCCGCCGCCAAGGCGGCCGACGAGGGGAAGCAAGGCTGACGCCGGGCGGGAGCGCCGGGCGGTGCAGGGGTCCCCGGACGACTGGGCCAGGTCGCGCTCAGTCGGCCGGGACGGGAGGCGCACCCGTGCCGACGGTGGCCGACGGCCCGGGTGAGGCGTCGGGCGCCTCGTCCGTGCCTCCGGCCCGCCAGGCCCTCAGCGCAGGCCAGCGGACGGCGAGCAGGACGACGCCGGCGAGGGCGATCCCCACCCCGGCGAGCTGGACCAGCAGCGAGCCGAGGTGGCCCGGGTAGCTCAGCCAGAGGCTCTGGTCGACCGTCCGCTCGATGCCCCAGAGCAGCAGGGCGACGCCGAGCACTATCCCCGTCGGGGGCAGCCCAGCCGACGGGTCGCGGTCGGGCGTGCCAGCGCCGTGCGCCTCGCCGTCCGTCGTCGCGTCGCCGGTGGCCGTCGTGACCTCGGTGGGAGCCGCCGTCACGGCGGGGGCACGAGCCGTCCGCGCCGTGACGAGGTCGCGCAGCCACCGCTCGACGAGCAGGAGCACGCAGAAGATGAGGAAGTCCTCGAACGCCTGGAAGAGCGGGACGGGCAGCCGCTTGCCCACCTGGTCGGCGTAGTACATGCCGAACCACTGGGTGGTCGGGTGCCCGCCGCCGGCGCGCATCAGCTGGGGGCCGAGCAGCCGCCCGAGCGACCACGAGGCGATCAGCACGGGTGCGACCATGTCGGCGAGGCGAGACAGGGAGAGCTGAGGGCAGCGGCGCCGTGCGGAGATGATCCCGACGGGGATGGCGGCGATCAGGCCGCCGAACGACGACAGGCCGCCCTGCCAGATGGCGACGATCTGGCCGAGGTGGTGCGAGTAGTACCCGAAGTTGGCGATCACGTGCATCACGCGCGCGCCGACGATGGCGGCGACGATGACCCACAGGAACATGCCCGTCGCCCACTGCCACGGGTAGCCGGCGCGGCGGAGGCGGCGCTCGAGGTAGCGCAGGCCGAACCAGAAGGTGATGGCCAGGCCGATCCCGTAGGTGTGGACCTCGAGGAACCAGATGTGGAAGGCGACGGGGATGGGTCTCATGGCGACGCGTCGACCAGTATGCCCGAGCCGGACGCCCGAGCGTTCGTCGGCGTCAGGGGACCCGTCCGACGCCGGCGAAGCCGGCGCCCGTGCGCACGGGCGTGATGTGCACGGTCGCCCCGGTGTAGGGGGCCTCGACCATCATGCCGCCGCCGACGTACATGGCCTCGTGCTGCGTCCCGCCCGGGCCGTAGAAGAGGATGTCTCCGGGTTGGACGTCGGCCAGCGGGATGTGGATGGTGACGTCGTACTGGGCGCCCGAGAAGTGTGGTAGCGAGATCCCTACCTGGGCGTACGCCCACATGACCAGCCCCGAGCAGTCGAAGCCAGCCGGGGTCGTCCCGCCCCACACGTAGGGGACCCCGACCTCCCGCTCGGCGGCCTGGACGGCGCCCGCCGCTCCGGGGAGGAGCGGCGGGAGGTTGGTGGCAGAGACCGTGACAGCACCCGGTGCCGAGCGCAGGACCGCCTGGGCGGCAGCACGGGCGGCAGCCTGCTGGGCGGCGAGGCGCGCCTGGAAGGCGGCGGCGGCGGCCGCGGCCGCGGCCGCCTGCTGCTGGGCGATCAGCTGCTTGATGTGGGCGTCGAGGCCGGCGAGCGTCGCCTGGTACTGGCCGACCAGCACGGCGGACCGGCTCTTGGCCTGGGCGGCCTGGTCCTCGGCCGCCTTGGCCTGCGCTTCCTGCTGCCTGAGGGACGTCTGCTGGGACTGCAGGGTCGCCTCCGCCGTGTGGAGCTGGTCGATCGTGGTCGTCACGTCGCCGTTGGCGATGGCCGTGTACTCGCTGCGGATCCCCGCCGTCGAGCCGGTGGACGAGAACAGGTCGGTCAGCTGGGTGCTCGACCCGTCGGTCATGTAGGCGTCGAGGGCCTGGGCGCGGAGCTGCGACTGGTCCTTGGACACGGTCGCCTGTTCCTGGGCGAGCTTGGCCTGTCCCCGGGCGATGGAGGCGTCGAGCTGGGACACCCGGTAGCTCGCCGCCTCGTACTGGCCGCTCTCGGCGGCGAGCTGCTGCTGGGTGGCCTGCAGCTTGGCCTCGACGGAGGCCGCCTGGGCCTTCGCTGCCGCGACCGGGTCGGCACCGGCGGGTCGCGCGGTGAGGACCACCGGGGAGGTGATCCCTGTGACGATAGCCAGCGCCAGCGCTGCCCGCAGGCGGCGGGACGCCACCCGGGACGCGCCGTGGGGGGCACGTGGCTTCGCCGTCGAGCACTGCTCGGCGTCAGTCACAACGGGGGAGTGTCTAGTCGACCACTCCTGGAGGCGCAAGCACCGTCGGGACGGTCGCGGTGGCCCGCGACAGGGTCGCCCCGGGGGGCCGCACCCGGTCGGACCTGGTCAGGTAGGGTGCACTCCATGGGTGAGACGATCGAATTCGCGAGCAACGGCGGGACTGCGAACGGCTACCTCGCCGTACCCGACGGAGGCGCTGCCGGGACGCCGGGGGTCGTCGTCCTCCAGGAGTGGTGGGGGCTCGTGCCGCAGATCGCCCGTACCTGCGACCGCTTCGCCGCCGCCGGGTTCACGGCGCTGGCGCCCGACCTCTACCACGGGACCAAGGTGCCGCTCACCGAGCCCGACGAGGCCGGGAAGCAGATGATGGCGATGCGGATGGACGAGGCGGCGAAGGACCTGAGCGGGGCCGTCGACACGCTGCTCGCCCGCACCGGCCGCTCGAGCGTCGGCGTCGTGGGCTTCTGCATGGGCGGCGGCCTGGCCCTCGTGCTCGCCACGCAGCGTCCCGACGCCGTGGCCGCCGTGGTGCCCGCCTACGGGCTGGTCCCATGGCCCGACGCCACGCCCGACTACTCGAAGCTGAGCGCCGCCGTGCTCGGTCACGCGGCGGGCAGGGACACCTTCTTCACCCCCGATGCCGCGAGGGCGCTCGAGGCACGTCTCCGCGAGCTCGGCAAGGACGTGACGTTCCACCACTACGAGGAGGCGGACCACGCCTTCTTCAACGAGGACCGTCCGGAGGTCTACGACGAGCAGGCGGCGGCGCTGCTCTGGCAGCGCACCGTCGACTTCTTCCACGACCGCCTCGGCTGACGACGGCTGTTGTGAGCCGGGCGAGTCGGCCCGACGGCAGGCCGCCGGTCGAGCCCCGCTCGCCCGTCGGTCGGTACCTCGCGCTCGGGCTGGCGCTCGGCCGGCACGTGGACGGTCTGGTCGACGCCTACTACGGCCCGCCCGAGCTCGCCGCCGAGGCGTCCGAGGGCCCGCCGCTCGCGCTCGGCGCGTTGGTGGCCGACGCCAGGGCCCTGCTCGACGACCTCGACGGCGGCCTGCCGCTCGACGGCCCGCCGGGGGCCTCGACCCGGCGAGCTGACGAGGCGCTGCTCGCCGGAGCCGCCGCGACCGACGACGACGCCCGCCGAGGTTGGCTGCGCGCCCAGGTGGTCGGGCTCTCGGTGACGGCGCGCCGGCTCGCGGGCGAGGAGGTCGCCTACGCCGACGAGGTCGAGTGGTGCTACGGCGTCCGCCCTCGACGGGTCCCCGAAGAGGTCCTCGCCGCGGCGCACCGGCGGCTCGACGAGGTGCTCCCGGGGTCGGGCTCCCTGCGTGACCGGCTCGTGGCGTGGCGCGAGGCGCACGCCGTGCCGCCCGACCTGCTGAGACCGGCCATCTCGTCGCTCCTCGAGGACCTCCGCCAGCGGACCCGTGAGCGCTTCGGCCTGCCCGAGGGCGAGGAGGTCGCCTTCGATCTGGTGACCGGGCAGCCGTGGGCGGGCTTCAACTACTACCTGGGGGACCTGCGCAGCCGCGTCGCCGTCAACGTCGACCTGCCGGTGCTGTCGACCAGCCTCGCCCACGTCGTCGCCCACGAGGCCTACCCGGGCCACCACACCGAGCACACCCGCAAAGAGGTCGGTCTCGTGCGGGCCCGCCGCCGGGCGGAGGAGACCATCTTCCTCGTCGGCACGCCCCAGTGCCTCGTCGCCGAGGGCCTTGCCGACCTCGGCCTCGAGGTCGTGGCGGGCACGCGCCCCGAGCCCGTCGTCGCCGAGCACCTCCACCCGCTCGGGATCCGCTACGACACCGACGTGGTGGCGGCCGTGGCAGTGGCGTCCGAGGCGCTCGGCGCCGTACGGCAGAACGCCGCCTTCCGGCTCCACGAGGACGGGGCGGACCCCGAGGTGGTGGTGGGGGAGGTGGCCTACTGGGGCCTCCTGCCCCGTGACCGCGCCGAGAAGGCCGTCGCCTTCCTCACCCACCCGACGTGGCGCGCCTACCTCACGTGCTACGTGGAGGGGTACCGGCTGTGCCGGCGCTTCGTGTCCGGGGACCCGGCCCGCTTCGACCGGCTCCTCGCCGAGCAGCTGACGCCCGCCGAGCTCGATGCCGAGGCGCCCCCCGAGGAGCCGCCTCGGCCGTGAGGGCCGCCCCGGCACCGGGCCCGGCCGCAGCCGGCGCGGCGGTGACGGCGACGTCCTCCTCGTCCTCGTCCGTGGCGGCCGAGCCGGCTCCGGTGCCGTCCTCCTGGCCGTGGACGTACTTCGCCCCGCGCATCCACGACGCGCCGGCCGCGAGCAGGCAGGCGACTGCGGCGAAGTCGAAGGCGAGGTCGAGCCCGTGCTTGAACGGGTGGGCGATGAGCCCCGGGAAGAAGCTGCGCCCGGTGAGGTAGGAGACGGTCGTGGCGGGGAGGTGGCCGAGCACCGCCGGGCCGAGGAGCTTCTCGATGGGGTGGTAGCCGAGGAAGGCGGCGAACAGGCTGCCCACCGGGGGCAGGTGGGACGTCCGGTCGGCCGCTGCCACCGGGACGCCGTGGGCGACGAGTCCCGAGTAGAGGTGACCGGGCAGGGTCGAGGCGAGCCCGAGGATGATGAGGCTGAAGAACACCCCGATCGAGAGCACCTGGGCCGAGTTCTGGAAGGTGTTGAGCATCCCCGCGCCCGCCCCGCGTTGGTCGGGAGGGAGCGAGTTCATGATGCCGGCGCGGTTCGGGGAGGCGAAGATCCCCATCGCCAGCCCGTTGAGGAGCACCGCCCCGGCGAAGGCCGGGTACGGGAAGTCGATGGGCAGCAGCTCGAGCAGCACGAAGCTGACGGCGGCCAGCACTATGCCGCCGGTCGCGAACGGTCGGGCGCCGTAGCGGTCGGACAGCAACCCCGACACCGGGCCCGAGACGAGGAAGCCGATGGTGAGCGGCACCATGTAGATGCCGGCCCACAACGGGGTCTCCGCGAAGCTGTAGCCGTGCAGCGGCAGCCAGATGCCCTGCAACCAGATGATGAGGATGAACATCATCCCGCCCCGCCCCAGGGCGGCGAGCAGGCTGGCGACGTTGCCCATCGAGAACGCCCGGATGGCGAAGAGCGGCAGCCGGAACATCGGGTCGGCGACCTTCGTCTCGATGACGCAGAAGACGACGAGCACGGCCACGCCGCCGATCAGCGCGGCGAGCACCATCGGGTTCGTCCAGCCCATCACGTGACCGCCGTAGGGCTCGATGCCGTACGTGATGCCGGTCAGGACGGCGACCAGGCCCACGGCGAAGGTGACGTTGCCCCACCAGTCGATCCTCGCCGGGCGACGCTCGCCGACGTCGCGCAGCATGAGGTAGGCCCACGCCGTCCCGAACACGCCGACGGGGACCGACACGAGGAAGACGAGGCGCCAGTCGACGGGCCCGAGCACGCCCCCGATGACCAGGCCGATGAACGAGCCGGCGATGGCGGCGACCTGGTTGATGCCGAGGGCGAGGCCTCGTTGGTGGGTCGGGAAGGCGTCGGTGAGGATGGCGCTCGAGTTGGCCATGAGGAGGGCGGCGCCGACACCTTGGAGCACGCGCATGCCGATCAGGTAGAGGGCTCCGGCGGGCCCGTGCATCCAGCTCATGGACAGCAGCACCGAGAAGGCGGTGAACACCGCGAAGCCGAGGTTGTACATGCGGACCCGCCCGTACATGTCGCCGATCCGCCCGAAGCTGACCACGAGCACGGCGGTGACGACCATGAAGCCCATCAGCATCCACAGCAGGTAGCCGGTGTTGCCCGGGGCGAGCGGGTCGAGCCCGATGCCCCGGAAGATGTCGGGAAGCGCGATGAGCACGATCGACAGGTTGATCGTCGCCATGAGCACGCCGAGCGTCGTGTTCGACAGCGCCACCCACTTGTAGCGGTCGGGGTGGCTCGGTGCCCGGCTCCCCCGTCGGCGTGCGCCGCCCCCGGCACCCGCCGCCGCCTCCGCCGCCTCCGCCGCCACCTCCGCCGTGCGGCCCCCACCGGCTCCGCTGGTCGGGGCATCGGCCGGGGTGCTCGAGGAGGTCGCGTCGGTCGTCATATGACGCAGTTTACGTGAACGTTAGGTTTCGCCGATCAGCCCACGTCGTGGCAGGTCCTCGTGGCGCCACCCCGCGCGGGGGCAGACGGCACCGGCTCGCTCGGCGCCACGGTTGGTGCCCGGTTCCCCACCTGCTGCGCCCCGGCGCCGGTCGGGTCCCCCCGCTCGTCCCGGCGCGGCCTACCATCTCGGCATGTCCGAACGCTCCCGAAACCTTCCCCGCCGTTCCTGCATGTCCTCCCCGGGCTCGAACGACAGGTTCCTGGCCAAGGCGCCGACCGTCGCCGCCGACATGAGCTTCCTCGACCTCGAGGACTCGGTCGCGCCGCTCGAGAAGGAGAACGCCCGGGCGAAGGTCGTCGACGCCATCAAGAACCTCCCCTGGGACGACCGGGTGCTGTGCGTGCGGATCAACGCGTGGGACACGGAGTGGACCTACGGCGACGTCATCGAGGTCGTCGGCAACGCCGGACCCCGCCTCGACGAGGTGATGCTTCCCAAGGTCCAGTCGGCCGCCGAGGTCGTGGCGCTCGACCTCCTGCTGGCACAGGTCGAGAAGAAGAGCGGGCTTCCCGTCGGACACGTCGGCATCGAGGCGCAGATCGAGACCACCCGTGGCCTCATCAACGTCGAGGAGATCTGCGCCGCCTCGCCGCGTCTCGAGACGATCATCTTCGGCCCGGCCGACTTCGCCGCCTCGATGGAGATGCCCGTGCTGACCGGCGGCGTGGCCATCCCCGAGTACCCGGGCGACCACTTCAACTACGTGTTCTCGAAGATCCTCATGGCCGGGCGGGCGAACGGGCTCCAGGTCATCGACGGCCCGTTCCTGAAGGTACGTGAGCTCGACAGCCTGCGCGAGTTCGCCCAGCGGACCCGGGTGCTGGGCTACGACGGCAAGTGGGCGCTCACCCCCGACCAGGTGACCGTGCTGAACGAGGTCTACTCGCCGACCCAGGAGCAGTACGACCGGGCGTGGGACATCCTCGACGCCTACCGGAAGGCGACCGAGGAGGACCGTGCCGGGGCGGTCATGTTCGGTGACGAGATGATCGACGAGGCGTCACGCAAGATGGCGACCAAGTTCGTCGCCCGTGGCGAGCGCGCCGGGCTCAGCCGCTCGTCGGGCTGAACGTCACCTTCGGGAACGAGGCCGCAGGGCCTGCCGGCACCGGGCGCGGGCCCGGCGGCCGGCTCACGCCGAGGCCCGGTCCTGCAGGCGCCGGGCGATCACCTTCAGGCACAGCGTCTCGTCGGCTCCCTCGAAGATCGACAGCACCCGGGCGTCGACGAAGTACCGGCTGACGGCGAACTCCTCCGCGTAGCCCATGCCGCCGTGGACCTGCAGGGCTTCGCGGGTCACCCACTCGGCGGCACGGCAGACGTAGGCCTTCACCATCGAGGCCTCGAGGGTGCCCTCGCCCTTGGACATGAGCCGGGCGACCTCGTAGGAGAACTGCCGGGTCGCGGCGATCACCGCGACCATACGGCCGAGCTTGGCCCGGGTGAGCTGGTAGTCGAGGATGGGCGAGCCGAACACCGACCGGTTGCGGGCGTAGTCGAGCGCGGCCTCGTAGGCGGCCTGCATGACCCCGAGGGCACGGGCCGCCGTCTGCAGGCGGCCGTTCTCGAAGCCCTGCATCTGCAGGTAGAAGCCCTTGCCCAGGCCGGTCTCGCCGCCGACGAGGTTGGCGCCGGGCACGAACCACTGGTCGAAGGCGACCTCGTAGGAGTGCATGCCCCGGTAGCCGAGGGTGTCGATGGCCCGGCCCTCCATGCGGCCCGACGAGCCGGCCGGCCGGCCGTCGGCGCCCGGCTCCTGCGTGAAGACGAAGCCGTGCCCTTCGCCGCGGGGCTTCTCGACGACGAAGAGCGACAGTCCCCGGTGGGCCTTCGAGCGGTCGGGGTCGGTCCGGGCGAGCAGCATGAGCACGTCGGCCCGCGCAGCGAACGTGCACCACGTCTTCACCCCGCTGACCAGCCAGCCCCCCTCCACCTCGGTGGCGGCGGTCGTGATCCCGGCCACGTCCGAGCCGAAGTCGGGCTCGGTGACGGCGACAGCCGCCATCACCTCGGCGGTGGCCAGTCGGGGCAGCCAGTGCCGTTTCTGCTCCTCGGTCCCGCCGTGGACGAGCGCCCGGGTCAGGATCTCCGGCCGGGTCATGAGGGAGCCTCCCGCACCGAGCGACCCCCAGGAGAGCTCCTCGGTGGCGACCACCATGCCGAGGTAGTCGCTCTCGCCACCGCTGGCGAACCCGCCGTAGGCCTCGGGGACCGACATGCCGAAGCCGCCCATCTCGGCCAGGCCGGCGATGATCTCCTCGGGGATGTCGGTGTTGGCTCGGTGGATGTGCTCGGCGCGTGGACGCACCTGCTCCTCGGCGAAGCGGTGGAACGTGTCACGCACGAGCTCGAAGTCGGCGTCCAGGTGGCGCGGCCCTTCGGTCTCGGCCAGGGAGGCCACGACCTCGGGACGGCGGAAGGTCTCCACGAAGTCCGCGGCCCTGTCCAGCCAGCCCCGCGCCACGCCCCACGCCGGCTCGCGCCCGACGGTGCGGGCCTCGAGGTCGGCAAGGGCGTCGGCGGCGAAGACGCAGGCGATGCGCGCCTCGATCTCGCCGTGGCTCCCGTAGGCGATCGCCGCCTCGGCCGTTCGGAGGGCCGCCGCGGCGTGGGCGACGTCGTAGGCGAGCACCTGGGCGGCGTCGGGACCGCCGGCAGCGGTGACGGCGGCGACGCCGGCGTCGACCACCGCGGCGGCGGTGGCCACGGCCCGTGCAGCGGCCTCGAGGTCGGGTGCGGGCAGGGCGTCGGTGGATGCGGCGGTGGTCGTCACGCCGCAGAGGTTAGTGACTCGGCCGTAACCTGGTCGGGCCGAGGTCGCCCGCCGGGCTGCCCTGCCGGGTTGCCGGGTCGCCCTGCGGGTGGGTCACGTCGGACGGGCGTCCCTCGACCCCGCCGCATCGGGTGCGCGGGCCACCACGGTGACGAGCGGTGGCAGCACGATGGCGTCGTCGCCGGGGTCGACCCCCGTCAGGGCGGCCAGGTACTCGGCGACGGGCCCGGGCCCTGCTCCTGCCGGCGCCTCGGCCCACGCGTCGACGACGTCGAGACCGGCGTCGCGCACGAGGGCCGGCAGCAGCGCGCCGACGTCGGGATGGCGGGCGGAGGGCATCGACAGCGGGCGCCCGTCGACGCGCCCTGCCGACGTGATGGGCTCTTGGGCGACGACCCAGCCCCCTGGGCGGGTGACCGCCGCCATGCGACCGAGGACCACCGCGGGGTCGAGCACGTGGAGGAGCAGGAAGCGGCAGAACGCCAGATCGACCCGCTCGGGGAGCCGGAGGTCCTCACCCGCCTGGGTGATGGCGAGGACCTGGGCGTGCGCCGCCGCCGCCTCTGCCACCTCGTCACGCGCCGCGGGATCGCTGTCGACGGCGTAGACGCGACCGTCGCGCCCGACCACCTCGGCGAGCGCCACCGACACGTCGCCACCTCCGGCCCCGACGTCCACGCACGTCCATCCCGGCCCGATGCCGAGGCGGTCGAGGGCAGTGGCCAGCGGGCGCCGGTAGACGTCGTCGCGCAGGCCCTTCAGCTCCATCCCGCCACCGTACCCGGGGCGACCGACGCGACCGCCCCGCTCCCGGGCCCTCCGACCTCCTCGGGCGCCCGGAGGCACCCGCAGCACCCGGTAGCCTCGCCGTGGTGAAGGTGACGATGCTGCTCTGCGACGCGGCCCAGGTGGCCGACGGGAAGCTCTACGTGCTCGGTGGGGGCTGGAGCATGACCGGGCCGGACCCCGTCCCCTCGGCCGTCGCCCTGAAGATCGACGTCGGTTGGCACGAGGCCGAGCGCGTCCACCACTGGGAGCTCTTCCTCGAGGACGCCGACGGCCAGCCCGTCCTCGTCGACACGCCCGAGGGGGCCCGGCCCGTCGAGGTGCGCGGCGAGTTCACCGTCGGGCGCCCGGCCGGGGTGCCGGAGGGCTCGCCCATCGACGTGGCCCTCGCCGTCAACCTCGGGCCGCTCCCGCTCGCCAACGGCTCCCGCTTCAGCTGGAAGCTCGCCATCGACGGCGACTCGCACCCCGACTGGTCGCTCGGCTTCACGACGCGCCCCACGGCCCCGTCCGCCGACTGACCCCACGGCCCCGGCCGCCGACCGGCACCACGGGCGGGCGGCTCGGTCCGCTGGACGCCGCCAGGCCCGAGCGAGTACACAGCGGGCATGACCATCCACGATCGGCCCTTCGGACGGTACCTCGAGGACTTCGTCCCCGGTGACGTCTACCGGCACTGGCCGGGCAAGACGATCACCGAGTACGACGACCACCTCTTCTGCATGCTCACGATGAACCACCACCCGCTGCACACGAACGCGTGGTTCGCCGAGCACGAGACGGTCCAGGGACGCAACGTCGTGGTGGGGAACCTCGTCTACTCGCTCACGCTCGGCATGAGCGTCCCCGACGTGAGCGGAGCGGCGATCGCCAACCTCGAGGTCGAGTCGCTCGTCCACCGCAAGCCCACCTTCCACGGCGACACGATCTACGCCGAGACGAAGGTGGTCGACGTGGTCGAGTCGAGGTCGCGCGACGACCGCGGCGTGGTGACCGTCGAGACCAAGGCGTTCAACCAGCACGGCGACGAGGTGTGCTTCTTCCGACGCAAGGTGATGGTCTGGAAGCGGGCGGCCGCACCCGGGCGGCGGCGCCCGTACGGCGACGACGTCTGGGAGTGAGCGGCGGCGCGTGACGGCGTCGCTCGACACGGCCCGCCTCGACCGGCTCGGCCTCGTGCTCGCCGCCCAGGGAGCACGCCTGCGTCCCGACCTGCCGTGGCGCCGGACCCGTGACCCGTGGGCGGTACTGGTGAGCGAGGTGATGGCCCAGCAGACCCAGGTCGCCCGTCTCGGGCCCGCCTACCGGGCCTTCCTCGAGCGCTTCCCCGACCCGGCCTCCTGCGCCCGAGCCGCCGTCGGCGACGTGCTGCGCCAGTGGGCAGGGCTCGGCTACAACCGGAGGGCCCGCAACCTCCACCGGGCAGCCGAGGTCGTCGTCGCCCAGCACGGTGGTGCCGTCCCCGACACCTTGGCCGATCTCCTCGGCCTCCCGGGGGTGGGCCCCTACACGGCGCGCGCCGTGCTCGCCTTCGCGTACGGCCACGACGTGGGGGTCGTCGACACGAACGCCGGTCGCGTGCTCGCCCGGGCCGCCGCCGGCCGTGCCCTCGGCGGCCGGGAGGCGCAGGAGCTGGCCGACGCGCTCGTGCCGCAGGGCGAGGGGTGGGCGTGCAACCAGGCCCTCCTCGACGTCGGCGCCCTCGTGTGCGTCGCCGGCCAACCCCGGTGTGCGACGTGCCCGCTCGAGGCGTGGTGCGCCTGGGCGGCCGCAGGCTGCCCACCGCCCGACCCCGCGCGGGGCACGGCCGGGTCGTCGGCGCCCCAGGGCACCTTCGTCGGCTCCGACCGCCAGGGGCGCGGTCGGCTGGTGGCCGCACTGCGCGAGGGCCCGGTGCCCGCGGTCCACGTCGCTGCCGCTGCCGGCTGGCCCGACGACCCCGACCGCGCCGCCCGCGTCGTCGACCAGCTCGTCTCCGAGGGGTTGGCGATCCGGCGGGGGGACGCGCTCGAGCTGCCCTGAGACCGGCGGGCGCCGGCGAGGCCGGGTCGCCCGTCCGCTAGGGCCGGACGCGGTCCGCCGTCGCCACCAGCACGTGGCCCATCGAGTCACCGGCGACGCAGATACCGGCACCGGGGCACGACACCGTCCAAACGACGGCCGCACCGTCGACCGCCCGGCGGGTCCACGCTGCTGCTCCGCCTGTGGGGTCGGTCGCCGTCACCACACCGCCGGCGCTGTCCCCGACCACGCAGCGGGCAGTCGAGCCGCAGGCCAGTCCGGCCACGAAGCGACCCCGGTCGGCCCAGGCGGCGTGCCATGCCGACGCCCCTCCCGACGGGTCGGTGGAGGTGAGGACCTGGCCGGCCCCGTCGCCGGCGACGCACAGCTCGACGGACGGGCAGGCGAGCGCCCCGATGCCGGCCACGCCGACCGTGGCTGTCGCCGACCACGACCCCGCGGCTGCCGGCTGCTTCGACGTGAGCACGCGACCCGACTGGTCGACGGCCACGCACAGGGACGTCGACGGGCACGCCACGGCCCAGATGACGGTGGACCCGTCGACGTCCTGGGCCGTCCAGGCTGCGCCGCCCGGGCGCGCCGGGTCGGTGGTCACGAGGAGCCGCCCGGCGCCGTCGCTTGCGACGCACAGCGCGGTCGACGGGCAGGAGAGGCCCCACAGGGCTCGGTCGCCGTCCGCGTCCACGCGCGTCCACGCCCGCGCGCCTCCGGTGGGGTCCGTCGTGGTGAGGATCCCGCCGGCGGCGTCGACGGCCACGCACAACGACGTCGACGGGCAGGCGAGCGCGTCGATCGGCTGGCCGGGGTCGACCACCCGGCGCGACCAGTGGGCCGACGGCCCGGCTGTCGGGTCGGTCGAGGCGAGGACGGCGCCGGCCGAGTCGGCGGCGAGGCACAGCCGGGTCGACGGGCACGTCACGGCGTCGAGCTGGTTGGACCCCTCGACGAGCGTGCGCGACCAGTCGGAGACCGGACCGGAGGGATGCCGCGACACGAGCACCCGGCCGTCCTGGTCGACCGCGACGCACAGGGTGCCGCCGCCCGGGCACGCCACGGCCGAGGCGTAGTCCGTCGACCCGGTCACCGCCACGGCGTCGACCCTCCAGGTGCTCGGCGACGTGAACGGGCCCGACGAGGTGAGCGTGTCTCCCCACGAGTCGGCGCCGACGCACCGGGTCGTCGTCGGGCACGAGAGCGCGGAGACCCAGTTGCCCCGGTCCACGTGGACCACCGACCACTGCCCTCCTCCGGGCCCCCTTGCGTCGCGGCCCACGGCGACCGATCCACCGGACAGGCCGGCGACGCACAGGGTGCTCGTCGGGCACGACAGCGCCAGGACCCGGCCGCTCGCCTCGACGGCGACCGACCGCCACGCCGCCACGCCGCCGGTGGGGTCGGTGGTGACGAGCACGTGCCCGCCGGTGTCGCCGGCCACGCACAG
>CAZSYT010000009.1:0-18429 GCA_964610905.1 uncultured Acidimicrobiaceae bacterium
GCCGATCGTCGGCATGGCGGCGACCCCCGACGGCAAGGGGTACTGGGAGGTGGCCTCCGACGGGGGGATCTTCTCCTTCGGCGACGCACGCTTCTACGGCTCGATGGGCGGGCACCCGCTCAACCGGCCCATCGTGGGGATGGCGGCCACCCCCGACGGCGGTGGCTACTGGGAGGTGGCCTCCGACGGGGGCGTGTTCGCCTTCGGCGACGCCCGGTTCTCGGGCTCGATGGGCGGCAAGCCCCTGAACGAGCCCATCGTGGGCATGGCCGAGGTCTGACCACCAGCCCGTCCGACGTGGGGCGGGGTGGGCGCCCGCAGGACAAGGTCCCTCCACGGAGGAGGCGAGCCCGTGGGCCTACACTTGCACGATCATGTCCGCCGCCGAGGTCGCCGCCGTCGTGGCCGCTGCATGCTCCACCGTGTCCCTGCTCGTGGTCGTCGTCGTCGTCTCGAGCCTCCGCCGGCAGGTGCGCGCGCTCGAACGGGTGGTCGAGCACCTGGACGGGACGGCCGTTCCGCTGGTCGCCGACGCCCACCGGGTGGTCGGCCAGGCGGCCGCCGAGATGGAACGGGTCGGCGCCGTGCTCGAGCAGACCGGCTCGGTGGCGGCGACCGTCGACTCGGCGAGCCGGCTCGCCTACCGCGCCTTTTCCAACCCGGTCGTCAAGGTGCTGGCCCTCGGTGCCGGCGCGAGCGGCGGGATGCGGCAGCTGCGCCGCTCCCGGGCCTCCGACCGGGGCACGGCCCCCGCGGCCAGGGGAGGTCGCTAGCTCGTGCCGCGGAGGACGGTGTGGCTCGTGACGGGGGCGGCCCTCGGCGCGGGATCGTCGCTGTGGGCCGAGCACAAGGTGCGACGCACGTTGCGGCGCACGGCCGAGGCAGTCCAGCCCGACGCGCTCGTCCGCCAGGCGGGCCGAGCGGCCCGCGACGCGGCGGGCGCGGCCGGGGCCCGGGTGAGCGGCGCGCTCGAGGCAGGGCGCGAGGCGATGCACCGTCGCGAGGCGGAGCTGTGGGCCGGCCTGGCCGCCGGCGGGCACGTCGACGGAGGGGCCGCGGGGACAGTGGCCGGGGAGGCCGGCGCGACGGGAGCCGTGGCGGTGGAGGCCGGCGCGACGGCGGAGCAGCACGTCGGCCAGGGCTCCTCGGCGGTGGGAGGCGACGCGTCGGGGAGCGACCGCCGTCGGGTCCTCCGGGCGGCCCGACGAGGCGGGCGGGCGCGTCGGCGCCGGGCCGGAGCGCCGGTCGCTGCCCACTAGGCTCGGCGCTCGTGACCTCCGGCCGGGCGTACGACGCCGACCAGCTGCGCAGCGCCTTCACCCGCTTCTTCACCGAGCGGGGCCACGTCGCCGTGCCCTCGGCGAGCCTGATCCCCCACGACCCGACCGTGCTGTTCACCATCGCCGGCATGGTCCCGTTCAAGCCGTACTTCCTCGGCGACGAACGTCCGCCGTGGCCCCGGGCCACCTCGGTCCAGAAGTGCTTCCGGACGCTCGACATCGACATCGTCGGGACGACGCACCGGCACTGCACGTTCTTCGAGATGCTCGGGAACTTCAGCTTCGGCGACTACTTCAAGGCCGAGGCGATCCCGTACGCGTGGGAGCTGGTGACCGAGGTGCTCGGTCTCGACGGCGACCGCCTGTGGGTCACCGTCCACGAGAGCGACGACGACGCGGCCGCGATCTGGGTCGACGCCGTCGGCGTGGACCCCGCACGCGTCCAGCGCATGGGCGAGGACAACTTCTGGCAGATGGGCGACACCGGCCCGTGCGGCCCGTGCTCGGAGCTCTACGTCGACAAGGGTCCTGCCTACGGCCCCGAAGGGGGCCCCGCCCACGGTGGGCCCGAACGCTTCGTGGAGATCTGGAACCTCGTGTTCATGCAGCTCAACCGCTCGGCGGACGGCACGACCGAGCCGCTCCCGCGACCGAGCATCGACACCGGTGCCGGGCTCGAGCGGATCCTCCCGGTCGTGCAGGGGGTCGACTCGATCTTCGCCACCGACCTGTTCGCCCCCGTGCTCGAGGTCGCCCAGTCGCTGAGCGGGCACCGCTACGGCGACGACCCCGCAGCCGACGTCGGCCTGCGCATCCTCGCCGACCACGGGCGGGCGATGGCGGCCCTCGTCTCGGACGGGGTCCTGCCCTCGAACGAGGGACGGGGCTACGTGCTGCGGCGCATCATCCGCCGTGCCGTCCGGCGCGGGCGCCAGCTGGGCGTCGAGGGGGGCCTCGTCGTCCCGCTCGCCGAGGCTGCCGTCGGGGTGCTCGGTGGCGCCTACCCGGAGCTCGCCACGAACCGCGACCTGATCGCCGAGGTCGTCGAACGCGAGGAGTCGGCGTTCGTGCGCACCCTCGCCACCGGGTCGGCCATCCTCGAAGCCGAGCTGGCCGCCGGCACGCGCGTCCTGTCGGGCGAGGACGCCTTCCGGCTCCACGACACCTACGGCTTCCCCGTCGAGCTGACCGTCGAGATCGCTGGCGAAGCCGGCGTCGAGGTCGACCTCGCCGGCTTCGAGGCCGCCATGGCGCGCCAGCGCGAGCGGGCCCGGGCCGCCGCACGGGCCGGGCGGTCGCAGGCCGACGAGTCGACGTACCGCGCCCTCCTCGACCGGCAGGGACAGACCGTGTTCCTCGGCTACGGGCCCGACGGCACCGCGTCGCCGGCCCAGGTGGTCGCCGTCCTCGATGTCGCGGAGGGCGGGGAGCCGGGCGTCATCGAGGTCTTCCTCGACCGCACCCCGTTCTACGCCGAGTCGGGCGGCCAGGTGGGCGACACGGGGACGATCGTCACCGAGACGGGGACGGCCCACGTCTTCGACACCGTTGCCCCGCTCCCCGGCCTCGTCGCCCACCGGGCTCGGGTGGCCGGCGAGCTGTTCGCCGGCCAGGACGCGCTCGCCGCCGTCGACGCCGTCCGGCGAGACGCCCTGCGGCGCAACCACACTGCCACCCACCTCCTCCATGCGGCCCTGCGGACCGTGCTCGGCGACCACGTCCGCCAGCAGGGCTCCCTCGTGGCCCCGGACCGGCTCCGGTTCGACTTCAGCCACCGTGCCGCCGTCGCGCCCGAGGAGCTCACCGCCGTGGCGACCATGGCGAACGAGGACGTGCTGACCGACGCGCCGGTCACGACCCTCGAGACCTCCAAGCGCGAGGCCGAGGCACTGGGCGCGCTCGCCTTCTTCGGCGACAAGTACGGCGAGCGGGTCCGGGTGGTGCGCGCCGGACCGCACTCGGTCGAGCTGTGCGGCGGCACCCACGTCGGGGCGCTCGGCATGGTCGGTCCCATCGCCGTGGTGTCGGAGAGCTCGATCGGCTCGGGCACCCGACGGATCGAGGCGGTCACCGGTGCCCGGGCCCTCGCCAGGATGAGCGCCCGGGAGGGCCTGCTCGCCGAGGCGGCCGCCCTGCTCAAGACCGAGCCGGAGCAGGTGCCGGCGGCGCTCGAGCGCCTCCTCGAGCGCCAGCGCACCGCCGAGCGGGCCCTCGAGGAGACGCAGCGGCGCTCGCTCGCGGCCGAGGCGGCCACCCTCGCTGCCGAGGCCTCCGGCGGTGTGGTCGTGGCCCGTCGCGACGGCCTCGCCCCTGACCTGGTCCGGTCGCTCGCACAGCAGGCGTGCCGGGCCGGTGGCCTGGCGGCCGTCGTCGTGGGCGGGAGCCCCGACGGCGAGCGCGTCACGCTGACGGCGTGCGTCGAGGACGCCGGGGCCGCCCGCGCGACGGCGTCGGAGATCGTCGCCCTGGTGGGGCCGCTGATCGGAGGTGGGGGCGGAGGCTCGCCCGCGCTCGCCACCGCCGGCGGCAAGGACCCGTCCGGCGTCGACCGGGCGCTCGACGAGGTGCGTCGGGTCCTCGTCGGGCAGTGAGCGTCCCCGCAGTCGGACGGGTCGTCGGGCTCGACCTCGGCAGCCGACGGATCGGCGTCGCCGTCTCGGACACCGGCCGGACGCTGGCCGTGCCCCGGGCGACGCTCGAACGCTCGGGTGACCCCGAGCGCGACCGCGCCGCCGTGGTCGACCTCGTCGTCGAGGAAGCGGCCACCTGCGTCGTCGTCGGCCACCCGCTCGGGCTCGACGGGCGCGAGGGCGCCGCAGCGCGCGGCGCCAGGGCGGAGGCGCAGGCCCTGGCCGCGGCGCTTGCCCCGTCCGGCGTCCCGGTGGTGCTGGTCGACGAGCGGCTGACCACGGTGACGGCGCACCGTCTGCTCGCCGGCTCGGGACTCGACGAGCGCCGCCGCCGGCGCGTGGTCGACCGCTCGGCGGCGACGGTCCTCGTCCAGGCGTTCCTCGACGGCCCGACCGACCGCGCCGAGGTCGTCGAACCGGAGGCGGGCTGACGTGGGGGAGCACGTCCACGCCCGGCGTGCGCGACTGCTCGGGCGCCACCCCTGGCGGCTCGGGGTCGCGGCCGCCGTGCTCCTCGCCGTGCTCGTCGTGGTCGGCGTCGTCACGTGGGTCGAGGTCGAGGCGGCGCCCAGCGGGCACCCGGGCCCCCAGGTGATCGTCGACGTCCGCCCGGGCACCGGAACCTCGGGGCTGGCGGACGCCCTCGCCCGGACCCGGGTCATCTCGAGCTCGCTGGCCTTCCGCCTGTGGGCGAGCTTCCACGACGTCCCGCTCATCCTCCCCGGGCACTACGCCTTCACCCGGGGCGAGGGGTTCGGGGCGATCGCCGCCGTGGTGGGCAGCGGCCCCAACGTCTTCTCGCTGGTGGTCCCGCCCGGCTTCACCGTCTCGGAGGTCGCCCACCGGCTGGGGGAGCTGCCGGGGCACGACGGCCGGCGCTTCCTGGCGCTTGCCACCGGAGGGACGGTGCGGTCGCCGTGGCAGCCCGCCGGCTCGAACAACCTCGACGGGCTCCTGGGCACCGGGACCTACCGGATCGTCCCGGGGCTCACCGACTCCGAGCTCCTCCACGAGATGATCGGGCGCTTCGACGCGGAGGTGGGCCGCCTCGACCTGGCCCCAGGCGCCGCCAAGCTGGGCCTCACGCCGTACCAGGCGATCACCGCGGCCTCGATCGTCCAGAAGGAGGGCGTCATCGGGAAGAACCTCGGTCCGGTCGCCCGGGTCGTGCTCAACCGTCTGGCGAAGGGGATGCCGTTGCAGATGGACTCGACCGTGCTCTACGCCCTCGGACAGGACGGTGGCACCGTGACCAAGGCGGACCTCGCGCTACCGTCGCCCTACAACTCGTACCTGCACACGGGCCTCACCCCGACGCCGATCTGCTTCCCGTCGGCTGCCGCCATCGAGGCGATGCTGTCGCCGCCTCCGGGCAACTGGCTCTACTTCGTCGTGGTGAAGGCCGACGGCACCGAGGCGTTCGCCACGACGTTCACCCAGCAGCTGGCCAACGAGGCGCTGGCCCAGAAGCGTGGCCTGCCGTGACCGGCCGCACGGGTGGTGCCGGGCCCCTCTCGGCGCACACGACGGTGGTCGGTGTCATCGGCATGCCCGTCGCGCACTCGCTCTCCCCGCGGCTCCACAACGCCGCCTTCGCCGCCCTGGGCCTCGACTGGGTCTCGGTCGGGTTCCCGGTGCCGGAGGGCGAGGCGGCGACGGCGCTCGAGGGCGCGCGGGCGCTCGGCGTGCGGGGGCTGTCGGTGACGATGCCCCACAAGGAGGCGGCGGCCGACGCCGTCGAGGAGGCGTCGGAGACCGTGCGACGCCTGCACGCGGCCAACTGCGTCGACCTCGCGGGAGGAAGCCTCGTGGGGGTGAACACCGACGGCGCGGGGTTCGTGGCGGCGCTACGCGAGCACGAATGGTTCGAGCCGGCCGGCGAACGGTGCGTGGTGCTGGGGGCGGGAGGTGCCGCCCGTGCCGTGGTGCTCGCCCTGGCGGAGGCAGGGGCAGCCGAGGTTGTGGTCGTCAACCGGCGGGCGGACCGGGGCGAGGTGGCGGCACGGCTGGCCGGAGCCTGCGGTCGGGTCGGGTCACCGGCGGACGTGGCAGGTGCCGCCCTCGTGGTCAAGGCCACCCCGGAGGGCATGACGGGCGTGGGGAGCGCAGGCGACGGCGAGGTCGTCGTGCCCGGACGGCACCAGGTCGCCGTGGACCTCGTCTACGACCCGCCGGCGACGCCGTGGCTGGCGGCGGCCGAGGCGGCGGGGGCCCGCTGCCGCAACGGCCTCGGGACGCTCCTGCACCAGGCGGCCTTCCAGCTCGAGCGGTGGACCGGCATGGAGGTCCCCCGGAGCGCCCTGTGGGCCGCCGTCGAGGACGGCGGGCCCGACGCGCCCTCCGGCGGCGAGGAGGGTGCGCGCCCGAGGGCGGCTCGTGGGCCGCGGTAGCCTGGGCCGGATCGGAGCCCACCCGTGGTGACCTACGCCTCGCAACCCGCGGCCCGACGGAGGGCCTCGCTCGTCGGCCGGTTCGACGTCGTCGTGACGGCGGCGTCGGTCGCCCTCGCCGTCCTCGGCGTCGTGATGGTCTACTCGGCCACGCGCGACAAGCTGGCCCTGAGCGGGAACGACCCCCAGTACTACCTGAAGCGCCAGGCCGTCTTCGTCGTCCTCGGCGTCGTGGTCATGGTGGGCGTCACGCTCTTCGACTACCGGCGGCTCGAGCAGGTGGCGACCATCCTGTACGTCGGGACGCTCTTCGCGCTCCTCGGCGTGTTCGTGGTCGGGTCGCACGCCCTCGGGTCCCAACGGTGGTACGCCCTCGGCCCCCTCCAGCTGCAGCCGTCGGAGTTCGCGACGCTCACCCTCGTCGTCGCCATCGCCACCTACTGCGCCCGGAGACCGGAAGGTCTCGTCTTCCGCGACCTGGTCCGCCTCGTGCTCATGACCGGGGTGCCGGCCCTCATGATCATCAAGCAGCCCGACCTCGGCACGGGCATCGTGGTCAGCATCATCATGCTCGTCATGCTGGCGGTGGCCGGCATGCCCGGCCGGTACCTGCTCCTGCTCGTGGCCGCCGCCACGGTGGTCGTGGTCATCGCCCTGCAGGTCGGCCTGTTGCAGAAGTACCAGATCGAGCGGCTGACGAGCTTCATCTCGCCGAACAGCGCCGGCCAGAGCGCCACCTACAACGTCACCCAGGCCAAGGACGCCATCGGCTCGGGTGGCCTCTTCGGGACGGGCATCTTCCGCGGTGCCCAGACGAACCTCTCCTACGTGCCCTTCCAGCAGACCGACTTCATCTTCTCGGCCGTGGGCGAGCAGCTGGGCTTCGTGGGGGCGGTGGCGACGATCCTCGTCTACGGGTTGCTCGGGTGGCGGATCCTGCGCATCGCCCAGCAGTCGAGGGACGTCTTCGGCCGGATGCTCTGCGGGGGCGTCTTCGCGCTGCTCAGCTTCTCGGTCTTCGAGAACGTCGGGATGAACATGGGCATCATGCCCGTGGCAGGGATCCCGCTGCCGTTCCTGTCCTACGGGGGCTCGGCGGCCATCGTCTTCTTCATCGCCGCCGGGCTGGTCCAGAGCGTCCACGCTCGGAGCGCGGGCGCGCGGTGACCGACGAGGCCGGCCCCACGGTGACGGAACCCGTTCCTCCCGTGGCTGCGGTGCCGCCGGAGGGGACAGAGGAGGCACCGGCCGCCGCGCCCGAGCCCGACGGCGACGCGCCGGCAGCGGACGCCGCGCCCGAGCCCGAGCCCGACGACGACGCGCCCGCAGCCGAGCCCCCCCGGGGACAGGCGCTGCGGACGGCCATCGTGTCCTCGGTGAGCCTCGACCTTCCGGCCCAGCACCCCGTGGTCGTGCTGCGCGAGGCCGAGTCGCCGTGGCGCCAGCTCCAGTTCCGGGTGGGCCTCCCGGACGGGACGGCGCTCGCCTGCGCGCTCCGACGGATCGCCACGCCCCGGCCGCTCACCCACGAGCTGCTCGGCGACGTCCTCGCGGGGTTCGACATCGACGTGGTCGCCGTCCGCATCGTCGGCCGCCAACAGGGGACGTACTTCGCCGAGCTCGACCTGCGCGGGCGCACCGGGCGGCGCGTCCTGTCGTGCCGCCCGTCCGACGCGCTGGTCGTTGCCCTCCGGCAGGCGGTTCCCGCTCCCATCCTCGTCGCCGAGGCGCTCTTCGACGGCGAGGGGGACGTCCTTCCCTGACGCCGGTCGGCAGGGCAGTCAGCCCGGGCGGCCCAGCGGTCCGGCGATGAGGGCGCGGCGCCGCGCCGCCGTGCGCTCGTCGGCCTGCCGTTCGGCCTCGTCGATGGCGGAGCCGCCTTCGTGCGAGATGCGCATGAGCAGCGCGATCAGCACGTAGTTCGCCACGAGGGCCGATCCTCCGTAGGAGACGAAGGGGAGGGTGATGCCGGTCAGCGGGAGCAGTCGGGCGATGCCGGCGAGGATGAAGAACGCCTGGAACCCCAGGATGAGCGTGAGCCCCGTGGCCGCCAGCTTGGCGAACTCGGAGCGAGCGGTCTGGGCGATGCGGAGGCCGGCCCCCACCAGTAGGAGGAAGGCCACGATGATGACGGTGGAGCCGAGCAGGCCCATCTCCTCGCCGATGACGGTGAAGATGAAGTCGGTCTGCACGTTGGGGATGGTGTACGCGGCCGCTCCCAGCCCGAGCCCGGTCCCGCCGATCCCCCCGGTCCCGAGCGAGAACCATGCCAGGCGGAGCTGGTAGCCGGGGTCGTTGGGGGGGATCACCTTCCACGGGTCGAGCCACGTCTCGATGCGGACGTTGGTCTGGGCGAAGAGGTGGGCCGACAGGAAGGCCCCGGCGGCGAAGAGGACGACGCCGAGCACGAGGTAGCCCGTGCGGCCCGTGGTCACCCACAGCATGCCGATGAAGAGGGTGAACAGCAGGGCAGAGAACCCGATGTCGTGCTCGAGGCTCATGACGCCGATGGCGAACAGCCAGGCGACCGCGATGGGGAGGAGGGGGCGGGGGTCGACGACGAGCCGGTTGCCCATGCGGGCCGTGGGGATCGACAACAGCTCGCGCCTCTCGGCGAAGTACGAGGCGAAGAAGAGGCAGAGGAGGAGCTTCGCCACCTCGATGGGCTGGAACTGGATGGGCCCGAGCTTGACCCACAGCCTGGCACCGTTGATGTCCTGTCCCAGGTGGGGGACCATCGGGCTGAGCAGGAGGAGGACGGCGGCGAGCAGCAGCAGGTAGCGGTAGCGGTCGAGGTCGCGTGAGCGACGTACGAAGGCGAGGGTCAGCACGTAGCCGGCAACGCCGACGGCCGTCCAGGCCGCCTGGTACGGGGCGAAGGAGTGGGCCGTGGCGTAGTCGATGCGGACGAGCACCGCGTAGCCGATGCCGTTCAGGAGGAACACGACAGGCAGAACCACGGGGTGGGCGTTGGGGACGAAGACCCGGTTGGCCACGTGCGCGCCCGCCGCCAGTGCGACCATGGAGGCGAGCAGCGGCCAGAGGTCCGCGGGCGCGGTGCGCGACTCGCCCTCGACCACCAGGACGTAGACCGCCACCACGATGGCGGTGGCGGCGACGAGGAGGCCGAGCTCGGTCCGGCGGCGGGCCCGGGGACTGCGCACCCGCTGGCGGGTCGCCGGGGTGGGACGGGTCAGGACGGCCACGCCGAGATGCTACCGGCGGCCCCCCGCCGGACGGGGGCACCGGGACGGTCGCCCCTCATCCGGCGCGGCGTTGGCGTCGGGGGAGCGGCGGAGGAGCGCTGGCGCCCGTCGCGCCGACCCCGCGTCGGGTCCGTGGGCGACGGCTCGGACTACGGCGCGGCCCGCCGGGCTGGTCGGCCACGGCACGCCGCCGGAGCGGGCTGCGGGGTGGTCTGCCCTCGACCGTCGGGGCGTGGCGCCGAGCGGTGGCCGTGGCGGGCAGGTCCTCGGGGGCGGCGTCGGCCCCCGTCCGATGTTGGTAGCGGCGGAGGAAGAAGAGGTGGAGGCGCCGGTAGACGTCGCCGTGCTCGAACTGGAGCGAGGCGTAGGCGATCCCGCCCACCGGGATAGGGAGCCAGAAGTTCACGGCCCGGTAGGCGAGGACGGCGGAGAGCGCTTCCGCGGCGGTGGGACCGAAGCCGGTGATGAGCGAGGCGAGGACGAACTCGACGACGCCGAGGCCGCCCGGGGTAATGGGGATGGCCGCCAGGATGTTGGCGAGGCCGTAGGCGACGAGCAGGTCGACGGGCGAGATGACGCGGCTGAATGCGGCCACGAACACCCACAGGGAGGCGGCATCGAGCAGCCAGTTGGTGGCGGCCCACCCCGTCGCCCGCACGAGGAGCTGGCGGTCCTCCACGAGGAGGGCGAAGCGCTCGGCGAGCCGTTCGAGGAACGCCGTGACGCGGTCGGCGTCGACGAAGCGCAGCCGGGTGGACGCCCGGTGGACGAAGGTGGCGGCCCGCTCCTGGCCGCGGGTGAGGAGGGCGAAGATGCCCCCGAAGGCGGCGAGGAGGACGACGCCGATGGCGGCCGCCACGGCGACGAGGATCGACGCGGAGGTCGAGGCGGTCGAGCCGTGGCTGGAGGGTGCGTGGAAGCCGTGCTCGACGAGGAAGGCGACGAGCGCGAGCCAGAACAGCACGTTCAGGACGACGGCCGAGCCGATGCCCTGGGTGCCGAGGGTGAACCCGGCGTCGGCTCCCGAGACGCCCGACTGGGTGAGGAGCCGGTAGCCCAGGGCGGCTCCGGGTGCCGTTCCGCCGGGCGAGACGTGGCTCAAGGACAGGGTCGAGAGGTTGATGCGGAAGAGCCGCTCGCGGGTCGTGCCCGGCGCCGGCAGCACGGCGTAGGTGAGCTGAGCGTAGGCGACCAGGGCGGCGACTTCGAGGGCCACTCCGGCGACCACGTAGCCGGCGTTGACGTGCCCCAGCGCGTCGAGCTCGGCGCGGTGGCTGGCGACGACCGGGACGACGACGTAGAAGAGGAAGAGGAAGAGGACGACGAAGCCGACGCTCCAGCGCACCTCGCGCCGCGCGAACGGGCCGCGGTGCCACCACCGTCGCCGCGGTCGTGCGCCACGGTCTGGCGGATCGGCACCCATCGCGACATGTTTGCACGCAGGACGGCGCGTACCTGCCATGCTGGGACGATGGTGGCCGAGCAGTCGCCGGAGGCGGAGCCGGCAGGTGCGGACGCAGTGGGGAGCGACGCGCCCCGCCGCGACCGGCTCTTCGCCGCCGCGTCGCGCGCCGGGGTCCCCCTGCGCACGATCCTCGTGGTCGACGCCGTCGTCATCGCCACCTGGGTGGCCTACCGGCTCGTCGGCCGGCTCCACGAGGTCATCCTGTGGGTGCTGGTCGCCGCCTTCGTGGCCGTGGTGCTCGACCCGGCCGTCGCGTTCCTCCAGCGGCGGCGGCTCGGCCGTACCGCTGCGGTGGTGCTGGTGTTCGCCGTGGCGGTGCTGGCCTTCGCCGGGCTCCTCGTCCTCTTCGGCTACCCGCTGGTGAACGCCCTCACCCACTTCGCCGAGCAGCTGCCGGCCATGGTGCGCGACCTCCAGAAGGGCCACGGCCAGCTGGCCAAGACCCTCCAGCGGTTCCACCTGCTGAGCTGGGTGCAGCGGAACGCACCGAAGCTGAAGGACGCGGCCCGCAACCTCGGTCGCCCGGCGCTCAACGTCGGGACGAACCTCGGCAAGGCAGTGTTCTCGACGATCCTCGGGCTCACCACGATCGGGTTCCTCGCCCTGTTCATGCTGCTCGAGGCGCCGCGTCTGCGCGCCGGGCTGCTCGGGGCGCTCGAGCCCACGCGGCGGGCCCGTGTGGAGGCGGTGGCTCGCCAGGTCTCGCAGTCGGTCACCGCGTACGTCCTGGGCACCGCCGTCCTCTCGCTGCTGTTCGGGCTCGTCGTCCTGGTCACGCTGACGGTCCTCGGGGTCCCCTTCGCCCTCCTGATCGGCCTGTGGGTGGCCCTGGTGGCCATGATCCCCCTGGTGGGCGGGTTGGTCGCCGGCGTGCCGACCGTGATCATCGCCCTGCTGCACGCACCGTCGGCCGCCGTCGTGATGGCCATCGTCTTCGTCGGCTTCCAGCTCGTCGAGAACCACTTCCTCTACCCGGTGGTGATGAGCCGGGCGGTCCGGATGACGCCGCTGTGGGTGCTCGTGTCGGTCCTGGTGGGCGCCAACCTCGGCGGTGTCTTCGGCTCGGCGCTCGGCGCCCTGGCCGGCGCCCTCGTGGCGATCCCGCTCGGGGGTGCCGTGCAGGTGATCGGCGGCGAGCTGTGGCGGGCCACGCGCGCCCGGTCGCAGGCGCCCGAGGTGCCCGGCCTACCCGCAGGCGAGGCCCGGGCGGCAGGTCCCGGTGCGGAAGCCGACGGCGAGGGGCCCCAAGCCGCCTGAGCACGACCCTCCGAGCCGGGTCGCCCGTCACGCCCGGTCATTGGGGGGAGCGGCGCGTGATCGATCCGACGTTGGGGGTTCTCGTATGCTTCGTGCCGTGCGGGTCCTCGTGGTCCTCCCGACCTACAACGAAGCGGCGAACATCGACCGTGTGCTCCGTCAGGTGCGAGCGTCGCTGCGAGACGCGACCGTCCTGGTCGTCGACGACGGCAGCCCCGACGGGACCGCGGAGCTGGCCGAGAAGACCGGGACGGACGTAGGGTCGGTCGAGGTGCTGCGGCGGGCGGGGAAGTCGGGCCTGGGCAGCGCCTACCGTGACGGCTTCCGGTGGGGCATCGCCCACGGGTACGACGCCTGCATCGAGATGGACGCGGACCTCTCGCACGACCCCGGCGCCCTGCCCTCGTTGGTCGCCGCGCTCGACGACGGCGCGGAGCTGGCCATCGGCAGCAGGTACGTCCCCGGCGGCACGATCCCGAAGTGGTCGTGGCACCGGCGCCTGCTCTCACGGGGCGGCAACGTCTACGCCTCGGTGCTCCTCGGGCTGGGCGTGGTCGACTCCACGTCGGGGTTCCGCGCCTACCAGGCGTCGGTGCTCCGGCGCATCGACCTCGACCGGGTCCGGGCGGACGGGTACGGCTTCCAGATCGAGATGACCTACCGGGCGCGCCAAGCGGGCGCACCAATCACCGAGGTGCCGATCAGCTTCGTCGACCGCGTCGACGGCGAGTCAAAGATGTCCCTGTTCATCGTGGTGGAGGCGCTCGCCCTCGTGACCTGGTGGGGGCTCGGGCGACTGCTCGGTTCGTCCCGCCGCCGGCCGAGGCCGGCCTGAGGGCGGTGCCGACGGCGGGGTCCGGTGGGCGTCGGTGATCGGAGCGCGGATCCTCGCCGTCGACGACGAGCACTACATCACCGACGTGCTCGCCACGGCGCTCCGGTTCGAGGGGTTCGACGTCGAGACGGCCGACACGGGCGCCTCGGCCGTGGAGGCGGCGCGCCGGGGTGCCTTCGACCTCATCATCCTCGATGTCATGCTCCCCGACCTCGAGGGCACCGACGTGTGCCGCCAGCTGCGTGAGGGCGGTGTCGGCACGCCGGTCCTCTTCCTCACCGCGCGTGACGCGCTCGAGGACAAGGTGGCGGGGCTCGGGCTCGGGGACGACTACGTCACGAAGCCGTTCGCGCTCGACGAGCTGATCGCCCGTATCCGGGCGATCCTGCGCCGGACCCGCCCCGACGACGACCCCGACGACGGGAGGATGCGCTTCGCCGACCTCGTGATGGACGAGCAGACCCACGAGGTGTGGCGCCACGACGAGCTGGTCGACCTGACCGCCACCGAGTTCAACCTGCTCCGGTACCTGCTCGTCAACGCCCGGCGGGTGCTGTCGAAGGCGGACATCCTCGACGCCGTGTGGGGGTTCGGGTTCGAGGGCGACGCCAACATCGTCGAGACGTACATCTCCTACCTCCGCAAGAAGATCGACTGCTACGAGCCGCCCCTCGTGCACACGATCCGCCGGGTGGGCTACAGCCTGCGCGAGCCACGGGGCTGACCAGGGCGTGACCCTCCGCAGGCGCCTCATCGCGACGATGATCGTGCTGGTGGCCGCCGCCCTCGTCGCGGTGGACCTGCTCACCTCGAGCGCGCTGCGCTCCTACCTGTACGGGCGGGCCGACAACCAGCTCTCGGCGGTGACGGACACGGTGGTCGACTACCTGCACTTCGCCGACGTGCACGACCGGCCGGTCACCGCCGCCACCATCGGCGAACGGGTCAGCGCCCAGGTCTACGTCGAGCTGCTGGACGGGTCGGGCCAGGTGGTCGTCGCCCGGCCGTCGGGCGCGGGCACGGCGCGCGACCCCGCACCACGGCTACCGTCGCACCTCCCGGTCCAGCCAGCGGCGCTCCACGGCCGGGGGACGACCCGCGGCAGCTACAAGCCGGACTCCTTCGCCATCGACGTGCCCGCCGCGGTCCGCCACGGGCCCGAGTACCGCTTGCTGGCCACCGCCGTCCCGGGCGGTACGCTCGTCGTGGCGACGCGTCTCGACGCCGTCGAGGCCACGCTGGCGTCCCTGCAGACCATCGAGATCGGCGTGTCCGCCGGCGTCGTGGTCGCCCTGGGAGGGCTGCTCACCGTCCTCGTGCGCCGTGGACTGCGTCCCCTCGTGACGATGGCGGGCGACGCCGACGCCATCGCCGCCGGCGACCTGGCTCGTCGGGTGGCCCCGACGGACGCGACGACCGAGATCGGTCGGCTCGGCCGAGCCCTCAACGGCATGCTCGACCAGATCGAGGCGGCACTCGCCCAGCGGAGCCGCTCCGAGGACCGGCTCCGCCGGTTCGTGGCCGACGCCTCCCACGAGCTGCGCACACCGCTGACCACCATCCGGGGGTACGCCGAGCTGCTCCGCCGGGACGCCCTCGAGTCCGAGGAGGCCGCCGAGCAGGCGCTCGTGCGCATCGAAGGCGAGGCAGCGCGGATGGGAGTGCTGGTCGACGACCTCTTGACCCTGGCTCGCCTCGGCGAGGAGCCAGAGCCCGCCCAGGCGACGGTGGTCGACCTCGCCGCCGTGGCCGCCGACGCGGTCGCAGACGCTCGTGTGCTGGACCGCACGCGCACGGTCGCGCTGCGGGGTCCCGAGCACGTCGAGATCCGTGGCGACGACGCCCGGGTGGGCAGGATCGTGCACAACCTGGTGCGCAACGCCGTCGCCCACACGCCACCGGGCACGCCGGTCGACGTACGCGTCGGCGTCGAGTTCGGCTGGGGCGTGCTCGCCGTGCACGACGACGGGCCCGGCATCCCACCCGACCAGGCTGCCCGGATCTTCGACCGCTTCTACCGTGGCACGGGAGCGCGCAGCGAGGGCGGCTCGGGCCTCGGCCTGTTCATCGTGGCCGCGCTCACCCAGTCGCTCGGGGGGACGATCGTCGTCGACACCCAGCCAGGCCGCGGCACCACCTTCACCGTGCACCTGCCGCGTGCGGCCGACGGGCAGGCGGAGGCACCGGCGGCGCCCGAGGTCGCCCCCGCCGGACGCTCGGGTCCGCGTGCGGCGGCCGAGCAGACGGCGCCGGTCGGACGCAGACGGTGACCGAGGCCGCGTCCGCCGCCCTCGTGGCGGACGACGAGGGGACGGGGACGCCCGTCGTGCTCGTGCACGGGCAGCCGGGGTCGGCGGCGTCGTGGGCGCCTCTCACGGGACGGCTCGCCCCGCGTCACCGGGTGCTCGTCCCGGACCGCCCCGGCTACGGCAGGACGACCCTGCGCCCCGGGGGGCTCGCGTACAACGCCTCCGTGCTGGCCGCCGAGCTCGTGCGCCGGCGTGCCGCCCCGGCCGTGGTGGTGGGGCACAGCTTGGGCGGGGGCATCGCGGCGCTGCTGGCCGCTTCCACCCCGGACGTCGTCTCGGCCCTGGTCCTCGTGGGCTCGGTCGGCGGCCCGGGCAGCGTCAACGCGCTCGACCGGGTCCTCGCCGCTCCGGGCGTCGGTGACGCGCTGGCCGTCGCCGGGCTCCTCGCTGCCCCGCCGCTGGCCGGCCTCCGGCGCCTCCTCGCCGCCGTCCCCGGCACCGGTCGTCTGGCGGACCGGCTGGTGTCGGTCCTCCCCGACGACGGCATGGTGCCCGCGGGCGGGGGCATCTCCCGGACGGCACGGACCTTCGCCGTCGAGCAACGGGCCCTCGTGGCCGAGGAGGGTCTCCTGCGGCAGGCCCTTCGAGACGTGGCGGTGCCGACCACCGTCGTCACCGGCACCTGGGACGCGGTCGTCCCGCCGGGCTCGCAGACGGCGTTGGCGCGGGCGGTCCCCGGTGCCCGGCTGGTCAGGCTGCCCGGGGTCGGCCACTTCGTGATGCGGGACGCGTCCGACGCGCTGGCGGCGATCGTCGAGGACGTCGCCCGCTGCGTCGGGTAGCCGCGGGACTTCGGCGCCGGCGGCCCGGTCAGGCGGGAGCGCGCACCGCGGCGGCCGCAGGGGCGAGGGCGGCGAGCACGGCCGCCAGCTTGAGGTCGACCTCGGCGCGCTCGTCGATGGCCTCCGAGGCGGCGACGAGGCCGGCGCCGGCACAGACTCGTGCTCGACTCCCCGACAAGAGGGCCGATCGGATGCCGAGCACGAAGGTGCCGTCACCGCCGCCGTCGACGTAGCCGACGGGGCCCGCGTAGGGTCCGCGCCCTGCGGGCTCGGTCTCCGCGATGCGCGTCAGGGCCGCGGCCGTCGGCCACCCGCCGACAGCGGGCGTCGGGTGCAGGAGGCGAGCGAGGGTGAGGGCGTCGGGGAGCTGCCCGCCGGGGTCCCGACGGAGCCGACCGTCGATCAGGGTGCCGAGGTGGTCGACCGAGCGGAGGTGGACGAGGTCGGGGTGGTCGGGCACGGTGAGCGCGTCGCACGCCGTGCGCAGGCACTGGGCGATGGCCTCGACGACGAGCCGGTGCTCGGTTGCGTCCTTCGCCGAGGCGAGGAGCCCGTCCTCGCCTCGTTGGCCCGCGGCGTCGCGGGGCGCGGTGCCGGCGAGCGGCTGGCTCGCCACCGTGTCCCCCCGTCGCTCGACGAGGAGCTCCGGGCTGGCGCCGACGAAGCGGCCGCCACCGGCCGGCAGGACGAAGACGGTGCAGGCGGGCTCGAGGCCGCGCCACCGACGCAGGAGGTCCCCCACGTCGGGGGCGTCGCCCAGGTCGACGTCGACGTGACGGGCGAGGACGACCTTCGACAGCTCGCGTCGGCGCAGGGCGGCGAGGGCGTCGTCGAGGGCGGAGTCGAAGCACGCGGTCCCACCGACGGGCGCGATCACGACGGTGCCGGTGCTCGGCGTCGGGCTCGCCGAGCGCGCCCGCCGGTTGGCCTCGGCAGCCCGTCGGGCGAGCCACCGCTCGAGGTCGGCGGGGTCGGGGCGGGGCCAGGGTGCCTCGGCGGGGCCGTCGGCGCAGGCCGGGCCGTCGGGGCACGAGGCCACCGTGGCCCAGCGCGACCCGTCCGGCTCCTCGACGTAGAGGACCGCGGGGACGCGAAGCACCGCCGGCCCCCTCTCGAACCCGAGCGCCCCGAAGGCGACGACCGGGTGGCGGCGACCCGCGCCCCCGTCACCGCTCGGTCGGGCGCCGACCTCCGGCCCCAGGGCGACGGCACCGAGCCTGGCCAGTGCGGCGGCCCCGCCCTCGTCCGGGCCGAGCGGAACCTCGAGCGCCGTCCCGACACCGGCCATCCGACGCCGCCCGTCGTCGAAGAGGATCCCGTCCGGGACCGCGGCGAGCGCGGCGAGGTCGACGTCGGGCGACGGATCGGCGGAGAGCCACACGCGCACGGCGCGTGGCCCGTCGCTCCGCTCGGGAGGTGGACGCTCGTCGGCGGGGGTCACGGCGTGGGCCGCCGTCCGCTGTGGGGCAGGGCCGGCGTCGGGGCACCGGCGCGGGTCGCCGTGACGAGCTGGCTCGCCCCGCCGAGCAGTGGGCGCCGGTTGACCCCCGAGAAGCCCGCCGCCACGAGCAGTGCCCGCAGCGTCGCCTCGTCGGGGAGGTAGGCGACCGACTGCGGGAGGTAGCGGTAGGCCTCGGCGTCCGAGAGCAGGGCGCCGATGACCGGGACCGCGCGGTTGAACCACAGCCGGTGGCCGACGCGCAGCGGAGCCCACGTCGGCTCGGACACCTCGAGCAGGCTGATCCGACCACCGGGTGCGAGGACACGGGCGATCTCGGCCAGGGCCGCCTCGAGGTCGGTGAGGTTGCGCAGTGCGTACCCGCAGGTGACGCCGGCCACCGAGCCGGTGCCCACGGGGAGGCGGGTGGCGTCGGCCTGGACGAGTGGTTCGCCGCTGGTGTTGGCGGCCAGCATCCCCCACGACAGGTCGACCCCCACCGGGGCCATGCCCTGGCGCTTCAGCTCGCGCAGGAAGTCCCCGGTGCCGCAGGCCACGTCGAGGACGACGGAGCCGGCTGGGATGGCCAGGGCCCGGCAGGCACGGCGGCGCCAGCGGACGTCGAGCCCGAAGGTCATCACGCGGTTGACCAGGTCGTAGCGCGGAGCGATCGTGTCGAACATCGAGCGGACCAACGCCGTCTTGGCGGCTCCCGTGGGCAGCGGTCGCTCCGGTGCACCGAGATGCCCCTCCTCGTGCGCCCCGGTCACGAGCGAGCCCCGGACGCGTCGGCCACCGCGCGCCGAGGTCGGCGCCCTGACGGGTGCGCGGCCGCCG
>CAZSYT010000009.1:18529-52775 GCA_964610905.1 uncultured Acidimicrobiaceae bacterium
GGGCACTGCCGGCCGCCGGGGCACTGCCGGCCGCCGGGGCACTGCCGGCCGCCGGGGCACTGCCGGCCGCCGGCTCCTCGATGTGGGAGACGGCGGCGCGCAGGAGCACGCGTGTGAAGTGGTGCCCGACGAGCGTCGTGACGGCGGCCAGCATGTCGGTGTACGCCTCGACGAGCTCGGGGGCGTCGGCTCCCTCGGGGCCGGAGGCGGCGCCGTCGTCTGCCCGCAGCGGATGGCGGACGTGGGTCGAGAAGAGGGCCACTGCCGCTTCGGCGACCGTCTCGGTCGCCTCGTGGTAGCGACGGGCGAGCGCCAGCACGTCGTGGTACGGCACTCCCCGCTCGAGGATCGACAGGCCGGCACGCACCGCGTCGACGTCCTCGTCGGTGAACCGGTCGGCGGCACCCAGCCGCCGGGGGACCAGGAGCCCCTCGGTCACCAGGGCCTGGAGGAGCCCGAGCGGGACCCCGGTGCGGGACGCCAGGTCGGCGAGCGTCAGTCCCGACGCGGGGTCGGGCCCCGCGCCAGCCCGGTCGGCCGACAGCTCGGAGATGAGCGCCTGGTCCGCGGCGTCGAGCTCCCCGCTCACCACGCGGGCGATGGTGGCCAGGGTGAAGCCGCGCTCGCGCAGCGAGCGCACCCGCTCCAGCTGGGCCACGTGGTCGTCGTTGTACCAGGCGAGGCGACCGGCCCGGCGCGGCGGCTCGAGGAGACCCTTGCCCTGGTAGTACCGGATGGTGTCGACGCCCACCCCGGTCCGGTTCGCCAGCTCTTCGACGCGGAGCTCCACGTCCATACTCTAGGAGTACTTGCTCGAACGATGGAAGCAGGTGCACCGGTCGAGCTGGGGCCAGGCTGTCGCGAGCCCGGCCTGGTCGTCCGGCTCGGCCGTCGGGCTCAGCTGTAGTAGCGGTAGACGACCTGCGCGACGCAGCTCGGCTTCGCCGCCCCCTCGACCTCGATCGTGATGTCGAGGGCCACCTGCACGCCGCCGCCGACGGTGTCGACCGAGGCCACCGCGGCGCCGAGGCGCACCGAGCTGCCGACCGGCACCGGCGAGGGGAAGCGCACCTTGTTGCACCCGTAGTTGACGCCGAAGGTCGTTCCCTCGACCTCGAGCACTTCGCCGAGGAGGACGGGCACGAGCGAGAGCGTGAGATAGCCGTGGGCGATCGCTCCGCCGAAGGGGCCGGACGCCGCCCGCTCGGGGTCGACGTGGATCCACTGGTGGTCGCCGGTGGCGTCGGCGAACAGGTTGACCCGGTCCTGGTCGATCCGGTGCCACCCGCTGTAGCCGAGGTGCTGTCCGACGAGCGAGGGGAAGGTGTCGAGTCCGTCGACGGTGGTGGTCATGGGCCGACACTACGGCAGGGCGTGTCGGGGCACCAAGGCCGGTGCACGGCACAGGTACGCCTATCTCCGTCGGTGAGTTCTCCCTCACCAGGGGGCCCGCCGTACCATCGCCCCATGGACCTCGAGCACCATCACCGGAACCTCCACGGGGGAGGAGCCAGGGCCGCCGTCTTCGGGGTGAGCGACGGCCTCGTGTCCAACGTGGCGCTCGTGCTCGGCATCGCCGGGGCCCACTCCTCGGGCGCCGCCGTCCGCCTCGCCGGGCTGGCCGGCCTCATCGCAGGCTCGTTCTCGATGGCAGCAGGCGAGTACGTCTCGATGCGGGCCCAGTCGGAGCTGCTCGAGCGCGAGCTGGCCGTCGAGCGCGAGGCGATCCGTGCCCAGCCCGAGGGCGAACGGAACGAGCTCGCCCTCATCTACCGCGACCGCGGCATCCGACCGCAGCTGGCCGAGGCGCTCTCGACCGAGATGATGCGCGACCCGGAGCTCGCCCTCCAGACCCACGCCCGCGAGGAGCTCGGCATCGACCCCCAGCAGACCGGGAAGCCGCTGCAGGCTGCCGTGTCGTCGTTCCTCACGTTCGCTCTTGGCGCCGTGCTGCCGCTCCTGCCGTGGCTGTTCGTGCAGGGAACGACGGCCGTCGCTTGGTCGGTGGGCGTCGGCGCCGTCGCCGCCCTGGTCGTCGGCGCCGCCCTGGCCCACTTCACCGGGCGGTCGTGGTGGTGGTCCGCCGGCCGCCAGCTCCTCGTGGCGACGGCCGCCGCCGGCGTCACCTGGTTCATCGGCCACACCATCGGGCACGGCGCCTGAGCGCCGCTCGCCCGCCCGGGGCGCCGAGGTCCCTCCGAGCCCAGGTGCTGCGGGCTCAGTCGCAGCGGGCGCCCGCCGGCGAGGGGCCGCCGCCGGCGAGCACGTAGCTGCGGTCGACGCGGGCCTGGCGGAAGCCGAGCGAGCGGTAGAGGCGGAGCGCCGGCTCGTTGGCCGCGTCGACGTACAGCATGGCGGTCGAGAGCCCCGAGCGTTCCATCCGCTCGAGCCCGGCGAGGACGAGCGCTCGGCCGAGGCCGGTCCCCTGGGCGGCGGGGTCGACCCCGATCACGTAGATCTCGCCCACCGGGGGGTCCTCGTCGCGGTGGACCTTCGTCCAGCACCAGCCCACCAGCCGGCCGTCGAGCTCGCCGAGGAGGAAGTCGGCGGGGGTGAACCACGGCTCGCGCTCGCGCTCGCGCAGCGTCTCGCGGGTCCAGGAGCCCTGCTCGGGATGGCCGGCGAAGGCGCGGTTGTTGACGGCGACCCACGCGTCCTCGTCGACGCCCGGGGCGAAGGCCCGGAGGTGGAGGCCGGAGCGGGGGAGGGAGCCAGGGGGCAGCTCGACGGGGAGCGAGGTCCGGAGCTGGAGGAGGGTCCGTTCGACGGTGAAGCCGCAGGCGGCAGCGGCCTCGTCGTCGACGTCGTCGGCGTCGTGCACCCAGAGCCGGAGCGGCGCGGCGGCCGTGCCGGCTGGCTCGGGCACGCCGGCCACCACCGCACGGAGCACCCGGGCCTCGAGGTCCGGGCGACTGGCGTCAACCGGTGCCACCACGACCTCGACGACCGAACCAGGGCCGTTGCCGTCGGTGGGACCGGCCACGGCCGCACCGACGAGGCGGCCCCCGCCGGCCGCGGCCGTGGCGACCCGAAGGCCGGGGACGACGTCGCCTGCGTCGTGGCGGGCGAGGAGCCGTCGTGCGTGCTCGCCGAGCGCGGGCCGCCCGCGCTGGGCGGCGACCCGGTCGAGGAGGTCGGAGACGGCAGCCCGGGCCGAGGCGTCGAGCCGCTCGTGCACGGTCACGTCCGGCGGCGTCACGGGGTAGGACGCTACCGGTAGTGTGCCCGGCCGTGGCACGACCCCGGAGCCCGGCCGGCCGGGCGCGAGAGACCGATCGCCGGCTCGCCGTCGAGTACCCCGGGACGGCCCGGCAGCTGTGCGCGCTGGTCCACCGCGACCCCTTCGAGCTGCTGGTGGCGACCATCCTGTCCGCCCAGTGCACCGACGAGCGGGTCAACGCCGTCACGCCGGCGCTGTTCGCGCGCTACCCGGACGCCTTCGCGCTGGCCGCCGCCGCCCCCGAGGACCTCGAGGCGTTGGTGCGACCGACCGGCTTCTTCCGGGCCAAGTCGGCGAGCCTGCTCGGCATGGCCAACGCGCTCGTCGAGCGCTTCGGGGGCGCCGTGCCGAGCACGCGCGAGGACCTCGTGACGCTGCCCGGTGTGGGCCGCAAGACGGCGAACGTCGTCCGCAGCGTCGCCTTCGGCCTGCCGGGGCTGCCGGTGGACACGCACGTGGGGCGGCTCGCCCGCCGCCTCGGGCTCACCGAGGCCACCGACCCCGTCGTCGTCGAGCGCGAGCTCACCTCCATGCTCCCCGAGCCCGACCACGGTGTGTTCAGCCTCCGGATGATCCTCCACGGGCGTGCCGTCTGCAGGGCTCGACGGCCTCTCTGCGACCGATGCGTGCTCGCCGACTACTGCCCGTCGGCTGTCGCCGCGCCATGACGTAGTTGCACAAGGAATGAAATAGCACGACAGCGTTGACACCGGAGGAAAAATTCTTCGCCGCGATTGGAACACGCGCCGAAAACGTGGTGTTCTAAGTATTACTCGGAACCGGTTCCCGCCACCTGGTTCCGTGGAGCGGTGCCCGGGATCCGCCGCCCGGCCCGCTCGCACGAGGGCGCCCTTCGGGGCGCCCTCGTCGCGTCCGGGCTCCGCTCGCCCCTGCACCGGCGGCGCCCTGCCGGGCGCCAGGGCTGGCGAGGGCTACCGTGAAGGCATGGTGACCAAGCGTTCGGTGTCGCTCCCCGACGCGGTGGCGGAGGCCGTCGAGGTGGCCGCCACCGAGGACGGGATGTCGTTCAGCGCGTGGCTGGCTGCGGCGGCCGACCGACAGCTCCGCATCCGCGAGGGCCTGCGCGGCGTCGAGCAGTGGGAGGCCGAGGCGGGAGCCCTCACGGCCGAGGAGGTCGCCGAGGGCGAGGCGCTCCTGGCCCGGCTGCTGGCCGGGTTCGGTGCCCGGGTGCGGCCCGGCGTGGCGGCGATGGTCCGACCGGCGGTCGCCTCGGCGTCGAAGGTCCGCCGCCGGTGACCGGTCTGCCGGCCACCGCGGGTCGGCGGCAGGCCGAGCGACGCGCCTCTCGCCTGGGCGTCGCCTTCGGCACGGGAGCGCTGGTCGCCGCCGCCCGGGGGGACCGTCGGGTCTGGGCGCTGCACCGCGCCGCGCTCGCCCACGGCCTGGTCCCGGTGGTGCCCGCCCAGTCCGTGGCCGAGGCGGCCCGCCTCACCGGCCTGTCGGGAGCGTTCGACCGCTTCGTGGTGGGGACCGAGGTCGAGGTGCTCGACCGGGACCGCGCCCAGGCGCTGGGTTCCGTCGCCGACCACGTCGGCACCGACGGCCTCGCCGCGGTCGCCGTGGTGGAGCTGGCCGCCCGGCGGAGCCTCGCCGTCGTGTCGGACCGGCCCCACCGAGCGGCCGAGGTCGCCGCGGCCTTCGGGCACGAGCTCGTGCTGCACGTGGTCTGATCCGTCGCCCTCGGGCGCGGCGGCGGGGCGAGGCCGCGCCTGGTGGCCGACCGGCTCGCGGAGGGTCAGCGGGGGATGGCGGGCGAGGCGAGGAGGCGCTGCAGGCGCCGGCCGGCTCCCGCGAGCGCGCGCTCGACGGCGAAGAGCTCGTGGGCGGCGTCCTCCTCGGCGCCACGCTCGGCCGCCTCGGCCTGCTCGGTGACGCGCCGGGTGAGCTCGGCGAGGGCCGACGACAGGGACGACAGCTCGGCTCGGGACGACGCCATGGAGAGATGATGGCACCGGCAGGGGCCCCGGAGCGCCCGGGTAGCATCTCGGCGGCATGGAGCTCACCCGTCTCGACCTGCGTGGCTTCTCGGGGACCACCGCCGAGCTGCGCGCCGCGTTGCCCCAGCCGGTCGACGAGCAGGCGCGCTCCGCCGAGGCGGTGGCGGCGATCCTCGACGACGTGCGCCGTCGGGGCGACGCCGCGCTGCGCGAGCTCACCGAGCGGTTCGACGGCGTCTCGCTCGACGACCTGCGGGTGCCGCCCGAGGAGGTCTCGGCCGCAGCCCGGCGCGTCGCTCCGGAGGTCCGCTCCGCCCTGGCCACGGCGGCCGAGCGCATCTCCGCCTACCACCGCCACGACCTCTCGCCCGACCCCGAGCCGTTCGCGTCGGGTGGCGTGACCGTGCGCGGCTTCTGGCGGCCCGTCGAGCGCGCCGGGTGCTACGCGCCCGGCGGTCGTGCCCGCTACCCCTCCACCGTCCTCATGTGCGCGCTGCCGGCGAGGGTGGCCGGGGTGGCCGAGGTCGTGCTGTGCGTCCCGCCCGGGCCCGACGGGCGGGTCGACGACGTCTCCCTCGCCGCCGCGGCGATCGCCGGGGTCGACGCCGTCTACCGGATCGGGGGGGCCCAGGCCGTTGCCGCCATGGCCTACGGCACCGAGACGGTCCCGTCCGTCGACGTCGTCGTCGGGCCGGGCAACCGCTACGTCGCCGAGGCCAAGCGCCAGGTGTCGGGGGTGGTCGGGGTGGCGTCGGCCTTCGCCGGCCCCTCGGAGGTGGTCGTCGTCGCCGGTCCGGAGACCCCGGCGCGCCTCGCCGCCGTCGACCTGGTGGTGCAGGCGGAGCACGGACCCGACGGGCTGGCGTGGTTGGTGACGTGGTCGGCCGAGCTGGCCGACGAGGTCGACGCCCTGGTGGCCGAGATCGTGGCGGCGTCGCCCCGACGCACCGACCTCGCCTCCACGCTTGCGTCCGGTGGCCACACCGTGCTCGTGGACGGCCCCGAGCAGGCCATCGCCGTCTCCAACGTCGTCGCTCCCGAGCATCTCGAGCTGCTGGTCGAGGGGGCGGCCGACCTCCTCGGCTCCGTGCGCTCGGCGGGGGCGGTCTTCCTCGGCGCCACCTCGCCGGCCAGCGTGGGCGACTACCTGGCCGGGCCCAACCACGTCCTGCCGACCAACCGGACCGCTCGCTTCGCCAGTGCCCTGCGCGCCGACGACTTCCGCAAGCACCTCCACGCCGTCGAGGTCAGCGAGGAGGCCCTCGCCACGCTCGGCCCCGCGGTCGCCGTGCTGGCCGAGGCCGAAGGGCTGCCGGCGCACGCCGCGTCGGTCCGGTGGCGGGAGCCGCGGTGAGGCCGACGGTCCGCCCCGACCTCGTCCGCCTGTCCGGGTACCACTCGCCCCAGGTCGACGTCGAGGTCCGGCTCAACACGAACGAGTCTCCCTTCGCGCCCCCCGACACCTGGCGGGCCGAGCTGGCCGCCGCCGTGGCGGACGTGGACTTCAACCGGTACCCGGACCGACAGGCCCGTGCCCTGCGGGAGGCGCTCGCCCGCCACCACGGTGTCGCCGCGGAGCAGGTGTTCTGCGCCAACGGCTCGAACGAGGTCCTCCAGTCGCTCCTCCTCGCCTACGGCGGGCCCGGGCGGAGCGTCGCCCTCTTCGAGCCGACCTACCAGCTCCACGCCCACATCGCCCGCATCACCGGCACGCGTGTGGCAGCGGGTCGACGGACCGACGACTTCGCCCTCGACCTCGGCGAGGTGGGCCGAGTGCTGGCCGAGGCCGACCCGGTGGTGACGTTCCTCTGCTCGCCCAACAACCCGACCGGCCGGGCCGAGCCCCCCGAGGTCGTCGACGCCGTGGCCTCGATCGCCCCGGGCCTCGTGGTCGTGGACGAGGCCTACGGCCAGTTCGCCCGCACCTCCGCGCTCGAGCGTGTCCGGCGCGAGGACCCGTCGACGGCCTCGACGGTCGTCGTGCGCACGTTCTCGAAGACGTGGTCCATGGCCGGCAGCCGCCTCGGGTACCTCGTGGGGCCCGCCGAGGTGGTCGACGCGTGCGAGGCGGTCGTGCTGCCCTACCACCTCGACGCGCTCAAGCAGCTGGCGGGGCGTCTCGCCCTCGACCACGTGGGCGAGATGGAGGCCCGGGTGGCCCTGTTGGTCGAGGAGCGGGGCCGCATCGCCGCCGCCCTCCGCGGGTTGCCCGTCGACACGTGGCCGTCGGACGCCAACTTCGTGCTCGTGCGCCCACGGGGCCGATCGGCCACCGAGGTGTGGCAGGGCCTCGTCGACCGCTCGGTGCTCGTGCGAGACTGTTCGTCGTGGCCGGGCCTGACCGGCTGCCTCCGGGTCACCGTCGGGACACCGGAAGAGAACGACCGGTTCCTCGAGGCCCTGGAGGCGTGCCTGCGATGACCACCGACACCACAGCGGCGAGCCGCGGCGGGGCCGCGGCGGGTGGTGCGCGCTCGGCACGGGCCGAGCGCCGCACCCGTGAGACCTCGGTCACCGTCTCCCTCGTGCTCGACGGCTCGGGGACCACGTCGACCGACACCGGGCTCCCGTTCTTCGACCACATGCTCGCCCAGCTCGGCAAGCACGGCGGGTTCGACCTCGAGGTGACGGCATCGGGCGACCTCGCCGTCGACGCCCACCACACGGTCGAGGACGTCGGCATCGTGCTCGGCCAGGCCTTCGCCACCGCCCTGGGCGACAAGGCGGGCATCCGCAGGTTCGCGTCGGTCGTCCTGCCGCTCGACGAGGCGCTCGTGGAGGTGGCGCTGGACTGCTCGGGGCGCCCGTACCTCGCCTACGACGTCCCCTTCGCCCCCGAGGCCCTGCCGCTCGGGTCACCTCCGTTCGATCCACAGCTGGCCGAGGAGTTCTGGCGCGCCTTCGTCACCGGTGCCGGGGTGACGCTCCACGTGCTCCGCCGCGCCGGCAAGAACACCCACCACGTCCTCGAGGCGTCGTTCAAGGCGGTCGCCCGGGCCCTGGCCGACGCCGTGCGGCGCGAGGGCGTGGGCGTCCCGTCGACGAAGGGGACCCTGTGAGCACGGTCGGGCCCTCGCCGCGCCCCGATGGCCGGCACACCACCCGCCGGTGATCGCCGTCCTCGACTACAGAATCGGCAACCTCGCCTCGGCGGTCAAGGCGTTCGTCCACCTGGGGGCCGATGCGCGCCTCGTGTCCGACCCGGACGACGCGGCCGGGGCGGACGGCGTCGTGCTGCCGGGCGTCGGGGCCTTCGGCCCGTGCGTGCGGGCGCTCCGGCGCTCCGGCCTCGACCGGGTGGTCCTCGACGCGGCGGCGCGCGGCGTGCCGTTCCTGGGCATCTGCGTCGGCTTCCAGATGCTCTTCGTGGGCTCCGAGGAGGAGCCGGGCGAGGACGGCCTCGGCCTGCTCGAGGGGACGGTGCGACGCCTCCCCGCGGGGACGAAGCTCCCCCAGATGCAGTGGAACCGCCTCGATCCCGTCGTTGCCGACGCGCCGATGCTGGCCGGGCTGCCACCCGGGCCCTGGATGTACTTCGTCCACTCCTATGCCCCCGAGCGGACGACGGACACCGTGGCCACCTGCGACTACGGGGGGACGGTGGTCGCCGCCGCGGCCCGGGGGGCCGTGTGGGGGACGCAGTTCCACCCCGAGAAGTCGGGCGTGGCCGGGCTCGCGCTGCTGGCCAACTTCGCCGCGACGGCTGGCTCCCTGCCCGCCGGGCCGCCGCGCCCCGGCCGACGTGCTCCTGCTGCGCCCGGGCCCGAGGGCGCGTCCTGATGGAGCTCTTCTGCGCCATCGACGTGCGGGGCGGCGCGGCCGTCCGGTTGACCCAGGGCGACTTCGGGCGGCAGCGGACCTACGGGGACCCGCTCGAGCTGGCGCGGGCGTTCGCCGCCGGAGGCGCGCCGTGGCTGCACGTCGTCGACCTCGACGCGGCGAGAGCAGGGCGCCCGGTCAACCGGGGCGTGGTCCTCGCCGTCGCCGCGGCCGTCGACGTGCCGGTGCAGAGCGGGGGCGGCGTTCGCTCGCTGGACGACGTCGACGAGCTGCTCGCCGGGGGGGTCGCACGCGTCGTGGTGGGCACGGCCGCCCTCGAGCGCCCCGACGCGGTCCGCGTCGCCGCCGACCGCCATCCGGGTCGGGTGGCGCTCGGCCTCGACTACCGGCTCGACGAGGACGGCCGGGCCGAGGTGGCGGTCCACGGCTGGGAGCGGGGCAGCGGCCGCAGCGTCGAGGAGGTGCTCGCCGACTTCGCCGGCGTGCCGCTCGGTGCCGTGGTGGCGACGGGGATCGCCCGCGACGGCACGCTCGAGGGGCCCGACCTCGACGGGCTCGCCGCCGTGCTCGGGTCGACGCCCCTGCCGGTGGTCGCCTCGGGAGGCGTCGGGAGCACCGCCGACCTGGCGGAGCTCGCCGGGCTCGCCGTCGAGGCGACCGCGGGGCCGTCCGGCTCGGCGGGGGCGTCGACCGCGCCCGGTCGTCCTCGCCGCCTGGCCGGGGCGATCGTGGGCAAGGCGCTGGTCGAGGGCCGCCTGACCGTGGCCGAGGGGGTGGGAGCGTGCGCACGGTCCGTGTGATCCCCTGCCTCGACGTCGACGGCGGGCGGGTGGTGAAGGGTGTCCGCTTCGTCGACCTCGTGGACGCCGGCGACCCCGTCGAGCTGGCGGCCCGCTACGACGCCGAAGGCGCCGACGAGCTGGTGTTCCTCGACATCACCGCCTCGTCGGACCGGCGCGCCACGATGGTGGAGGTCGTCGAGCGCACGGCCGCCGAGGTCTTCATCCCCCTGACCGTCGGCGGGGGGGTCCGCAGCGTCGAGGACGCACGCCGCCTGCTGCGGGCCGGTGCCGACAAGGTCGGGGTCAACACGGCCGCCGTGGAGCGCCCTCCCCTCGTGGGGGAGCTGGCCGCCGAGTTCGGGGCGCAGTGCGTCGTGGTGGCGGTGGACGCCCGGGCCGAGGTCGGACGTCCGGGCTCGTGGGGCGTCTTCACCCACGGCGGGCGGACACCGACCGAGCTCGACGCCGTGGAGTGGGCGGTCCGCTGCGCCGAGTCGGGGGCAGGCGAGATCCTCCTCACCTCGATGGACCGGGACGGGACGCGCGACGGCTTCGACCTCGCCCTCACCCGGGCGGTCTCCGACCGGTGCGCGGTCCCGGTGATCGCCTCGGGGGGGGTCGGAACGCTCGACCACCTGGTGGAGGGCGCGATCGACGGCCACGCCGACGCCGTCCTCGCCGCTTCCATCTTCCACCTCGGCGAGCACACGATCGCCGAGGCGAAGGCGCGCCTCGCCGGCGCGGGCGTGGCGGTCCGGCCCGTCGACCTGCCGCGGTAGCCTGTCCGCGTGGCAACCTCGACGCCGACCGTGCCCGCTCCAGCCGCCGACGGCCGTGATGACCAGGCACGACACTCCATCACGGTCCTGTCGGACCGGGTCCTCGTGCAGATGCCGCAGGCGGAGGGCGAGCGCCGCTCGCGCGCTGGCATCCTGATCCCGGCCACGGCCCAGGTGTCGCGGCGGCTGTCGTGGGCCGAGGCGGTGGCCGTCGGTCCGCACGTGCGGACGATCAAGGTGGGGGACAAGGTGCTCTTCAACCCCGAGGACCGCTTCGAGGTCGAGGTGCAGGGCGAGGAGTACGTCATCCTGCGCGAGCGCGACATCCACGCCGTGGCCACCGACCGCATCGACGGCGGCACGGGCCTGTACCTGTGACCCGGTCGGGCGGGGACGACCCCGCCCTTCCCCCAGGCGGGCGATGACCGTGGGCACGTCGCTCCTGCGGCCCGCCGCCGAAGCCGACGGGCCGGGCGAGGACGGCTTCTGCCGCCTGGCCCGACGGCACCGCATCGTGCCGGTCTGGCGCGAGCTGGTCGCCGACACCCTCACCCCGGTCGGCGTCTACCTCCAGCTCGTCGGGTCGACCGGCGAGCCGGGCTTCCTGCTCGAGTCGGTCGAGGGTGGGGAGCGGTGGGGCCGCTACTCGTTCGTCGGGCGCCGACCGCTCGCCACGGTGGTCGCCCGCGACGGCGGCGTGCACGCCACCGGGTCGCTCGACCTCGACGCCGCCACCGGAGGCAGGGTGTCGGGGGCGAGCGGCGTTCTCGACGCGGTCGACGCCGTCCTTCAGGCCTTCGACGCGCCGCAGCTCCCGGGGCTCCCGCCCCTCCACGGCGGTCTCGTGGGCTACCTCGGCTACGACGTCGTCCGGGAGGTCGAGCACCTCGCCTCACCGCCCCCCGACGACCTCGGCCACCCCGACGCCGTGCTCGCCGTCATCGGCCAGCTGGCGGCGTTCGACCACTGGCGCCAGCGCCTGGTGCTGGTCGACAACGTCCCCGTCGACCCGTCGTGGGGTGACGCCGAGCGCGCCGCCGCCCACGCGGCTGCCGTGCGGCGCGTCGACGAGCTGGCCGACGCTTGCTGCCGGCCCCTCGCCGAGCCGGCTCGACCGTCCCCGCGGGCGGCCGAGCCTCCCGCCGACGTCGTGCGGTCGCTCACCGACGAGCGCTTCGCGGCCGCCGTCGAGGCCGCGAAGGAGCACATCCGGGCGGGCGACATCTTCCAGGTGGTCCTCTCCCAGCGCTTCGACCTGCCCACGCTCGGGGTGGACCCGTTCGACGTCTACCGGGTCCTGCGGCTCGTCAACCCCAGCCCCTACCTGTACCACCTGCGCTTCCCCGAGGTGACCGTGGTGGGCGCCTCGCCGGAGCCCCTCGTGCAGTTGCGTGACGGCGTGGTGACGTCGCGGCCGATCGCCGGCTCGCGTCCTCGGGGCGTGAGCCCCGAGGACGACCGCGCCCGCGAGGCCGAGCTGGTCGCCGACCCGAAGGAGCTCGCCGAGCACGTGATGCTGGTCGACCTCGCCCGCAACGACGTGGGGAGGGTGGTCTCCTTCGGGACCGAGCACGTCGACGAGATGATGGTGGTCGAGCGCTACAGCCACGTCATGCACCTCACGTCCCAGGTGTCGGGCCGGCTGGCGCCCGGGCGCGGCCCCATCGACGTGCTCCGGGCCACGCTGCCGGCGGGGACGTTGTCGGGAGCGCCGAAGGTGCGGGCCATGGAGATCATCGACGACCTCGAGCCGACGCGACGCGGGGTCTACGGCGGCGTGGTCGGCTACCTCGACTTCTCGGGCAACCTCGACACGGCCATCGCCATCCGCACCATGACGGTCGACGCAGACGGGCGGGCGTCGATCCAGGCGGGCGCAGGCATCGTGGCCGACAGCGATCCGGCGAGCGAGAACGACGAGTGCGGCCACAAGGCGGCGGCGCTCCTCGCGGCCGTGGCCATGGCCCGGGCGCTGCGCCGGTGAACACTGCACCCGTTGGGGAGGGCCCGACGGGGGAGGGCCCGGCGGGGGAGGGCCCGGCGGTCCTCGAGGACGAGGCGGCGTGGCGCGCCCTGTCGGACGGGGCGGGCTTCGCCGCCGCCCGCGACGTCGTCCGGCTGGAGGGCCCCGAGGCGCGGTCGTACCTGCAGGGCCAGTGCAGCCAGGACGTCACGTCCCTCGCCGTGGGCGAGGCGGCCTGGGCGCTCGTGCTGTCCCCCCAGGGCAAGGTCGACGCGCTGGCGAGGGTGGTCGCGACGGGGGACGACGAGCTCGTGCTCGACGTCGACGCCGGCGCGGGGGACGCCCTCGTCGCCCGGCTCGCCCGGTTCCGCCTCCGGACGAAGGTGACGATCGAGCGCGTGGGATGGGAGGTCGTGAGCGTGCGCCGTCGAGGCCGGCCCGGCGACGCCGTACCGTCGTTCCCCGGCGTCGCAGCCCCACCCGGAGGCGTGGCGGTGACGGTGGCATGGCCCGGGTGGGCGGGCGTCGACGTGCTGGGCCCGGCGGGCGCCGGCGGAGGACGGCGTTCGTGGCTGCCTCCGGGCGTGCCGTGGGTGGACCCTGCGGTGGCCGAGGTGGGCCGCATCGAGGCCGGCGTGCCCCGGGCCGGGGCCGAGGTGGGCCCGCGGGTCATCCCTGCCGAGCTGGGCGTCGTCGACCGCACCGTCTCGTTCACCAAAGGGTGCTACACCGGCCAGGAGCTCGTGGCACGGCTGGACGCCCGGGGGAGCAACGTCGCTCGCCACCTCCGTCGGCTCGTCGTCCCCGGCGGGCGGGCAGGGGGCGGGGAGGGCGCCGCCCTGGTGGGGGGGACCGTGTGTTCCGCCGAGGGCGATGAGGTCGGGACGGTCACCTCGGCCGGTGCGGTCCCCGGGTCCGGCGACGTGGTCGCCCTGGCCTTCCTGCACCGCCGGGTGGCGCCTCCGGCGTCCGTCACGGTCGTGGCGGGGAACGGACCGGGTGCCGTCGGCCTGCCGGCGACCGCGCTGGCACTTCCCGGCTGACCGGAGGCTCCTCAGGCCACCGGGAGGTCGGTCCCCTGTGGCGGAGCGGTGCCGACGGGCGACGGTGACGTCCCCGGTGCGCCGCCACCTGCCGGGGCGAGCACGACGACGAGGCGGGTGCCGCGCCCCCCGGCGACGGGTGACTCGGCCCGCACCGACCCGCCCATGGCGGCGACCAGCTCGGCCACGATGGCGAGGCCGAGCCCCGTGCCGATCCGGCGCGTGCCGACGCGGTCGCTGGTGAAGTGGCGCTCGAACACGCGAGGGAGGTCCCCGGCGGTGATGCCTGGCCCGTCGTCGGCCACCCAGGCGACCGCTTCGTTCCCCAGCTGGCCGGCGCCGACCTCGACCCGGGTGGTCGCGAAGCGGGCGGCGTTCTCGACGAGGTTGGCCACGACCTGGGCGAGCCGGTCGGGGTCCGCCGCGACGACCGGGCCGGGCGGGGCCGCCGAGATGCCGAGGACCAACCCGGCGTCGTCGACGAGCGGTCGCTGCGCCTCGGCGGCTGCCGCCACGGCGGCGGCGAGGTCGACGGGGACGAGGCGGAGGGCGAACCGGTCGGCCTGCAACCGGGCGAGGTCGAGGAGGTCGGCGACGAGGCGCCCGAGCCGGTCCGACTCGGAGAGGATGACGGCGGCGGCCCCCGGCGTGTCGTCGGTCGTGCCGTCGGCGAGGGCCTCGGCGTAGCCGCGGATCGAGGTGAGCGGGGTCCGCAGCTCGTGGGAGACCGACAGGAGGAACTGGCGCTCGTGGTCGCGAGCCCGGCGCAGGTCGTCGCTCATCCGGTTGATGGCGCCGGCGAGGGCCACGAGCTCGGGGTCGCCGCCCGCCGGCACGGGGACGCTGGCGCCGAGGTCCCCTGCGGCGATGCGCCCGGTGGCGGCGACCGCGTCGTGGAGCGGGCGCGAGAACCGGCGGGCGAGGGCGGCTGCAACGGCAGCAGCCACCGCCAGGGAGACCAGCCCGACGAGCAGGAAGTAGCGGACCCCCTCCGCGGGGTCGTGGACCTTGCGGGTGATGACGAGGACGGGCGTGGTCGCAGGGGCCTCGGGGAGCGGGGTGGGGACGGCGGTGAAGACGAGCATCCCGGCCGCCCCGGAGGTCTGCTCGCCGCGTGCGAGGCGGGCCGGGTCGAGCTGGCCGGGCGCGAGCCCGGAGGGCAAGGTGCCCGAGAGCGAGCCTCCGGCGCCGAGGAAGACGACCCGGATGCCCGTGAAGGCGCCGGCCTCCTTCAGGACGACGAGCTCGCGGCGCACGCCGCGGACGGGGAGGGCGCGCTCGGTGACCGTGCGCGAGATGGCCCGGCCCTGGCCCGCGAGCTCTTGGCGGGCGGTCGCCAGGGCCGCGTGGCGGACGAAGACGTAGCTGCCTGCGCCGGCCAGGACGAGGGTCAGGACGACGAGGCCCAGCATGGCGAAGGTGAGGCGGCTCCTCACGGGACGTTCCCACCTGGCGGTGACGGGGCCGCCGGGAGCGGTGGCGGGGGGCTCGCGTCCAAGACGGTCACCCGAGGCGGTAGCCGACGCCCCACACGGTGGCGAGCGGCAGGGCGCTTCCGAGCTTCCTGCGGAGCTGGCCGACGTGGACGTCCACGGTCCGCTCGTCGCCGACCCAGCCGTCGCCCCACACGGCGTCGAGGAGCTGCCGTCGGCTGAGGGCCAGGCCGGCGTTGGCGGCGAGGTGGGCGAGGAGGTCGAACTCGCGCGTGGTGAGGGCGACCGGTCGCCCTCCGACCCGCGCCTCTCGGCGCCCGGTGTCGACCGCGACGTCGCCGACCTCGAGCACGGCGGGGCGGGCCTCGCCCCGCCCCGAGGCGGCGCGGCGGAGGATCGCCCGCACCCGGGCCACGAGCTCGCGGGGGGAGAACGGCTTCGTCACGTAGTCGTCGGCACCGAGCTCGAGGCCGAGGACCCGGTCGACCTCGTCGTCGCGCGCGCTGAGGACCAGGACGGGCACGGCGGGTCGGCCGCCGGGCCCGCCGGCGGCGAGGACGCGGCACACGTCGAAGCCGTCGAGCTCGCCCGGCAGGCCGATGTCGAGCACCACGAGCGCCGGGCGCTCGCGTTCGACCAGCGCGAGCCCGCTGGTCCCGTCGGTGGCCTGCAGCACCCGGAACCCGTCGCGGCGGAGGTAGAGGTCGACGAGGTCGGCGATGTGGGGGTCGTCCTCGATGACGACGACCGTTCCCGTCGACGAGCCCGAGCCGGGGCTTCGCACGGACCGCCGTCCCCTCAGACGCCGAGGCTCGAGGCCGACGCCGCCTCGAACACGCGGGCGGGCAGGAGGCGCTTGGCCAGCACGCCCACGCGCTCGGAGGCCGGCCCGACCGACGCCCGCCGCCGTGGTCGGCGGGCCACGAGCGCCCGCTCGACGGCCGCTGCGACCGCCGTGGGGTCGGCCCCGGCCCGCTCGTCCCGTGCCATCTGGCCGATGGCCTTGTCCCGCGCCGCCCGGTAGGGGTCGTCGCCGCCGACGTCCACGGTGCGGCGGGCCTCGGTGAACCCGGTGCGGAAGTTGCCCGGCTGGACGAGGGTCACGGCCACGCCGAAGGGCCTCACCTCCCAGGCCAGCGCCTCGGCCCACCCTTCGAGCGCGAACTTGCTGGCCGAGTAGTAGGCCTGGAACGGGAGCCCGATGACCCCGCCGATCGAGCTGATGACCACGACGCGCCCGGCGCGCTCGCGCAGCGACGGCAGGGCGGCGGTCACGGTCCGCACCACGCCGAAGAAGTTGGTCTCGAGCTGGGCTCGTGCCTGGTCGAGGGGCGTCTGCTCGACCGCCCCGGCCAGCCCCCACCCCGCGCAGGAGACGACGGCGTCGATGCCCCCGTGCTCCCGGACGACCTGCGCCACCCCACTGGCCACCGAGGCGTCGTCGTCCACGTCCATGGCGATGGACGTCCATCCCTCGCCGGGGTCGACCCGCCGGCTAGCCCCGACGACCGTGCAGCCCCGAGCGGCCAGGCGCTCGGCGCACGACCGACCGATGCCCGACGAGGCGCCGGTGACGAGCACGACCTGCTTGCTCATGGATGCTCCTCTCGTCGGGTGCTCCGGGCGTTCGCCGGGGCCACCCGCTCGGTCGCCGGGTGCCTCCCGGCCCTCCCGCTCAGGGCGCGGGGCGCGGCGGCTCGTTTCCGAACCCCAGCCCGCTCCGTACCAAGGGGAGGTCGGCCATGGTCCGCACCCCGGGCGGCGCCGCGCACAGGGCCGGGATGGCGTTGACCGCCTGCATGGCGGTGGCGACGCTCGCCGCCCGGACGTGCTCGCTGAGCGGCAGGTCGCGCTCGTAGGACATCAGGCTGAGGAAGTGGGTGCGCATGGACGGCTCGCCCTCGATGGTCAGCGTCCACCCGTCCAGCGGCGTCGGCCAGTGCCCCGGGTACTCGCCTCCCACGGTCCACAGCGTCTCGATCTCCACGAGCGTCCGGCCGTGTCGCCGGCCCCGCCAGTGCCACCGCTGACCGGCCACCGTGCCGGCGGCCAGGCGGACCCCGAAGACGTCGTGGTCGGCACGGGCGGTCACGAGCTCGACCTCGGTGGTGATGTCGTCGAGCCCGGCGCCGAGCGCCTCGCCCAGCAGAGCGACCTCCTCCTTGAAGATCCCGCTGTTGAACCGGAGGAAGTCGCTGGCCTCCTCGGTGACGGCCTCGGGCGGCTGGCCGAAGCGCATGTTGTCGAAGGTGATGTGGGTGCTCTCGTAGAAGGACCAGTCGGCGCGCTCCTGGAGCGTGACGCGATCGATCCGCCGGGACATGCCCGACAGGGCGAGCGGCAGCACGCCGCTCAGGTTCCCCGGGTTCAGGCCCGTGCCGTGGACCGAGGTGCCTCCCTCGGCGCAGGCTGCCTCCAGCCGGGCCAGGTCCGCCGGGGGCAGCGAGCGGGGGTGGAAGAGGAAGGCGGTGGTGACCACGTTCGCCCCGCTGGCCAGGATCCGGCAGACCTCGTCGAGCGAGGTGAGGCGGGGGAGGTAGGCGACGCAGTCGGCTCCGAGGGCGAGGATGGCGTCCTCGTCGCGGGTCGCGACGACGCCGACGGGGTCGATGCCGGCCAGGACGCCGGCGTCGACGCCCTCCTTCTCCGGTGCGTACACCTTGGCCCCGACGAGCTCCAGGTCGGGCCGGCCCACCACGGCCCGGATGGCCTCGACGCCCTGGTTGCCTGTCGCCCACTGGACGACGCGGTGGGTCACGGACGCCCCCGTCGGGCTGCCTCGGGGCGCCGGCCGCGGCGTCGCCCCGCCCTCGGCCGCACCCGTCGACTGCCGGGTCGACCACCGAGCCGTCGGGTCCGGGCGGCCGGTCCGGCAGGTCTGGTCACGGACAGGACGCTAGTGCCGTCGCCGACGACCAGGCACGACACCTGGTCGGCAGCGAGCGCGTCGGCGGGGGAGGGCGCTCGGGCCCGACGAGCATGCGGCAGGGCAGGAGCGGGTCCGGTCGACGGCGCGCGGACGGGCGCGTCCGACCTGGTGGGCCGGTAGGATCCGGGGCGATGCCGGCGTACCTCGAGACGATCCTGGACGCCCATCGCCGGCACGCTGCGGAAGACCGGCGCGACCTCGACGAGCTTGTCGAGACGGCCGACCGGGCGACGGCCGGCCGGCGACCCGGGCGGGGCTTCCGGGCAGCGCTCGCCGCGGGCTCGGCTCGCGACGGGGTGGCGGTGATCGCCGAGGTCAAGCGGAGGTCGCCGTCGCGCGGCGACCTCGACGTCGGCCTCGACCCGGCGGCGGTCGCCCGCGCCTACGCGGCCGGGGGAGCGGCCTGCCTCTCGGTCCTCACCGACGAGGCGTTCTTCGGGGCCCGCCCCGGGGACCTGGCCGCAGCCCGTGCGGCTACCGACCTGCCGGTCCTGCGCAAGGACTTCACGGTGTGCGAGGCCGACGTGTGCGACGCCCGCCTGCTCGGCGCAGACGCCGTCCTGCTCATCGTGGCGGCGCTGGGCGACGAGGAGCTCGTCGCCCTGTCGGCGCTGACGCGGCGCTTCGAGCTCGACGCCCTCGTCGAGGTGCACAGCGACGCCGAGCTCGCGCGTGCCCTGGCCGCCGGGGCGGACCTCGTGGGTGTCAACCAGCGCGACCTGGCGACGTTCGACGTCGACCGGCGCCTCGCTGCCTCGCTGGCGGAGCGGATGGGGGACGGCGTCGTGGCGGTCGCCGAGTCGGGCATCCGAGGGCCGGACGACGTCGCCGAGCTGGCCGCCGCCGGGTACCACGGGGTCCTCGTCGGGGAGTCGCTGGTCGTGGCCGGCGACCGGGCCCGGGCCGTGGCGTCGCTCGTGGCAGCCGGCCGTGCCCGCGGTGCCTCGGTGGTCGCCGCCGAGGAGCACCGGTGACGCCCGGGCAGCCCGCGGACGGGCAGCCCGAAGACGGGCGCTCCGTCTTCGTGAAGATCTGCGGCGTCACCACCGAGGCCGACGCCCTCCTGGCGGTGGCCATGGGAGCCGACGCGGTGGGCTTCATCTTCGCCCCGTCCCCGCGTCAGATGTCCCCCCGTGCGGTCGGCGAGATCGTGCGACGCCTCCCCCACGAGACGATCGCCGTCGGCGTCTTCCGCGACGAGGCACCGAAACGGGTCGTCGACATCGCCAACCACATCGGGCTGCACGCCGTCCAGCTGCACGGCGTGGAGTCGGCCGAGGACACCCGGTGGGTCGCCGAGCGGGTCGCCTGGACGATCAAGGCGTTCCCGGCGGGGCACCCGTCGGTGGCGCGCTTCGCCTCCTACGGAGCCCGGACCCTGCTGCTCGACGGAGCGGAGCCCGGCTCGGGGTCGCTCTTCGACTGGCGCCTGGCCGAGGGCGCCGTCGACCCGGCGCGCCTGGTGGTCTCGGGCGGCCTCCGACCCGAGAACGTGGGGAGGGCGGTGACGCGGCTGCGCCCGTGGGGTGTCGACGTGGCCTCGGGCGTCGAGTCGAGCCCCGGCGTGAAGGACCCGGGTCTCGTGCGGGCGTTCGTCGCCGAGGCACGGCGCGCCGCCGCCGCCCTGCCTGCCGACCTCGAGCCCGGCACGGACCGCTCCGGCCCGGGCTCCGACCGGGTCTTCGACTGGCAGGAGGAGTGAGCGCCGGAGCGGCAGCGGACCGCTCGTCGGGGCCCGTCATGGGCGATCCCGGCCCGTCGGGGCGGTTCGGCTCGTTCGGCGGGCGGTACGTGCCCGAGGCGCTGGTCCCCGCCTGCCTCGAGCTCGAGGCTGCCTTCCGCGACGCCTGGGCCGACGCCCGCTTCCGGGGCGAGCTCGACGACCGGCTCCGTCGCTACGGCGGGCGGCCGACGCCCGTGACCGAGTGCGAGCGGCTCTCCGCCGAGCTCGGCGTACGCCTGCTGCTCAAGCGGGAGGACCTCGCCCACACCGGGTCCCACAAGCTCAACAACGTGGTGGGACAGGCCCTGCTGGCCCGGCGCATGGGCAAGCGGCGTCTGGTGGCCGAGACGGGGGCGGGCCAGCACGGCGTGGCCACGGCGACGGCGGCCGCGCTCTTGGGCATGGAGTGCGTCGTCTACATGGGCGCCGTCGACGTGGAGCGACAGGCGCTCAACGTCTTCCGGATGGAGCTGCTGGGTGCGACGGTGCGAGCCGTCGACACAGGCAGCCGGACGCTCAAGGACGCCGTCAACGAGGCGCTCCGGGACTGGGTGGCCTCCGTCGGCGACACCCACTACTGCCTGGGGTCGGTGATGGGTCCGCACCCGTACCCGTGGATGGTCCGCGAGCTCCAGCGCGTGGTGGGCGACGAGGCGAGGGAGCAGTGCCGCGAGCTGCTCGACGGCGCCGACCCCGACGTGGTCGTGGCCTGCGTCGGGGGCGGCTCCAACGCTGCGGGCACGTTCGCCGGCTTCGCCGACGCCACCGAGGCAGCCCTCGTGGGCGTCGAGGCGGCCGGCGGCGCCGCCATGGCCGGCGGCGTCCCCGGGGTGCTCCACGGGATGCGCTCCGCGCTGCTGCAGGACGAGGTGGGCCAGATCCTCGAGGCCGAGTCGATCTCGGCCGGGCTCGACTACCCGGGCATCGGGCCCGAGCACGCCCACCTGGCCGAGATCGGACGGGCGCGCTACGACCAGGCCGATGACGACGAGGTCCTCGACGCCTTCACCCGGCTCGCACGCACGGAGGGGATCCTGCCGGCGCTCGAGTCCGCCCACGCCCTGGCGTGGGTCTTCCGCGAGGCCGGCGGGCCGGCCTTGCCGGTCGGCTCGACCGTGCTCGTCACGCTGTCGGGGAGGGGGGACAAGGACGTGGCCCAGGTACGCGACCTGCTGGCCGCGCGCCGGTCGTGACGGCCCTCGAGGCGGCCCTGCGGGCCCGGCGCGACGGCGGGCGCAAGCTGCTCGTGCCCTACGTCACCGGGGGCATGGACGAACGGTGGACGCTCACGGTCGAGGCCGTGGCCGCCGCAGGCGCCGACGCCGTCGAGGTCGGTCTGCCCTTCTCGGACCCCATGATCGACGGCCCCGTCGTCCAGGAGGCGTCGCGGCGCGCCCTCGAGCGGGGCGCGACGCCGCAGGGCATCATCGCCGACCTCGGCCGGCTCCGGGTCGGTGTCCCCCTCGTCGTGATGACCTACTACAACCTCGTCTTCCGGGCCGGCCACGAGCGGGTGGCCGGCTGGTTGGCGGACGCCGGCGTCGCCGGGGCCATCGTCCCCGACCTGCCGCTCGAGGAGCTCGACGAGTGGGCGGCGGCGGCCCGTGGCGCCGGGGTGGCCACGGTCCTGTTGGTGGCCCCGTCGACGCCGCCGGAGCGGCTCGCGGCCATCTGCCGGCGGAGCGAGGGCTTCGTCTACGTCGCCGGTCGGATGGGCGTGACCGGGGAGCGGGCCTCGCTCGCCGACAGCGCCCTCGAGGTGGCGTCCCGGGTGACGGCGGCGACCGACGTGCCCGCCTGCGTGGGGATCGGCGTGTCCTCGCCCGACCAGGCCGTCGACGTGTGCCGGGTGGCCGACGGGGTCGTGATCGGCTCCGCCCTGGTGCGCCGGCTACTCGACGGCGCGGGGCCCGAGGGGGCCGGCGCGTTCGTGGCCGAGGTCCGGCGCGCCCTCGACGACGCCTGACGCCGCCCGTGGACCGGGACCGCCAGGGCGCGCCGACCGACGACGGCGGCGACGTGCCCAGCTGCCCGGTGCCCCGGGGGCCGGTGCACCCCGGCGGGCGGCGAGCCGGCGCCGGATGAGCTCGCGGCGCTCCTGCAGCTCGCGGAAGGTCATGCCGTCCTCGTCCTCGCCGAGCCCGAGCGCGGCCCGGTAGCCGGCGAGGTCGGTCGGCGCGGTGGCGAGCCGCTCGCCGATGTCGCGGGCGATGCGCTCGCCGTGGTGGTGGGTGAAGTGCTCGACGACGGCGACGACCTCGCCGAGCAGGTCGACGTCCGGGGCCATGGTTGCCATCGAGCCGTTCAGGAAGAGGAGGTCCTTCACGAAGAGCATCAGCGGCTTGGGCAGCCGGGCCCCGATGCCGAGGAGCGCGGCGGTGACGGCCCGGAGCTCGCCGAGCAGCTCGTCGGCCGTCAGGGCGGTCGGGTCCACCGGCGGGCGGTCGAGCCCGAGCTCGTCGATGACGGCGGCGACGTCGCTGTCGGCGGGCAGGGCACCGAGGTCGCGCAACGCCGTCACCTGGGCCTCGAGGTCGTTCGCCGTCGCTCCCGCCTGCAGCCGGAGGAAGGCGAGGCGCTGGCGCTCGTCGAGGCGACCGGTGATCCCGAAGTCGAGGAGGGCGACCCGGCCGTCGGTCTGCACGAAGAGGTTCCCGGCGTGGAGGTCACCGTGGAACACGCCCTCGAGCAGGGCTCCCTCGAGCAGGGAGATCAGCGCGGAGCGCAGCACCGCCGCCGTGTCGATGCCGGCGGCCCGCATGGCGGCGACCTCCGACCAGGGGAAGCCCTCGAGGCGCTCCATGACGAGGACGCGACGGGTGACGAGCTCGCGGTGGGGGCGCGGCACGGTGATGGCCCGCTGTCCGGTGCGGGCGAGGACGCCGGCGACGTCGAGCATGTTCTGGGCCTCGAGCCGGAAGTCGAGCTCCTCGGAGATCGTCTCGGCGAAGACCTCGACGAGGGCGGGCGGGTTGGCCAGGGCGGCGACGGGGATGCGGCCGACCAGGGCGGGCGCCAGCCAGCACATGACGTTGACGTCGCGGCGCACCTGGCTCGCCACCTTGTGGCGTTGGACCTTCACGACGACCGGGGTGCCGTCGCGCAGGGTGGCGGCGTGCACCTGGGCGATGGACGCCGAAGCCAGCGGCCGGTGGTCGAACGCGGTGAACAGGGCGGCCAGTGGCGCGCCCAGGTCCTCCTCGACGGTCCGCCGGACCACGTCGAAGGGCTCGGGCGGCACCCGGTCGCGCAGGAGGGCGAACGACGCCACGAGCTCGTCGGGGAAGAGGCCTTCGCCCGACGACAGGATCTGGCCGAGCTTGATGTAGGTGGGCCCGAGGTGGCCGAAGGCGCGTCGGAGCCGGTCGGACAGGCCGGCGCGCGACGCCGCCGTGCCGCGTTCGCCCGCCGCCCAAGCGAGGAGGGCCGTCCCGAGGTGGGCGGTGACCACCACGAGCCGACCGAGCGGCGGGTGCTGGCGGTGGGAGACCCACGATGCCGCGGCGCCCGCCGTCGCCTGGCGGAGCCCCTCGATCCCGCCCGGCGCGTCGGCCTGCCACCGGGCCGGCGCTTCGCCCGCCCAGGGGGCGTCCGGGTCGCCGTGGGGACCGCTCATGGACCCCGACGGTACCGGGTCCGGTCCCCGCGTCGGTGCCGCCAGTCGGCGCCCCGGGTGCCGGCGACCCGTTCCGACGCCCTCAGGGAGCGGGGGCGGAGAGGACGAGACAGCCGTTGTGGCCACCGAACCCGAAGGAGTTCGACAGCACGTGGGTCGGTGTCCACGGGCGGGCCGCGCCGGCCACGACGTCGACGTCGATGTCCGGGTCGCGCTCCTCGTGGCCGGCCGTCGGCGGGATGGTCGCGTGCACGATGCTGAGGACCGACGCCACGGCCTCGATGGCACCGGCGGCGCCGAGGCCGTGGCCGGTCACCCCCTTGGTCGACGTCACCGGGGGCGCCGATGCCCCGAACGTCGCCCGGATGGCACGCGACTCGGCGAGGTCGTTCGGTGGCGTCGAGGTGCCGTGGGCGTTGATCTGGCCGACGTCCTCGGGGCGGATGCCGGCATCGGCCATGGCGAGGGCCATGCAGGCCGCGGCGCCCGCCCCCTCGGGCGAGGGGGCGGTGATGTGGTGGGCGTCCGCGGTGCGGGCGGCGCCGCTCAGCTCGGCGTAGATGTGGGCGCCTCGGGCGACCGCCCGGTCCCACGCCTCGAGGACGAGCGCGGCGGCACCCTCGGTGATGACGAAGCCGTCGCGGCGCGCGTCGAAGGGGCGCGAGATGCCCGACGTCGACAGGGCCGTCATGTTGGCGAAGGCGGCGATGCCCACCTCGGTCATGGCCGCCTCGGCGCCGCCGCCGATGGCCACGTCGCACCGGCCCGAGGCCACGAGCCGGGCTGCCGCGCCGATGCTGTCGGTGCCCGCGGCGCAGGCCGTGGTGATGGTCTCCGAGGGGCCGTGCCAGCCCAGGCGCATCGAGACGTTGGCGGCACCCGCGTTGGCCATCATCATCGGGACCAGGCGTGGCGACACCCGGCGGGCGCCCTTCTCGCCGAAGACCAGCACCTGGGTCTGGAGGGACTCGAAGCCGCCCACGCCGGTGCCGAGCACCACGCCGGCCTGCGCCGGCTCGACGCCGAGCTCCCCGGCGTCGTCGAAGGCCATGGCCGCCGCGGCGACGCTGAACTGGGCGAAGCGGTCGAGCTGCCGCTCCTCCCGGGGGCCGAACCATCGCGTCGGCTCGAAGTCGGGGACACGCCGCTCTCCCGTTGGCTGGGGACCGTTCAGGCCGGCCCAGAGGGCCTCGGTGCCCGTCCCGCAGCACGAGACGACGCCGAGGCCGGTGACGGCGACGCGCCTGGCGCGGACCGGCCCGTCGGGCCCGATGCCGAGCAGCATCAGAGCTTGGAGGTCACCAGGTCGTACGCCTGACCGACCGTGTCGATGCCCTCGAGCTCGGACTCGTCCACGGTGATGTCGAAGGCCTCCTCGAGAGCCATCACGAGCTCGACGAGGTCGAGGCTGTCGGCGTCGAGGTCGTCGGCGAAGCTCGCCTCCTTGGTCACCTTGTCCGCCGGTACCTGCAGCACCTCGACGGCGCACTCCCTGAACTTCTCGAACGTGTCCTCGCCTGGCATGGGTCGCTCCCTTCGTGCAGCGGCTTGTGTGTGGTCGTCGTCGGTTGGTGCGGTCGTCGTCGGTTGGTGCGGTCGCCGGGCCGGCGCCCGGTCGTGGCTGGTGGGCCGGTGTCGTCTCACCTCGCGGTCGGCGAGGTGGGCGTCACAGGCCCATGGCCAACCCGCCGTCCACGGGGACGACGGCCCCGGTGACGTAGCCGGCCCCCTCCGAGCACAGGAAGCCGATCACCTCGGCGACCTCCTCGGGCCGCGCCACGCGGCCGAGGGGGATCTGCGCTTCGTACAGGGCACGGTGCTCCGGTCCGAGCCCGGCGAGCATATCCGTCTCGACGAGGCCCGGTGCGACCACGTTGACGGTCACCGAGCGGCTCGCGAGCTCGCGGGCGAGCGAGCGGGCCAGGCCGACGAGGCCGGCCTTCGACGCCGCGTAGTTGACCTGGCCGACCGCCCCGAGGAAGGCGCTGACCGAGGAGACCACGACGATGCGGCCACGCCGCAGCCGGACCATGCGGGCGGCCGCCCGCTTGGTCACCCGGAACGTCCCCGTCAGGTTGGTGTCGAGCACCTCCGACCAGGCGTCGTCGCCCATGCGCAGCAGCAAGGTGTCGTGGGTCACCCCGGCGTTCGCCACGAGGACCTCCACCGGCCCGAATCGCTCCTCGACCTCGGCGAAGGCGGCGTCGACGGCCGTCGCGTCGGAGACGTCGCAGGCCAGGGAGGCGAACCGGTCAGCGGGAAGGTCGTCGACGCCGTCGGCGAGGCCCCCGGTGCGCGACGTGACGGCCACGCGGTCCCCCCGGGACGCGAACCACCGGGCCGCGGCGAGGCCGATGCCTCGGGTCCCTCCCGTGACCAGCACGACCCGGGACGGAGCTGCTGCCTCGTCACCAGGTGGCGCGGGCTCTGACGTCGTCTCGGCCGTGGTCACGTCGTGCCTCCTCCGTCGTCGCTCTCTCGAACCGCGGCCGTCCCACGCCCGTCGGGGCCGTGGCCGCGCCGCCTCGGCTCGAGGGCGGCGGGCGCGATGACGCGGCGGCCCGTCACCGGTGCGGTCCCGACGGGGCGTCGGTCCGCACCCACGCCACCGGCTGCCCTTCGACGACCCGCTCCCCTCGGACGGCCAGCCAGCGCACCAACAGGCCGTCGAAGGGCGTGCGCACGTCGGTGGTCCCCACCGTGCCGACCCGGTCGCCGACGACCAGGCGGCTTCCGCGAGCGCCACCCGCGGCGGCCTCGGGCCCTGCCGCGGCGACGGCGAGCGGCGACGTCTCGAGGGCCGAGAGCCCTGCGTCGGGAGCGAAGACGCCCGCGGCGGGGCTGACCACGACCCGCTCGGAGCTGTAGAGGTGCTCGCCCTGGTGGGACGGCGACTCGGCGTTCCACACGGCCGGACCGGCGACGGCGTCCATCAGGGCGTCGAGGTCGTCGGGCACGGCGACGCTCACGGCTCGCAGGTCGGGCGTCGATCGTCGCGCCAGCCCGGAGAGCACGCCGCCCGGCCCGAGCTCGACGAGGGTCACGATGTCGCGGCCGGCGAGGGTCTCGAGCGACTGGCGCCACCGAACCGGGCTGGCGAGCTGGGAGGACAGGAGGCCCTGCCACTCGTGCGAGCCCGTGTGGACTCGAGCGTCGACGTTGGCCACGACGGGAACCTCGGGGGCGTGGAAGGTGGCCTTGGCGAGCGAGTGACGGAGACGGTCGCGGGCCGGGAGCATGAGGGGCGTGTGGAACGCCCCGGCGACGGGGAGCGGCAGGACCTTCCGGGCACCGAGCTCCTTCGCCTTGTCGGCCGCAGCCGCCACGCCGTCGGGCGTCCCGGCGATCACGACCTGGCCGGGGGCGTTGTAGTTGGCCACCCAGACCTCGGCGTCCGCCAGGCGGCAGGCGGCGTCCGCGTCCGCGTCGCTCATGCCCAGCACGGCGGCCATGGTGCCCTTCTTGGCAGTGGCCGCCTCGTGCATCGCCTCGCCCCGCTCGGCGACCAGGCGCACGCCGTCGGCGAAGGACAGGGCTCCCGCGGCGACGAGCGCCGAGTACTCCCCGAGGCTGTGGCCGGCGCACGCCGCCGGGGCGAGGCCGAGGCGTTCGATGGCGTCGAGGACCACGAGGCTCGTGACGAAGGTGGCGAGCTGTGCGTTGGCCGTCTGGGTGAGCTCCTCCATCGGTGCGTCGAGGAGCAGTGCGGCGATGTCACGCCCGGTCAGCTCCGAGGCCTCGCCGACCAGCTCCCACGACGGGTGGTCGACCCAGGGGCGGCCCATGGCGGACCGCTGCGACCCCTGCCCGGGGAAGGTGAAGGCCAGCACCGACGCACTCCTCTCGACTGGATGGTCCTCGACTGGATGGTCCCGCTGTCTCGGCAGGCCCCGATGTGCGGGGACGGTCCCGTGGCTCGCTGCCGGCCCGGTCGTCCCCAAGTGTGTCACGCGCCGCGCGCGGGCCACACCGACCGGGCCGCCGGCGCGTGCCCGGGGCGGGACTCGAACCCGCACGCCCTCTCGGACAATGGATTTTGAGTCCATCGCGTCTGCCATTCCGCCACCCGGGCCAGCAGGCGGTCATCCTAGGCGACCCGCCCACTTCCACCGGAGCAGCCCGGCCCCACCCCGGGCCCACCCCGGCCCGGTCGGGACCGTCGTCGGGACGGTGCGACCGTGAGCCCCTAGATTGTCCCCGGTGGGCGACGAGCGGACGGCGGCGAAGGCGGGCGACGGCCCGGGGAGCTCTGGCGACGGGGTCGCTGCGGCGGCACGGGCGGCGTGGCGCGGCCTCGGCACCGGGGACCAGCTGCTCATCGAGGAGGTCGAGGTCCTCCGCCTCGCCCTCGACCTGCGGCGCCCCTTGACGACGGCGCTCGGCGTGCACCAGCACCGACCGGTGGTGCTGGTGCGCGTGGCGGTCCGCCCCGTCGACGACGGGCCGACGCGCGGCGGGCTGCGCCGAGCCGCCGTGATGGGGTGGGGCGAGTGCGCGGCGCTGGTCGACCGCACCTACGACGCCGAGGACGCCGACGACGCGGCGGCGACGCTCGACGAGGTCCTCGTGCCGGGGCTCCTCCGCAGCTCGCCGCGGGTGGCCCGTCGGAACGGGCCGCTGCTTCCCGTGCTGCCGGCCCCCGCCGGGCTCCGCGACCTGCCCGAGGTCGCCGCCTCTGCCGGGGAGCACCCCTTGGCGGTGGCGGCTCTCGAGATGGCGGTCGCCGACGCCCACCTGCGAGCCGCGGGGACGTCGTGGGCGGCGCTGCTCGGCGTCGAGGGACGGCGGGTGGCGGCGGGCGCCGTGGTCGGTCGCCAGCCCAACGTGGCCTCGCTCGTCCGCCAGGTGGCGGGCCTGGTCGAGGGAGGCTGCGGCCGGGTCAAGCTCAAGATCGGCCCCGACTGGGACGTGACCCCCGTCTCGGCGGTCACCGCCGCGTTCCCCACGATCGCCGTGCAGGTCGACGCCAACGGCGCGTACACGGAGCGGCAGGTCGGCCTGGTGCGCAACCTCGACGACTACGGACTGCGCTGCATCGAGCAGCCCTTCGGCCGCCACGAGCTCGCGCTCCACGCCGAGGTGGCCCGCACGATGCGCACGCCGTTCTGCCTCGACGAGAGTGCGGGCTCCCCCGACCAGGTCCGCCGGGCGCTGGCCGTCGGTGCCTGCTCGGTGGTGTGCGTCAAGCCGGCACGCCTCGGCGGTCTCGGCGCGGCGCTCGACGTCCTCGCCGAGTGCGCCGAGGAGCACGTCCCGGTCTGGCTGGGCGGCATGTTCGAGACGAGCTACGCCCGAGGGGTCAACGCCGCCCTGGCAGCGCTCGCCGACACGAGCGGTACGGCGTGGCCCGGCGACCTGGTGCCCGCCGCCGAGTACCTGGTCGACGACATCGCGCCGGTGGCACGCCAGGCCGCCGACGCTGGGCGGTTCGAGCTCGCGGTGCCGCGCGGGCACGGGATGGGGCTCGCGCCCGTGCCCTCCGCGCTGGCGCGCCTCCTGCGCTCGAGCGTCGTGCACCGACCGTGACGACCGCTCGGAGGGCGGCGGGCCGGCGGCCGGGGGGCTGACGTGCGGCGGTCCGCCGTCGAGCGGCGACTGCGCGCCGTCGGTGCGCGTCTCGCCAAGGCGAGAGCCGAGCTCGAGGTGCTCGACCAGCGACGCGCCGTCCTCGAGGAGCAGGCCGACGAGGCGCACCTCGCCGCGCTGGTGTCGGAGGGACCGTTGGCGGCGCGGGAGGACACCGAGGCCAGTCGCCACGCCGCCGCGTCGGCGCGGACGCGCGCCGACCTCGCGGCGGCCGTCGCGAGGCTCGAGCAGCGCCAGGCCGACCTGCTCGAGCACTTGGAGTGAACAGGGCTGCCGAGGAGGCGTGCGACGTCGGGACGCTGCCGCCCCCGGACGCTGCCCCCCCGGACGCTGGCGCGCCAGGTGCGCCGGGCCGATAGGGTCAGCCGGGAGCGAGAGGAGCAGACATGGCCAGGCGCGTGGTCATCGCCGAGGACGAGGCGATCATCCGGCTCGACCTGAAGGAGATCCTGCAGGACGAAGGGTACGACGTGGTCGGGGAGACCGGCCGCGGCGACGAAGCCGTGGAGCTCGTCCAGCGCCACCGACCCGACGTCGCCATCCTCGACGTCAAGATGCCCGGCACGGACGGGCTCGCCGCCGCTCGCGCCATCGCCGAGCTGGGCTCTGACGTGGTCGTGCTCGTGCTCACCGCGTTCAGCCAACGGGCCCTCATCGAGGAGGCCCGTGAGGCGGGGGTCGCCGCGTACCTGGTCAAGCCGTTCCAGCGCTCGGAGCTGATCCCCGCCATCGAGCGGGCCGTCGCCCGCTCGAGCGAGGAGCGCGCCATCGACGACGAGGTGGCACGGGCCGCCGGCGACGGGCCGACGGGGGACGTCGGGGCGGCGGAGGACAAGATCGAGACCCGCCGCATGGTGGACGGCGCGAAGGAGCTCCTCATGGACCGGTTCGGGATGGACGAGCCCGATGCCTTCGCCTTCATCCAGCGGACGGCGATGGCCAACCGGACCCGCATGCTCGAGGTCGCCCGCCAGGTGCTCGAGGGCGTGCTCGCTCCCTGAGGGCTCGGCGCGTGCCCGACGTCCCGCCCTCCGCAGCACCGTCCGGTGGCACCGGGCCGCTGCTGCTCCTCGACGGCATGTCGCTCGCCTTCCGCGCCTACTTCGCGCTGCCCGCCGACCTCGCGACGACCGACGGGCGCGTCACGAACGCCCTCCACGGCTTCGTGTCCATGCTGGTCAACCTGGTCCGGGACCACCGACCCTCGGGGATGGCGATCGCCTTCGACCTCCCCGGCGGGACGTTCCGGGACGAGCTCGTCGAGGCGTACAAGGCAGGTCGGGCCGAGACGCCGGCGGAGCTCTACCCCCAGTTCGAGATGATCCGGGCCGTCGCCGACGCGCTCGCCATCCCGGTGGTGACGGCAGACGGGTACGAGGCCGACGACGTGCTCGCCACGCTGGCGACCGAGGCCCGCGACCGGGGCCACGACGCCGTGGTCGTGACGGGTGACCGTGACGCCTTCCAGCTCGTCGAGGACCCCCACGTGCGCGTGCTGTACAACCGGCGGGGGGTCAGCGACTACGCGCTCTACGACGAGGCGGGCATCGAGGAGCGCACCGGTGTCCGGCCCGAGCGCTACCCGCTGCTCGCCGCGTTGCGAGGCGACCCCTCGGACAACCTGCCGGGCGTACCGGGGGTGGGGGAGAAGACCGCCGCCAAGCTGGTCAACCAGTACGGGACGGTGGACGCCCTCGTCGCCCACCTGGACGACCTCACGCCCAAGCTCCGTGAGCGCCTGGCCGCCAACGAAGGCCGGGTCCGGGCCAACCTCGAGGTGATCCCGTTGGTCCGGACCGTGCCGCTCGGCGTCGACGCCGACCACCTGACCCTGGGAGGCTGGGACGAGGAGGTGGCGCGCCAGACGTTCGCGGCCTTCGAGCTGCGCACGCTGTGGGCGCGGTGCTCGACGCTGCTCCACGACGGTCTCCTCGGGGAGGGACGCGGCGCGGCGGGCGACCCCGGCCCTCCCGCGGGCGCTCACCGGTGGCTGGACGCGCCGCACGTGGACGTCCCGGCGCCCGCTGGCGTCGCTGCGAGGCTCGAGGCGGTGGTCGCCGAGGCCCGGCGGGCGACCGGCAACGTGGCCCTCGTGGCGCGTTGGGCGGGAGACCCGGGACGGTCTCCGTTGCGGGCGCTGCTCGTCACGCCCGAGGTGGGGGACGCGGAGGACCCCGCGTGCCCGGTGGTCGTCGTCGCTGGGCCGGCCCTGGGCGAGCAGGCGTGGCTCGCACTCGCCGCCGCAGTCGGCGTGGGCGGCGTCGGCGTCGTCGCCCACGACGCCAAGGAGGCGATGCGCTCCTTGCTCCCGCTCGGCGTCGACATCCGTGCGCTCGCCATGGACACGGCCGTGGCCGCCTACCTGCTCGACCCCTCCGTCGACCGGTACCGCCTCGACGACCTGGCCCGTAGCTGGCTGGGGGTGCCGTTGCGCGAGCAGCCGGATCCGGGCGGCCAGGACGCGCTCGACCTCGGCCCGGGCGCGGGGACGCCGGACGGAGGCGAGGGCGCGCGCTCGGCCGGTGACGGCGACGGCACCGAGGGCCTGCCGCCCGAGGTCGTCGAGGCGGCGCGCGAGGCCGGCGCCCTGGCCCGCCTGCGCGGGCCGCTCGAGGCAGCGCTCGCCGAGCGCGGGATGTCCGGCCTCCACGACGAGATCGAGCGCCCGCTCGTGCGCGTCCTCGCCCGGATGGAGGTGACGGGCATCTGCGTCGACCGCCACGTCCTCACCGCCATCGCGGAGGAGCTGTCCGCGGAGTGCGGCGCTCTCGAAGGGGAGATCCAGCGGGCGGCGGGCACCGAGTTCAACCTCAATTCGGTGCCGCAGCTGCGCGACGTCCTCTACGGGAAGCTCGGGCTCCAACCCGGTCGGCGCACGAAGACCGGGTACTCGACCGACGCCCGCACGCTCGAGCAGCTGCGCGACCAGCACCCCGTGGTGGGGCTCCTCCTTCGCTACCGCGAGGTCGAGAAGCTCCGCTCGACCTACGGGACGAACCTCGCCGCCGAGGTGGCCGGCGACGGGCGGATCCACGCCACGTTCCGCCAGACCGTCGCCCGGACCGGGCGGCTGTCGTCCGACCGGCCGAACCTGCACAACATCCCGGTCCGCACGCCCGAGGGCCGGCGGTTCCGCGAGGCGTTCGTGCCCTCTCCGGGCCGTCGGCTGCTCGTGGCCGACTACGACCAGATCGAGCTGCGCGCCATCGCCCACCTCTCCGGCGACCCGGGCCTGACCGCCGCCTTCGCGGCGGGGGAGGACATCCACCGCGCCGTGGCGGCGCAGGTCTTCGGCGTCCCTCGCGACGAGGTGACCACGGCCCAGCGCAGCACCGCCAAGATGGTCTCCTACGGGCTCGCCTACGGCATGGAGGCGTTCGGGCTGGCGCAACGGCTCAACGTCCCCGTGGAGGATGCCCAGGCCATCCTCGGCTCGTTCTTCGAGGCGTTCCCCGCCGTGCAGTCGCACATGGAGCGGACGGTCGCCGAGGCGGAGCGGACCGGGTACACGACGACCGTCTTCGGCCGGCGCCGGCCCCTGCCCGACCTGCGCTCGTCCAACCGTCAGCTGCGCGAAGCGGCCCGTCGACAGGCGATGAACGCAGGCATCCAGGGCCTGGCTGCCGACCTCTTCAAGGTGGCGCTCAACCGCCTCGACGCCGGTCTCGAGGCGGGTGGCCACCGTTCGGAGCTCGTCCTGCAGGTCCACGACGAGGTGCTCGTCGACGTCGACCCCGACGAGGCCGACGAGGTCGCCGCCCTGACCGAGGACGCCCTGGTCGGCGCCGCGCACCTGTCGGTGCCGCTGCGGGTGGCCATGGGCTTCGGCACCTCGTGGGCGGAGGCGAAGGGCGGCTGAGCCTCGCGGGGAGCCCCGGCTGCCGGGCCCGAGGGGTGCCTGCGGTCGCCGGTGGTGGCGAGGGAGCCCCGAGACGGCCGGACGCGGCTAGCATGGTGTGGCCGCGCCCCTGCGGCTCTGCAGCGCCCGGCCCCGACGGAGGCCAGGCTCCCCGTCCGGAAAGCGAGCGACCTCACCCCCATGCCCGACGAGCACCCCGCCCCCTCGGCCACCGCAGTCCTGTCCACCGAGGCGATGGGCCACTTCGACGCCGAGGGCCGCTACGTGCCCCGGCCGATCACCGAGGACGACCTCGACGGCGCCTCGCTCGAGGACGCCATGGTGGGCACGATCGTCGAGTTCGACGACGGGGACCTCGTCGAGGGCACGGTGGTCAAGATCGACCGAGACGAGGTCCTGCTCGACATCGGGTTCAAGTCCGAAGGCGTGATCCCGGTGCGGGAGCTGTCGATCCGCAACGACGTCGACCCTGGCGAGGTCGTCTCCCTGGGCGAGCAGGTCGAGGCGCTTGTCCTCCAGAAGGAGGACAAGGACGGACGGCTCATCCTCTCGAAGAAGCGCGCCCAGTACGAGCGGGCGTGGGGCACGATCGAGAAGCTCAAGGAAGCCGACCAAGTGGTCACCGGCCCGGTCATCGAGGTGGTGAAGGGCGGCCTCATCGTCGACATCGGGCTCCGTGGCTTCCTCCCGGCGTCGCTGGTCGAGCTCCGGCGGGTTCGCGAGCTGCAGCCGTACGTGGGGCGGACCATCGAGGCCAAGATCATCGAGCTCGACCGCAACCGCAACAACGTGGTCCTCTCTCGACGGGCCTGGCTCGAGGAGACCCAGAAGGAGCAGCGGGGCGAGTTCCTGGTCAACCTGAAGCCGGGCGAGCGGCGTCGTGGCGTCGTGTCGTCGGTGGTGAACTTCGGCGCCTTCGTCGACCTGGGTGGCATGGACGGCCTCGTGCACGTCTCCGAGCTGTCGTGGAAGCACGTCGACCACCCGTCGTCGGTCGTGTCGGTGGGCGACGAGATCGAGGTCGAGGTCCTCGACGTCGACCTCTCGAAGGAGCGGATCAGCCTGTCGCTCAAGGCCACCCAGGCCGACCCGTGGCAGGAGTTCGCCGACACCCACCAGGTCGGGGAGCTCGTCTACGGCCGCATCACCAAGCTCGTCCCCTTCGGCGCTTTCGTGCAGGTCGGCGACGGCATCGAGGGCCTGGTCCACATCTCGGAGATGGCGGTGCACCATGTCGACCTCCCCGAGCAGGTGGTGAGCCCGGGCGAGGAGCTCTGGGTCAAGATCATCGACATCGACCTCCAGCGGCGCCGGATCAGCCTGTCGATCAAGCAGGCAGCGGAGGGCGGCGAGGTGTCGGAGGAGTACCGCGAGGCCTTCGGCGAGCACGCCTACGACGAGGAAGGCAACTACATCGGCCCGTTCGAGTACGGCGAGTCGGAGTTCACCCCGGAGACGGAGGCCCAGGCGGCGTGGGCCGACTACGTCACCCAGCAGGGGTCTGCCGACGGCGAGACGGGTGCCGACGGCGAGACGGGTGCCGACGGCGAGACGGGTGCCGACGGCGAGACGGGT
>CAZSYT010000009.1:52875-62740 GCA_964610905.1 uncultured Acidimicrobiaceae bacterium
GCCGGTGGCCCCGCTGGCGAGGCCGGCGGCACGGAAGAGGGGGCTCCTCCCGCCGAGTGACGTCGCCGTCGGTGCGACCCGGCGGGCGACCGCTGGCCGCCGGAGCGCAACGCCGGCCGGCGCCCGGCGCGGCGGTGGCAGCCGGTCAGCGCGGCGCCGGTGCGGCCAGCGGGAAGTGGCAGGCGACCCGGTGCCCGGGACGGATCTCGGCGAGCGGGGGCTCCTCGGTCGCGCAGACCGCCTGTGCGTAAGGGCAGCGGGTCCGGAACCGGCACCCCGAGGGAGGGTCGAGCGGCGACGGCAGCTCGCCGGCGAGCGCGCGGTGGCTGCGAGCGGCCGAGGGGTCCGGCTCGGGGATCGACGCCAGCAGCGCTTCGGTGTAGGGGTGGGCGGGGGCGGCGTACAAGGCGTCGGACGGGGCCAGCTCGACCAGCTTGCCCAGGTACATGACGGCCACCCGGTCGCTGACGTTCTTGACCACGGCGAGGTCGTGGGCGATGAAGACCATCGTGAGGCCGAAGCGCTGTCGGAGGTCGGCGAGCAGGTTGACGATCTGGGCCTGCACCGAGACGTCGAGGGCGGACACGGGCTCGTCGCAGATGAGCATCGACGGCTCGGCCATCAGGGCGCGGGCGATGCTGATGCGCTGGCACTGCCCACCCGAGAACTCGAGGGGCCTGCGGTCGCCGGCGGTGGCCGGGTCGATGCCGACGGACTCGAGCATGGCGTCGGCCTGCTGGCGCCGTTCGTCGGGCGTCCCACGGTCCCAGATGGCGAGGGGCTCGATGACGATGTCGCGCACCCGACGGCGGGGGTTGAGGGACGAGATCGGGTCCTGGAAGATCATCTGGAGCTTGGTGCGGACCCGCCGCAGCTCCGCCGAGCGCAGACGGGTGAGGTCGCGCCCCTCGAAGCGGACGGCGCCCGAGGTGGGGCGTTCGACCTGCACGATGGCTCGTCCCGTGGTCGACTTGCCGCAGCCCGACTCGCCCACGAGCCCGAGCGTCTCGCCGGGGGCCACCGAGAAGGTCACCCCCGAGACGGCCTGGACCCGGTTGCGGCCCGTCCGGAACTCGACGACGAGGTCGTCGACCTCGAGGAGCGCCGACGTGTCGGACGGTGCCGGTCGGGGCTCGGAGGTGGCGAGGGCAGCGGGGTCCGTCGTCATGTCGGGGTGACCTCCGGGGGACGCGTCGTCGGCGAGGGCGGGGCAGCGCGCGTCACGCCCGACGCGCTCTCCGTGGCGTCGGGCCCTCCGGAGCGCGCCCCGTTGGCCGCCGTGGCGGTGCGCACGCTGCCCACGGGCACGCTCGGCGCGCCGTCGACGAGCGGGTACCAGCAGGCGAAGAGGTGGTCGGGGGCGCCCGCCGTGCGGAGCGGTGGCTCGTGCTGGACGCACTTGGGCTGCACGTAGGGGCAGCGTGGGGCGAACCGGCACCCGGGGGGCGGGCTGAGCAGGTCGGGGGGGCGACCGGCGATGGCGTTCAGCCGGGTGCCGCTGCGGTCGGCGAGCCGCGGGATGGAGTCCATCAGCCCCTTCGTGTAGGGCATCCGGGTGTCGGCGAAGAGGGCGCGGGTCGGGGCACGCTCGACGATGCGGCCGGCGTACATCACGGCGATCTCGTCGGCCCGGGACGCCACGACGCCGAGGTCGTGGGTAACCAGGATCATCGCCATGTGCCGTTCGCGCTGGAGGTCGGCCAACAGGTCGAGGATCTGGGCCTGGATGGTGACGTCGAGGCCGGTCGTGGGCTCGTCGGCGAGCACCAGGCGCGGTGCGCACGCCAGGGCGATGGCGATCATGACGCGCTGGCGCATGCCCCCCGAGAGCTGGTGCGGGTACCAGCGGATCCGCTGCTCGGGCGAGGGGATGCCGACGGACCGGAGCAGCTCGACGGCGGTGGCCCGGGCCTCCTTCCGGTCCATCTCGAGATGGAGACGGAGGGACTCGGTGATCTGGCGCCCGATGCGGACGACCGGGTTGAGGGCGGTCATCGGGTCCTGGAAGATCATGCTCATCTCGGCCCCCCACACCTGGCGGAGCTCGGCGGGGCTGAGCGCCGTCACGTCGTGGCCGGCGAAGCGGACGGTCCCGCCCCGCTCGACGTCACGGGTGGGGAGGAGCCCCATGATCGAGCGCGACAGGACGGTCTTGCCCGACCCCGACTCGCCCACCACGCCGAGCGTCTTGCCCCGCTCGAGGGTGAACGACACGCCGTCGACGGCACGCACCGTCCCCTTGGTCGTCAAGAAGGCCGTCCTGAGCCCGTCCACGGCGAGGAGGGGCTCCGCCGTGGCGTCGGCGACGTCCGGGAAGCGGAGGCGCTCGCCCGAGCCGTGGCGCAGGCGGATCACAGGAGCCCCTCGCGGACGTCGAAGCGCTGGCGCAACCGGTCGCCGATCAGGTTGATGGACCAGAGCAGGAGGAACATGGCGAGCGCGGCCCACACGAGGATGTAGGGGTTGGCGGTGAGGTTCCCGTTGGAGGTGCCCTCGGAGATGATGCTGCCCCACGACGGGGTGGGCAGCGACACCGACAGGCCGAGGAAGGCGAGCGAGCCCTCGAGGACGATGACGCCGGCCACGGCGATGAGGCCGAAGGAGATGGCGGTCGGGAGCACGTTCGGAAGGATCTCGCGGAACACGATGCGCCGGCTCGTGGCGCCGAGCGTCTGGGCCGCCACCACGAAGTCGCGGCCCGCGTAGGAGAGGGCCGACGCCCGGATGATCCGGAACATGAGGGGGATGCTGGCGACGCCGATGATGACGGTGATCTTGGCCAGCGAGTGCCCCCAGAAGGCCACGATGGCGATGACGGCGACGATGGCCGGGAAGGCGAGGATCACGAAGGAGCCGGCGTTCAGCACGAGGTCGAGCCGCCCGCCCTTGTAGCCGGCGACGAGCCCGAGCGTGCCCCCGACGGCCATGCCGATGCCGACCGCCCCGAAGCCGACGACGAGGGAGACCCGTGAGCCGAAGATGATGCGGCTGAGCAGGTCGCGGCCGAGGTCGTCGGTGCCGAGGAGGTGGTGCAGGCTGGGTCCGGCGTTGATGGCGGCGAAGTTTCCGTGGTCGGGGTTGGGCAGGGGCAGCAGGTTGGCGATGATGGCGAGCACGATGACGAGGCCGACCCACCCGGTCGCCAGCCAGAAGAGGATCCCCATGGGACGGGGGGCGGCGGTCCCGGTCGCGGGAGCGCCGTCCACGTCGGGCAGGGGAGGGGGCCCGACCGCTCCGGGCAGGGGGGACGTGACGGTGTCAGCCATCGCTCACCTCGCTAGTCACCCGCGCGCCACTCGGGGATCGACGACCGTGAAGACGAAGTCCACGGCGAACTGCAGGACGACGTAGGCCACCGCCACGACAAGGGAGATGCCTTGGACGACGAGGTAGTCGTCCTGGAGGGCGGCCTGAACGATCGAGTAGCCCAGGCCGTTCAGGGCGAAGAGGTACTCCACGATGAAGGTGCCGGCGAGCAGGGAGCCGATGTTGATGCCCGCCGTGGCCAGCAGGGTGAAGAGCGAGGGGCGCAACGCGTGGCGCAGCATGATCGTCCGCGTGGAGAGGCCCTTCGAGCGGGCCATGGTGATGAAGTCCTGCTGCAGGGTGCCGATGAGGTCGGAGCGGAGGACCCGGTAGTAGACGGCGGTCGACCCCGTGGTGAGGGCGAGCGACGGCAGGATCAGGTCGTGGAGGTTGGTCAGGGGCGCGTGGGTGAACGACACGAAGCCCGTCGCCGGGAAGGCGTGGAGGGCGACCGCGAAGATCGCCACCAGCACGGGGGCGATGACGAAGGGGGGCAGGGCGAGGAGGCCGAAGCTCCCCGTGGTGGCGGCGTTGTCGAGCGGACGGCCGGGGCGCCGGGCGGTGGCGAGGGCGAGCGGGACGGCGATGGCGAACGAGATGACCTGGGAGATGATGATCAGCTCGAGGTCGACGGGGAACGCGACCGCGACGATGTGGGTCACCGTCTCGTGGGTCAGGTACGACTGGCCGAGGTTGCCGTGGAAGACCTGCCCGAGCCAGATGAAGTACTGGTCGATCAACGGCTTGTTCAGTCCGAGCTGCTTCAGGAGCAGCGCCTTGTTCTGCGGCGTGTCGTTCGGACCGAGGATCGTGATCGTCGGGTTGCCGGGCAGCAGGTGGACGAGCAGGAAGACGAGGATCGAGATGATCCACGCGACGACGACGAGCTGGACGAGACGTTTGAGGAGGTACTTGGTCATCGACGCGGGGGCGGACGCTCAGTCCACCCAGATCTGGGTGGGGAAGAAGGTCCCGTTGTCGAACGGCTTCCCCTTCTGGCCGTTCGGCAGCACGGGACCGGCGAAGTTCTGGACCCGCTGGTCGCCCACCGCCGACCATACCGTCTGCCCCAGCCACAGGTAGGGCAGGTCGACGGCGAGGCGCTCGTTGATCGTCTTGTAGGCCTTGATCCGGACCGTCTCGTTGGTGGTCCTGCGCCCGGCGAGGAGCGCCTGCTGGATGATGGGGTCGGAGTTGCGGGCGAAGTTGAGGGCGATCTTGCCCACGGGGGCCACCGTCTGCGTGGACCACCAGACGTAGTTCAGGTCGGGGTCGGGCGCCGAGAACAGCTCGAAGGTGTAGGCCTCGAAGTCGCCGAAGATGGCGTTCGAGATGAGCTCCGCCTCCTCGATCTCGTTGACGGACGTCTTCACGCCGATCTCGTCCCACATCTGCTGGAGGATCTGGACCACCCGGACGTCGCGGGGATCGGGGATCGTGACCAGGTTGATGCTGAGCGGGCCGTGGGCCTTGGCGTAGGCGGACACGAGGGCCTTCGCCCCCTGGGGGTCGTAGGTCGGGTAGCCGGTGTCGCTGTAGTACTTCGAGCCTTTGGGGAAGAGGCCGTTGGCCGGCTGGGCGAAGCCGCCCCCGAAGAGCTTCTGGACCTCGGCCTGGTCGATGCCCTTGGCGAGCGCCTGGCGGACGCTCAGGTCGCTCGTGGGCGGCTTGGCGCAGTTGAGCATGATGAAGTCCATGTCGGGCTCGCCCTCGGGGAACATCAGGCTGTCGACGACCTGGTACGAGGGGTCCGACTTGAACCGGTTCACCGTGCCCGGATTGCGCGACACGATGAGGTCGACCCCCCCGGTCCGCAGCGTCGCCTCGCGGCTGTTGGTGTCGGGGATCGGCTTGTAGGTGATCGAGTCGAGGTAGGGGTAGCCGGGTCGCCAGTAGTGGGGGTTGCGGGTGGCCGTGAAGTGCGAGTTCGGCTGCCACACCGAGTAGACGAACGGGCCGGTGCCCACGGGGTGCGGCGCGGCGTTGGGGTTGGTCTTGGCGGCGTCGAGCATCGCCTGCCCGACGACGTAGCCCGTCTGGGCCGCCAGCGCGTAGGCGAAGGACACGATCGGCTGGTTCATCGTGACGGTGACGGTGAGGGGCCCGGTGGCCTGCACGGAGGAGATGAAGTTGAGGGCCTCGCCGGTGAGCGCCGAGGCGATCAGGGCGTCGAGGTTGTTCTTCACGACGGTGGCGGTGAGGGGCGAGCCGTCGTGGAAGGTGATGTTCGGTCGGAGCGTGATCGTCCACACCGTCGAGGTGCTGTTCGGGGTGACCGACTCGGCCAGGTAGGGCTGGGCCGTGCCGTCCGCGGCGATGGACGTGAGGGGGTCGTAGATGGTGTTGGCGTAGAGGTACCCGTTGTTGTCCCAGTGGTTGCTCGGCGGGTAGAAGCCGTCGATCTCCGCGTCGGTGCCGACGGTGACCGACCCGCCGCGCCTGGGCGCTCCCTTGCCGATGCCGACCGAGTCCTGTGCGAAGACGTCCGCCGCGTGCGACGACGAGGACGAGGACGCGCTCTGCGAGCAGGCGGCCAGCAAGGTCGGGCTGCCCAGGCCGAGCGCCAGTGCCCCACCGGCACCGGCGCTCCGCGACAGGAACGACCGGCGGCTCAACGGATTCCCCTGCGTCATGCCACTCCCCCTTGGCTCTGCGGATCCGTACGACCGTCGTCGGTGGCGCCCCCCTGCGCGCGTCCGGTGACGACGGTCGCGGGGAGGTTACCCCTCCGGCGTCGGTCGGTCGAGGTCCCCCCTCCCGTGCCCCCGCGAACGCGAGGCGCGCCGGTGCCCGAAGGGCGCTCGGGACCCGTTCGGCGCGCTGGCTACCATGCGCTCCATGGACCCGGCTCGAAGCGGCACGCCCACAGCCCTCGAGCCGTCGGGCGACGCCGGCACCGAGGTGGTCGGGCCCACCGTGGGGGCCGGAGACGCCGACACCGCCGGAGACGCCGTGCCCGCCCGCGACCGGGCCGCCCAACCGGCGGGGACGGTGGTCGGCGGCGCACCGACCGGGCCGGCCGGAGGAGTGCCCTCGAACGGCCCCGACGAGCCCGATCCCGAGGGCCCGCGCTTCGCGACCCCCGTGCGCGTGGTGCTCGCCGTCGGGGTCGTCCTCGTCCTCGCCTTCGCGCTCGTGCTGCGCTTCTGGACGCGCTCGGACCTGTGGCTCGACGAGGCGCTCACGGTCGACATCTCGGCACAGCCCGTCTCGCACATCCCCGGCCTGCTGCGCCGGGACGGCGCCCCCCCGCTGTACTACCTGATGCTCCACTTCTGGATGGGAGCGTTCGGCCGCTCCGACCTGGCCGTGCGCTCGCTGGCCGGCGTCACCGGGATCGTGACGATGCCCGTCACGTGGCTGGCCGGTCGTCGCCTGGGCGGGAAGCGGGTGGCCTGGGCGGCACTCCTGCTGGTCGCCTCGTCGCCGTTCGCCGTCTACTACGACACCGAGGCGCGCATGTACGCCCTGGTCGCTCTGTTGACGGCCCTGGGCTACCTGGCGCTGGCGCGTGTCCTCGAGCGCCCCCGCCCGGGCAACCTGGTGGCGACCGCCGTCACGGCGTCGGCCCTGCTCTACAGCCAGTACTGGGCGCTCTATCTGCTCAGCGGCGCCGGGCTGTGGCTCCTGTGGCAGGCCCGCCGAGGTCCCGAGGAGCGCCGCCGGCACGCCTGGGCGGCCCTCGGGGCGATGGCGGTGGGAGGGCTGACGTTCGTCCCGTGGCTGCCGATCTTCTACTTCCAGGCGCGCCACACCGGCACGCCCTGGGCGGCACCTGCCTCGTTCGCCGCCATGGTGCACGCCCTCGCGAAGTTCGCCGGCGGGAGCTCGAACGAGGGCCGGGCCCTCGGGCTCGTCTACTTCGCCTTGCTGGGGCTCGGGCTCTTCGGCCTCGCCACCGACCGCCGCCACGTCGAGCTCGACCTGCGGACCAGGCCCCGGAGCCGACCTCTCGCCTGGTTGACCGGGTCGACCCTCGGCCTCGCCATCGTCGGGGGGATCGTCTCGCGCAGCGCCTTCAGCACCCGCTACGCCTCCGTCGTGTTCGTCCCGGTCGTGCTGCTGGTCGCGCTCGGGCTCTCGACGTTCCTGTCGCGTCGGGTCCGCACCGGCGTGCTCGTCGTCGCCGTCGCCGCCGGCCTGGCCGGGTCGATCCCGAACGTCACCACCAACCGCACCCAGGCCGGCCAGGTCAGCCGGGCCATCACCGCCCACGCCCAGGCCGGCGACGTGGTCGCCTACTGCCCGGACCAGCTGGGCCCGGCGACCAACCGCCTGCTGCCCGCCGGCCGCTACCGGCAGACGACGTTCCCGCGTGGCATCGGGCCGGCGTTCGTCGACTGGATCGACTACGCGACGGCCTCGCGTGCGGCGTCGCCGGAAGCGTTCGCCGTCCGCCTCGAGGCCATGGCCGGGGCGACTGGGAGGATCTTCGTGGTGTGGGCCCCCGGCTACCAGACCTTCGGGACGAAGTGCCAGCAGGTTGTCGAGAGCATCCAGGCCAACCCTCGCTACGCCACCGCGGCCCTGGTCGGCGGAGACGCCAAGCGCTTCTACGAGCCGATGTGGCTGGACGAGTTCACGCCGCAGCGGCCCTGACCGGCCGGCCCGCCGACCGCCCCGTGCGCCGCTCGCTGCTCGCCGTCCTGCCGGCCTGGGTGGTGTCGCGTGCCGTCGTCCTCGCCACCCTCGCGCTCGCCCACCGGCTGGTGACCCAGCTCCACCCGACGGACCCGGCAGCCGCCCTCCGGGCGCACGAGGGCCTGCTGGCCTGGGACGCCGGATGGTACGAGACGATTGCCCGGGCCGGCTACGCGGCCGGCGGGACCCAGTCGCTCCGGTTCTTCCCCGGCTTCCCCCTCCTCGGCCGCGTCGTGGCCGCCCTCCCGGGCGTCGGTGCCGGGGCGGCGCTCGTCGTCGTGGCGAACCTGTCGACCCTCGTCGGCCTGGCCGTGGTCTACCGACTGGTGGTCCGCGACCTCGGCGACGAGGGCACGGCCCGGCGCGCCGTCTGGCTGCTCGTGCTCGGACCGGCGGCCTATGTGCTCGTCATGGGGTACTCGGAGGGGACCTTCCTCGTGTGCACGGCCACCGGGCTCCTCGCCGCACGTCAGGGACGGTGGTGGCTGGCCGCCGCCGCCGGTGTCGTGGGCGGCGCCGTCCGGCCGCTCGGCGTGCTCCTGGTCGCGCCGTTCGCCGTCGAGGCGGCGCGTCCGTACGCGGCCCGGTGGTGGGCAGCGGAACCGGCCCTCGCCCGCGCCGTGCACCGGTGGGCACGGCGTCGACAGGTGCGACCGGTGCCGCCGCCGGGCGGGGACCCACCGCGAGCCGGACCCGGTGCGGAGCCCCTCCCGTCGGCCCGGTCGCTCGTCGCCCGGTCGGTGGCCGTCGTGGCGCCGCTCCTCGGCACGGGCGCCTACCTGGCCTGGGTGGGGGCGGCCTACGGCAATGCCTTCCTGCCCTTCGAGGTCCAGACCCAAGGTGGCCACCGCGGACCGCTCACCCAGCCCTTCACCGCCATGCTGCACAACGCCGACGCGTTCCTGCACGGGCACCACGTCGGGAGCGCGCTCCACATCCCCTGGGTGGTCCTCGCCGTCGTCCTCCTGGTCGTCGCGGCGCGGCGCCTGCCGTCGTCTTACACCGTGTTCGCGTTGGCGATGGTCGTCGTGTCGACCTCGTCGACGAACCTCGACTCCTTCGAGCGGTACGCGCTGAGCGCCTTCCCGCTCGTCGTCGCCGGAGCCTCGGTGACCGGCCGTCCCGAGGTGTGGCGGGTCGTCGTGGTGGGTGCCTCCGCCGCCCTGGTGGGCTACGGGCTCCTCGCCTTCCTCGGCATCGTCGTGCCGTGAGGGCCTCCTTCGGCGCGCCTCCTCGCCCGGCGGCGAGGGCACACGGGGGCCCACCCGCCAGGCGCTAAGGTGCACCGGCGGACGGCGTTCCGTCCGGCCCAGGACGGCCCGACGACGGCCCGACGACGGCCCGACGACGGCCCGGTCGACGACAGAACGCCACGAGACTCGAAGGGGACGGACCACCGTGACGAGCGCGACACCTGTCGGCGGAGCAGCGGCCGGCTCGGACGAGGCCGGGGGCGGTGTGGGCGACGTGGTGGTCGTCGGGGCCGGCCCGGCCGGCCTGACGGCCGCCCGCGAGCTGGTCGTCGGGGGCGACGCCCGCGTGACCGTGCTCGAGGCGGACTCGGTGGTCGGGGGGATCAGCCGCACGGTCGAGCGCGACGGGTGGCGCTTCGACATCGGCGGCCACCGGTTCTTCACCAAGGTCGGCAGGGTCGAGGCCTTCTGGCACGACGTCCTGCCGCCCGAGGACTTCCTCCTCCGGCCTCGGATGAGCCGCATCTACTACGGGGGCAAGTTCTACGACTACCCCATCAAGCTGGGCAACGCCCTGCGCAACCTCGGCGTCGTCGAGGCCGCGCGCTGCGCGCTGTCGTTCCTGTGGGTGCGCGTCCGACCACCTCGGGACCGGTCGACCCTCGAGGGCTACATCGTCTCGAACTACGGGTGGCGGCTGTACCACCACTTCTTCAAGACCTACA
>CAZSYT010000010.1:0-59838 GCA_964610905.1 uncultured Acidimicrobiaceae bacterium
GCGGCTGACCGGCGGCTGACCGGCGGCTGACCGGCGGCTGACCGGCGGCTGACCGCGGTGTGCGGCACCCTCGGAGCACCCGCGCCGCAGGCGGGGTGACCGGGCCTCACGGGCGGGCTTCCGACCACGAGCTGGGTCGGCCCGGCGGCTCGCCGTAGACGGCGCGGCCGCGGAAGCGCGACGGGCGCTCGCCGAGCTCTTCGAGGTAGTGCGCCGTCCACCCGGCCACCCGCGCCACCGAGAAGATCGTCCGTCCCGCGTCCGACGGCATGCCCGTGCCCCAGGTCAGCACGGCGATCGCCAGGTCGGCGTTCGGAGCCGGCGCGTCGCCGGCGGTGGCCACGGCCAGCACGTCGTCGACCAGCGCCCGCCGCTCGTCGCCGAGCAGTGGGACGGCCAGCGCGAGCAGCGCCGGGACGCGCGGGTCGCCGTCCGGGTAGACGCGGTGCCCGAAGCCGGGCACGTGCCCCTGCTCGCGCAGGACGTCGGTGAGGGCACGGGACGCGCCGTCGCGCTCGGCCACCACGAGGAGCTCGTAGGCGCCCTGGCTGGCACCGCCGTGGAGCGGCCCGGCGAGCGTCGCCAGCCCGGCCAGCAGCGCGTCGTAGAGATCGGCCCGCACCGACGCGGCCATGCGCACGGCCATGGTCGAGGTGGCGAGCTCGTGGTCGGCCATCAGCACGAGCGCAGCGTCGACGGCATCGGCCACGCCCGTCGACGCCGACCCGCCGGCCAGGTGGTCGGCCAAGCGGGAGGCGATGCTGCCCCCGGCCGCCTCGTCGGCCACCTCCCCAGCACACGGGTCGCCCGCCGACCCCACGCCGTCGACGAGGGCGGCGACGACCCGGCGGGCCGCCCGGGTGACGGCGACGGGGCGCAGGTCGGAGCGGAGCGGGTCGGTCGCACCGGCGAGCACGAGCACCCACCGCAGGGCGTCGGCCGTGGAGGCGACAGGACACGGGCCGAGGACGGGCGCCGTCCAGTCGGCCGGTCCGTCCTCGTCCTCCCAGAGCAGCGCGCACACCTCCTCGAAGGACGCCCGCCCGGCCAGCTCCACCGCGGGCGTCCCCCGGTAGCAGGGGCCGTCGCCGGGACGCAGCTGGGTCACGCTCGTGGTGACGGTGGCCAGCCTCGTGCCGGTGCGGCGCCCGCCGCGGCTGCGGGCGGCCAGTGCCTCCACGTCGGCGAGGGCGAAGACGCTCCCGCGTCCACGGGGCGCCGGGTGGGACTCGACGAGGCCCCGGCTGACGTAGGCGTAGAGCGTCGCCACCTTCACCCCGAGGCGTCGCGCCGCCTCCTCGCTCGTGAGCATCCGGTCCACGCCGTCGAGCGTACATTGACTTGATCAACGTTTACATCCGTCCCTGGCCTGCCCATACTGGCCCCATGGAGACCACGGTGGCAGACCTGATGACGGCCCCGGCGCTCACCTGTGCGAGCGGCGCCACGCTGGCCGAGGCGTCGCGCCGGATGCGCGAAGCCGACGTGGGCTCGATCGTCGTCACCGAGCTCGGCAAGGTGGTCGGGATCCTGACCGAGCGCGACCTCCTCCGGGCGGCCGCCGCGTCGGCCCGGCCCGGGGACGAGCTGGTCGCCCAGTGGATGACCGCCCAGCCCGACGTCCTGCGCCCGGACGAGGCCGTCGACGCGGCGTGGGCCAGCCTGACCGCCCACCACTACCGGCACCTGCCCGTGGTCGACGGCGGCACGCTCGTCGGGGTGGTGTCCCTGCGCGACCTGACGGGGATCGCGCGTATCCGCCCGGTCGGGGAGGCCGGGAGCGAGGTGCCCGCCGGGCTCGAGGGGGTCGTGGTCGCCGAGACGGCCGTCGGCGACGTGCGCGGCCACCAAGGCTTCTTCCACTACCGCCAGTACTCGGCCACCGAGCTGGCGGAACGGCGCTCCTTCGAGGACGTCGTCCACCTCGTGCTCCGCGGCGAGCTGCCCGGGCCCGCCGAGGCGGCCGCCTTCGCCGACGACCTCCGCCGACGACGCGCCCTGCCGCCCGGCCTCGCCGCCCTGCTCCCCGAGGTGGCCGGGCGGGGGACGCTCCTCGACGTCCTGCGCACGGCGGTCTCCCTGCTGGGCGCCGAGCTCGGCTGGCGACCGACCCTCGACCTCACCACCGACGAGCTCGCCGACGAGGTGCTCGACCTCTGCGCCGTCGTCCCCACCGTCGTGGCCACCGCCCACCGGCTGCGCGGCGGCGAGCGACCACCCGAGCCCCGCGACGACCTCGGCCACGCCGCCGACTACCTCTACCTGCTCACCGGGGAGGTGCCGAGCGCCGAGCACGCCCGGGCCGTCGAGCAGTACCTCGCCCTCACGGTCGACCACGGCTTCAACGCCTCGACGTTCACCGCCAGGGTGGTCACCTCCACCGGTGCCGACCTCGCCGCGGCTGTCACCGCGGCCATCGGGGCGCTGTCGGGACCGCTCCACGGAGGGGCGCCGAGCCGCGCCCTCGACCTGCTGGACGCCATCGGCACGCCCGAGCGCGCCGAGCCGTTCCTGCGCGACGCCCTCGGGCGCGGCGAGCGGCTGATGGGCTTCGGACACCGCGTCTACAAGACGGACGACCCCCGCTCGCTGCTCCTGCGCCGGGTGGCCGGCGAGCTGGGCGGGCCGCTCGTCGAGCTCGCCCGCTCCGTCGAGGAGACCGCCGTCGACGTGCTCGCAGAGCTCAAGCCCGGACGCCAGCTGTACACCAACGTCGAGTTCTACGCCGGCGTGGTGATGCACAGCTGCGGCATCCCCCGGGAGCTGTTCACTCCGACCTTCGCGGTGGGCCGCACCGTCGGGTGGTGCGCCCACGTGCTCGAGCAGGCCGCGCACAACCGGCTCATCCGCCCGTCGGCGCGCTACGTCGGACCGCCGCCGCCCCAGCCGGTCCCGACGGCGTAAGGCGCTGACCCGCGCGTCTGCAAGCCTCCCGCGCCGGGCCCCGGGGCGGACGCGGGCCAGGGGCCGTAGCATGCGCCCACCGACGCGAGAGGAGCGTTCCTGTGGGCAAGACCGTCATGATCACCGGCGCCGGCTCCGGGTTCGGGAAGGGGACGGCGCTCGCCCTGGCCGAGCGGGGCCACACCGTCATCGCCACCACCGAGACCGACGACCAGGCCACCACCCTGCGCTCCGAGGCTCCACAGCTCGAGGTCGAGCGGCTCGACGTCACCACCGACGACGTCGCCAAGGCGGCCGGATGGGACCTGGACGTGCTGGTCAACAACGCCGGCGCCGGACAGACGGGGCCGCTCGCCGACGTCCCCATCGAGCGCGTCCGCCGCCTCTTCGAGGTCAACGTCTTCGGCACCCTGGCCGTCACCCAGGCCGTCCTGCCTCGCATGGTGGCCAAGGGGTCCGGTCGGATCGTGATCCTGTCGTCGATCGCCGGCGTCATCTCGGGGCCGACCTTCGGCCCCTACTCGATGACCAAGCATGCCCTCGAGGCGATGGGCAAGGCGCTGCGCGCCGAGCTCGCCGGGCAGGGCATCGACGTCACCCTGGTCAACCCGGGCCCCTACCTCACCGGGTTCAACGACCGCATGGCCGACTCGATGTGGGAGTGGTTCGGCGAGGGCTCCCTCACCGCACCGGCCACCCCGCTCTTCGAGGCGATGCGCCGGCTCGTCACCGAGGGCCAGCGCGACCCCGCCGAGGTCGTCGAGCGCCTCGTCGAGGTGGTGGAGGCCGACACCACCGAGGAGAACAACTTCGTCCCGCCCGACATCCGGGCCCAGCTCGGCGCCTGAGCGTCCGCCGTCGGGCGGAGCAGGATCCTCCGCCGACCGCCCGCAGGTTGGTGCCCGAAGCGGCTCAGTCGTCGAGCAGGGCGTGGACCTCCACGCCCGGTAACTGCCCACGCCCACCGAGGGCGGCGATCTCGAGGAGCACGGCGATGCCCACCAGCTCGGCGCCGGTGCGCCGCACCAACTGCACGGCGGCGGCGGCCGTCCCGCCGGTGGCGAGCACGTCGTCGACGACGAGCACGCGCCAGCCGGGCTCGAGGGCGTCGACATGGACCTCGAGCTCCGAGGTGCCGTACTCGAGCGTGTACCCCTCCGACAGGGTGGCGAAGGGCAGCTTGCCCGCCTTGCGCAGGGGGACGAACCCCGCCCCCAAGGCCACCGCCACCGGCGCCCCCAGGATGAAGCCACGCGCCTCGACGGCGGCCACGGCGTCGACCCGGCCGGCGAACGGGCCGGCGAGCCCGGCGACCGCGTCGGCGAGGGCCTCGGCGTGCTGGAGCACCGGCGTGATGTCCTTGAAGACGATCCCGGGCGACGGGTAGTCGGGGATCTCCCGCACGAGGTCGGCGAGCGCCGTCACCGCGGCCCCCGTGACCTCGGGCACCCGCTCACTCGGGCACGGCGCAGGCGTCGCCGTCGCACGCGTCGGCGGGGACGGGCGCCGCGACGCCGATCCCCGCGCTGCCGTCGGCCTCGCCGGGGTGCTCCTTCACCCACGCCCGCCGCAGCACGGCCAGGATCGTCTCGGCGTCCTGTGCGCCGGGGATGCCGAACTTCCGGTCCAGCAGGAAGAACGGCACCCCGGTCACGCCGATGTCGAGGGCCGCCTGCTCCTCGGCCCGGACCTCGTCGGCGTAGCGGTCGCTCGCCAGCACCGCCGCGCACTCGTCGGCATCGAGCCCGACGTCGGCGGCCAGGTCAGCGAGCACCTCGGGGCGCCCGATGGCCTCGCCCTCGGTGAAGTAGGCGGCGAAGAGGCGCTCCTTCAGCGCGGCCTGCGCCCCGGGGCCCACGAGGCCGGCGTGGTGGAGGAGGCGGTGGGCGTCGAACGTGCACCCCGGGCGCACCCGCTCGAAGTGGAAGTCGAGCCCCTCGGCCGCCGCCATGGCGGTCAGTCGGGCGTTGGCCCCGAGGGCCTGGTCGCGGGTCATGCCGTACTTGCGGGCCAGGCGCTCCGCGTAGTCGCCGGTCACCTCGCGGGGCGCATGGGGGTCGAGCTCGAAGGCCCGGAACACGACCTCCACCTCCTCCGCGTGCTCGAAGCCGGCGAGCGCCGCCTCGAAGCGGCGCTTGCCGATGGCGCACCAGGGGCAGACGACGTCGGAGAAGATCTCGACCAGCACGGCTCAGGCAACCTCCACGGGCACGGAGACCTTCCCGGGGTGTCCCCCGGGGGCGTCGCCGTCCGGCCTGGCCCGCGTCGCGCTCACCCCTCGTCCCCCGCCGTCGGGTTGGCCCGCATCTGGTCGTCGATCATGGCGACCACCGACGAGTCGACGAGGGTGGTGACGTCGCCGAGCTCGCGGTGCTCGGCCACGTCGCGGAGCAGGCGCCGCATGATCTTGCCGCTCCGCGTCTTGGGAAGGTCGGGCGTGAGCAGGATCTGGCGCGGCTTGGCGATGGGGCTGATGGTGGCGGCCACGTGGTCGCGCAGCTCGCGCACGAGCGTCTCGCCGTCGTCTCCGACCTCCCCCTTGACCGTCACGAAGGCCACGACCGCCTGCCCGGTGGTGGCGTCGCTCGCCCCGACCACGGCGGCCTCGGCGACACGGGAGTGGCCGACCAGGGCATGCTCGATCTCGGCGGTCGAGATGCGGTGCCCCGACACGTTCATGACGTCGTCGACGCGGCCGAGGAGCCACAGGTCGCCGTCCTCGTCCCGCTTGGCCCCGTCCCCGGCGAAGTACGAACCGGCGTAGCGGCTCCAGTACGTCTGCCGGTACCGCTCGGGGTCGCCCCAGATGCCGCGAAGCATGCCCGGCCACGGCTCGGTGAGCACCAGGTAGCCGCCTTCGCCGTTGCCGACCGAGCGGCCGGCGTCGTCGACGACGTCGGCGCTGATGCCGGGCAGCGGGCGCATGGCCGCTCCGGGCTTGGTGGCGGTGAGGCCGGGCAGCGGCGAGATCATGATGCCCCCCGTCTCGGTCTGCCACCACGTGTCGACGATCGGGCACCGGTCGCGCCCGACGTTCGTCCGATACCACATCCACGCCTCGGGGTTGATGGGCTCGCCGACCGAGCCGAGCAGCCGGAGGCTGGAGAGGTCGTGGGCGGCCGGCAGCTCCTCGCCCCACTTCATGAGCGTGCGGATGGTGGTGGGCGCCGTGTAGAGGATCGACACCTTGTACTGCTCGACGATGCGCCACCACCGGTCCTGCCCGCCGGCGTCCGGCGTCCCCTCGTAGAGGACCGACGTCACGCCGTTGGCGAGCGGACCGTAGACGATGTAGCTGTGGCCAGTCACCCAGCCGATGTCGGCCGCCGTCCAGAAGACGTCCTCCTCCGGCTTCACGTCGAAGACGAGCCTGTGGGTCGTGGCGCAGTGGACGAGGTACCCGCCGGTCGTGTGGAGGATCCCCTTGGGCTTCGCCGTCGTGCCGCTCGTGTACATGAGGTAGAGCGGGTGCTCGGCGTCGAAGGCCTCGGCCTCGTGGGAGGCCGGCTGCCGGCCGACCAGGTCGTGCCACCAGTGGTCCCGTCCCTCGTGCCACGCCACGTCCTGGCCGGTCCGCCGCACGACGAGCACCGAGCGGACCTCGGGGCACTGCTCGAGGGCGGTGTCGACGGCCGGCTTGAGCGGCGAGACGGAACCGCGACGCCAGCCGCCGTCGGCGGTGACCACCACGCGGGCGTCCGCGTCGAGGATGCGGCTGGCCAGGGCGTCGGCCGAGAAGCCGCCGAAGACGACCGAGTGCGGTGCGCCGAGGCGGGCGCACGCCAGCATGGCCACGACCGCCTCGGGGATCATCGGCAGGTAGATGGCGACCCGGTCGCCGGCCTCGACGCCGAGCTCGGCGAGGGCGTTGGCGGCCTGGCAGACCATCCCCTGCAGGTCGGCGTAGGTGATGGTGCGGGTGTCGCCCTCGGGCTCGCCCACCCAGTGGTAGGCGACCCGGTCGCCGTTGCCGGCGGCGACGTGGCGGTCGACGCAATTGACGGCGGCGTTGAGCGTGCCGCCCACGAACCACTTGGCGAAGGGCAGGTCCCACTCGAGGACGCGGTCCCACCGCTGCTCCCACTGGAGGCGCTCGGCCTGACGCTCCCACCAGGCCAGACGGCCGGCGGCTGCCTCCTCGTAGATGCCAGGCCCGGCGTTGGCCTTCTCGACGAAGCCCGGCGGAGGCTCGAAGCGCCGGCGCTCGCTGAGCAGGGCCGAGAGTGCAGGCCCGGTCGGGTCGGCGCTGGCGTCTGGCATCGTTCTCGCTCCTCGCATCGGGTCGGCCGGCGCGTACGCCGACAGCGGGCGGGCACCGTCCGAGCGCCCGCGTGCGGCGCGGCCGGTCGGCGACCTGCGACGAGGTGTACCACGTCGCCGCCGCCGGGGCCACACCCCCCGGGCGCGACGCAGGTGGAGGGGCGCCGGGACGTGGCGCGCCGCCGGGCTCGACGGGACCGGGTGGTCGGGGCGGTTGACTACTACGAATTCCGTAGTAATTTGGCGGCGGCGGCGGCGGCGGCAGCAGCAGCAGCGGCGGCAGCGGCGGCAGCAGCAGCAGCAGCGGCAGCAGCGGCAGCAGCAGCAGCAGCAGGGCCCGGCGAGCGCAGGCGGAGCGCAGTCCAGACGCAGGTGGGGAGGTGGCGGTGGCGAGGACCCGGCTGGGACGCACGCAGGACCCGACCCTGCTCGTCCTCACCAGCCTGACGGGAGGCCCCAAGCACGGCTACGCCCTCATGCGCGACATCGAGGAGCTGGCCGGCCTCACGCTCGGGCCCGGCACCCTCTACGGCGTCCTCGCCCGGCTCGAGGAGGAAGGGCTCGTCGAGCCGCTCCCGACGGCCGACCGGCGGCGGCCCTACCGGATCACCGGGCTCGGGGCGACCGTGCTGCGCGAGCGGCTCCGGACGCTGGCCCGGGTTGCCGAGGTCGGGCTCGGGCGGCTGGACGGGAGGCCACGGTGGGCGTGAGCGACTTCGTCCTCGCCACTGCGCTGCGCGCCTACCCGCGCTGGTGGCGCGACCGCTACGGCGACGAGCAGCGCGCCGTGGTCGACGACCTCCGGGGCGACGGGCGCTCGCCGTGGTGGATCGGCGCCGACCTGGCCCGTGGCGCCCTCCTCGCCCGAGCGGTGGCGACCGGCATGCCCCACGAGGAAGGCCTGTGGCGGGCGCGCCTGCGCGCCTCGGTCGTCACGGCCACGTTGCCCCTGCTCCTCGCCGTCCCGCTCGCCGTCTACGTGCTCGGCGGCTGGCAGCTCCACTGGACCGGAGGCACGGTGTTCCTCGGTGGCTACCCCGTCAGCGGGCTCGGCCACGTGACGGGGATCGCCGACGGTCGGCCTCCGCTCACCGGACCACCGATGGTCTCGCTCTCCCTCGGCCCCGCCACGTGGGTGGCCCTCGACGCCTGCGTCGTCCTCGGGCTCCTCACGCTCGCCGCCCTCGCCGCCCTGGCCGGCGGGTGGTCGACGCTCCGATGGTCCCTACGGGCCGCCGGTGCGAGCAGGCGGCTCCGGCTGCTGGCGTGGGCGCCGGCGATCTCGCTCGGCGTCGACCTCGCCCTGGTCGTCACCCAGGCCGTCCTGCGGCCCAGCCGCTGGGTGAGCCACGGAGGCCCGATGATCCCGCTCGACGGCCACCTGGCCGCGGCGAACCTGGTCGGCGACGCGCTCCACGGGGTGGCCGCCGTCGGGTGGCTGGTCGCCGTGGCGTGCGTCGGCCTGGCCGCGTCGCGCGCCGAGCTCCCCGTCGGCTCGCTGGCCCTCGGTGCCCGGACGTCGCTCGCCGCGTCGGTCCTCACCGGGCTGATCGCGCTCACCGTCGTGGCGTGGGGCGTCGCCCTCCTCGTCCAGGGACGCTCCGCCGCGACGGCCGTGACCGTCTCGTCGCCGCACGGCGTCGCGGCGCTCGTCGTGGCGCCGCTGCTCGTCTGCGTCGCCGTCGTGTCCACACTGGCGACGGCCGCGGCACGCCGCGCCGTCGGCGTCCTTCGCCCCGCCGGGCGCTGAGCCGCTCCGCCGACGCGTTCGGTCAGCCCGTCGGCTCCCCCACCAGCTCGGCGACGAGGGCGCGCACCCTCCGGTCGATCTCGTCCACGATGGGACGGACGTCCTCGACGGGAAGCCCGGCGGGGTCCGGGAGCTCCCAGTCGAGCCGCCGCGTCCCCGGGTAGATCGGGCAGGTGTCGCCGCACCCCATGGTGACGACCACGTCGGCGGCGCGGGCGTCGTCGTCGGTGACGGCCTTCGGCCGCTCGCGGGTCGGGTCGAGGCCGCGCTCGGCGAGCACGGCGACCACGGCGGGGTTGAGCTCCCCGGCCGGCTCGGAGCCGGCCGAGCACGCCTCGACGCGGCCGGCGGCGTGGTGCTCGAGGAGCACCTTGGCGGCCAGGCTGCGCCCGGCGTTGTGGACGCAGAGGAAGAGGACGACGGGCCGGTCGGTCACGGATGCCTCCGAGGTTCGGAACGTGGGTCTGTAGTGCTCCCGGGCGCGGCTCGCACGGGTCGTCGCGGGTCAGGCCCGGGTCGTCGCCGACGGGGGCGCCGCGGCACCCGGGTAGCGGCGACGGGCCCACAACGAGACGTAGACGAGGGACACGAGGACGGGCACCTCGATGAGCGGCCCGACCACCCCGGCGAGGGCCTCGCCCGAGGTGACCCCGAACACCCCGATGCACACGGCGATGGCCAGCTCGAAGTTGTTCCCCGCCGCGGTGAAGGCCAGGGTGGCGGTGCGCTCGTAGGGGAGGCCGAGCGCCCGGCCGAGGGCGAACGAGCCCGTCCACATGACGGCGAAGTAGCAGAGCAGCGGGACGGCGATCCTCGCCACGTCGCCGGGCCGGGCCGTGATGGTGCGGCCCTGGAGGGCGAAGAGGATGACGATCGTGTAGAGCAGCCCGTAGAGGGCGAACGGCCCGAGGCGGGGGAGGAGCCGCTCCTCGTACCACGTGCGACCGCGGCGGCGCTCCCCGACCGTCCGGGTCAGGAACCCGGCGACCAGCGGCACCCCGAGGAAGATGGCGACCGTCTCGGCGATGGTGCCGACCGAGACGTGCAGCCCGACCGTCGACAGCCCGAGCCAGCCGGGGAGCACGCGCAGGTAGAAGAAGCCGAGCAGGGCGAAGGCGACGATCTGGAACAGCGAGTTGAGCGCCACGAGGACGGCGGCCGCCTCGCGGTCCCCGCACGACAGGTCGTTCCAGATCAGCACCATGGCGATGCACCGGGCCAGCCCGACGATGATCAGACCGGTCCGGTAGGCGGGGAGGTCGGGCAGGAAGAGCCATGCCAGGGCGAACATCACCGCCGGCCCGACGAGCCAGTTGAGCACCAGCGACGAGACGAGCATCCGCCGGTCGCGGGTGACGGTCCCGAGGTGCCCGTAGCGGACCTTGGCGAGCACTGGGTACATCATCACCAGCAGGCCGACGAAGATCGGGAGCGACGTGCCCCGGGTCACCTGGACTGCGTCGAGGTGCGCGCCGAGGCTCGGCACGGCCCGTCCCAGCCCGATGCCGAGCGCCATGGCGGCGAGGATCCACACCGGCAGGAACCGGTCGAGCACGGACAGGCGCGCCACGACGGCCGCGTCGGGCAGTGACGCCGGCTCAGGAGGAGGCACGACCGGGCGCTCGGCGAGCACGTCACCCACGGAGGTCCCCCACCGATCGCCCGTCGAGCTCCCCGCGGCCCGGCGGGTGGCGGGTCAGCAGCACTGCCGCGTCCTCGTCGGCCCGACCCCGGACTCCGCGAGCACGGTGTACACCTCCCACTGCTCGCCGCCGGGGCCCTCGACCCAGACCTTGTCCTGCACGGCGTAGCAGCACGCCACTCCTTCCTCGGAGCGCGTGGCGAGACCGCCGCCAGCGAGGCGCTCCGCTGCCGCTGCGACCTCTTCGGTGCTCGCCACCTCCACGCCGAGGTGGTCGAGCGTCCCTGGCGCAGCGGTGGCGTCCTCGACGAGGACGAGCTTGAGCGGCGGGTCGGCGACGACGAAGTTGGCGTAGCCGGGCCGGACCTTCGCCGGCGCGGTCCCGAGCAACGTGGTGTAGAAGGTGACCGCCTCGTCGAGGTCGGCAACGTTGAGCGCGAGCTGGACGCGAGCCATCGGCACCTCCGCGACTATCATCGATGGACGTTGATGCATCGACCCTAACCGATCAATCGATCATCGTCAATGGGAGGACGCCGTGGCCGCACGCACCGCCGCCGAGCCAGCTGCTGCCCCGTGCTGCCGTTCGGTGCTCGAGGCCCCGCTGGGCCGCCCCGACGCCGAGGAGCTCGCTCGCGGCTTTGCCGCCCTCGCCGACCCCGTGCGGCTACGGCTGCTGTCGATCCTCGCCGCGGCGGCGACGGGCGAGGCGTGCGTCTGCGACGTCGTCGCACCCCTCGGCAAGTCCCAGCCCACGGTCTCGCACCACCTGAAGGTGCTCGGCGAGGCCGGCCTCGTCCACGGCGAGCGGCGTGGGCGGTGGGTCTGGTACTCGCTCGACCGGGAGCGCCTCGCCACCCTGCGGGCGGCCATCGACGGAGGTGGCGGGACCGGTCCCCTCGGCTCGCCCGCGTGACGCCGTGACGCCGTGACGCCGGCAGGCGAAGGCAGGCCGGGTCCGGCGGGGACCGGCGAGACCGGTCAGGCGCCGCCCGCAGGCCGTGCCGGCCGGCCTCGGCTCCGTGGCAGGGCAGACCTCAATTCCGCGGCACGGCAGACCAGGCCACGTCCTTGTCGGCGCGAGGCTCGCCCGGCAGCCCGAGGACGCGCTCCCCGATGATGTTGCGCTGGATCTCCGAGGTGCCACCTTCGATGGAGTTGGCCCGTGAGCGCAGGAACATGGTGCGGGACGAACCGGGTGGACCCACGAGACCGAGGTTGGCCGACCGCCGCATCTCGTAGTCGTAGCCGACGAGCGAGCTGGCACCGAGCAGGTCGACGCACAGGTCGTAGATCCGGGCGTTCACCTCGGCGAACATGAGCTTGGCGATCGACCCCTCCGGACCGGGGTTGCCGGCGCGCCGGTTCTGGGACGCCCGGATGTTCGTGAGGCGCAGCACCTCGGCCTCGATCCACCGCCGGACCAGCTCGTCCTTGAGGACCGCAGTCGTGGTCTGGGCCTCCTCGCGCCAGATGCGGACTGCCTCGGCGATGGCCCCCGAGCCGCGCCCCGGGGGCCCGGAGCCGCCGCCGATGGTCGTGCGCTCGTTCATCAGGGTCGTCATCGCCACCCGCCAGCCCTCGTCGACCTCGCCGACCCGGTCGGCGTCGGGGACCCGGACCTCGGTCAGGTACACCTCGTTGAACTCGGCCTGGCCGGTCATCTGCCGCAGCGGTCGTACCTCGACACCGGGGGCGTGCATGTCGAGGGCGAAGTAGGTGAGCCCCTTGTGCTTGGGCGCCTCGGGGTCGGTGCGGGTCACCAGCATGCCGCGGTCGGCGACGTGGGCCAGCGTGTTCCACACCTTCTGCCCGGTGACGACCCACTCGTCGCCGTCGCGCACCGCCTTGCACGCCAGGCTGGCCAGGTCGGAGCCCGAGCCCGGCTCCGAGAACAGCTGGCACCATGCGTCCTCGCCGGTGAACATCCGCCGGAGCAACCGGCCCCGAAGCTGGTCGTCGCCGTGGGTGACGATCGTCGGGCCGGCCATGGTCAGACCGAAGAAGTGGCGCTCGGTGGCGGCCGGCGCCCCGGCGTCGCGCAGGCGACCGTCGACCTCCTTCTGCAGGTCGGGTCGGAGCCCGAGGCCGCCCCAGCCCTCGGGGAAGTGGACCCAGGCGAGCCCGAGGTCGTACTGGGCGCCCCGGAAGACGACCGGGTCGGTGGTCGACGGGTCGTGCTGGGCGAGGAGCTGGTCGACGCGCTCGGCGACGGCAGCGGCTTCGGTCATGGCACCCTCCATGCTCTGCTCTCCTCGTCTCCGCCTCGTCGGCGGGCCGTCTCGGCCCCGCCACCTCGCGGGTGCTCCCCGTCGGGTGCCCCCTCCCGGGTTGGCCCGGCACGACCGGCCCCGAGCGGCTCTCACCCGTGCCCCCACCGCCGGTCCGGCCGGTCCGGCCGCTCCGGCCGGTGCAGCGGGACGAGCGCGCCACCGGCGCCACCGTCGATCCTGCCACGGAGAAGGCGTCGGTGCCGCTGGCCCGGTCACCCGGGCCGCCGGCCGCGACCAGCGACGGCACCGGAGCGTGCAGGAGCCGCCACTCCTTGCCAGGTCGGAGAATAACTGTTATTCGTGGAGCCATGGGGGTGGACCCGGCCGCCGAGCGGCTCGACCCGGCTGTCGACGACGACGGAGGCGACCAGCTGCGCGAGGCGTTGCTCGACGCGGCGGCCCGTGTGGTGGCCCGCCGCGGCTACGACGGGACACGCCTCGCCGACGTCGTGGGCGAGGCAGGCCTGTCCACGGGTGCCGTCTACGGCCGGTTCCGCTCCAAGCACGAGCTCGTCCGCGAGGCGCTGCTCACCCGTTCGGTACCGCGCGCGCGTGTCGTCCCCTCCGGTCACACCCGGGTGGCCGACTTCCTGCGGGCGCGGGCGACGCGCCCGGCGGGAGCGCTCACCGACGGCGAGGCCCTGCTGCTCGAGACGTTCGTCACGGCCCGACGGGACTCCGAGGTCAGCTCCGCCCTCGCCGAGGCCAGCCGGCAGTGGCGGGACGCCGTCGCCCCGCTGGTGGACGCGGCGGCGTCCGACGGCACGATCGACCCGGCGCTCGACCCCGAGGCCGTCCTGCACCTGGTGCGCGTGGTGCGCCTCGGGCTCCTGCTCTTCCGCGGCTCGGGGTTGCCGGGCCCCGACCCCGAAGGGTGGGAGCAGCTGGTCGAGCGGATCGTGGAGAGCTTCGGAGCCGGCGGCGCGGGCGCCTGCTCCGGCCCCGGCGCCACGGCGACCGAGGCGGGAGACGCAGTCGACGCGACGTGGCCAGGAGCGGTGGCCCACGCGGTCCCGGAGGTGAGAGGCAGGGGGGCGCGGCCATGAGGGCGCGGCGACGCGCGCCCGGCGGCGCGCCCGGCGGCGCGGGCGGGGGACGAGCGATCGAGCAGGTCGGCAGACGCTGAGGAAGGGGGGACGATGACCACCGAGACGCAGGACGTGCCCGGCCCGGAGCAGGTGCGTGGCGCGCTCAAGGAGATCGAGGACCACGCGACCAAGATCTTCACGTGGGACTACGAGCGGGACCGGACGCAGCTCGTCACGTTGTACAACAAGGCGATGGGGGCGCAGTGGAACAGCGTCACCGACATCGACTGGGACACCGACGTGGACCCCGAGCGGATGGTCGCCGAGATGGGCGACGACGCCGTCCCACCGTTGTTCCGTGTCGCCGCCTCCCTGAAGGGCTCGCCGCTCGCCTCGTGGGGCGAGGCCGAGTTCACACGCCTGGGAGTGGAGCTCCTGTGCGCCCGGCTCAGCCAGTTCATGCACGGCGAGCAGGGGGCGATGCTCACGGCCGCCAAGCTCGTCGAGACCGTGCCGTGGATCGACGCCAAGTACTACGCCGCCACCCAGACCATGGACGAGGCCCGGCACACCGAGGTCTTCGCCAAGTACCTCGACACCAAGCTCGGTGCGGCGTACCCGATGAGCCCGTTCCTCGACGAGCAGATCACGGCCCTCCTCGAGGACAGCCGGTGGGACATCGCCTATCTCGGCATGCAGATCGTCATCGAGAGCCTGGCGCTCGCCGCCTTCGGCGAGATGCACCGGACGACCACCGAGCCGCTGCTCAAGAAGCTCCTGCGCTACGTCATGTCCGACGAGGCCCGTCACGTCGCCTTCGGCATCCTCAGCCTGAGCGAGCTCTACCGAGACCTGAGCGCTGCCGAGCTGCGCGAGCGCCAGGAGTTCCTCGTCGAGAACACCCTGCGCAACCGGGCCCGCTCCACCACCCCCGAGATCTGGGAGCGCCTCGGCGTCCCGGTGGCCGCCGTGGTGCCGTACCTCATGGAGGCGGCCCAGACGGCCGGTGGCGGCATCTTCGCCGCCTTCCAACGGGCGTTCTTCGCCAAGCTCGTCCCCAACGTGCGCAAGCTCGGCCTGCTGGACGCCAACGACGGCTGGCTGCGCGAGCAGTGGGGCAAGGCAGGGCTGCTCGAGTTCGAGCACGCGACCGACACGTCCGAGGACTACCTGGCCTACGACGCAGTCACGGCCGACCGCGAGCGCGCCGGCGCATGACCGACCCGCTTCGGGGTCGGACGGCCATCGTCGGGGTGGCCGACGACGCCTCGCCCACCGGTGAGCTCGAGCGCACCGGGCGCGACCTCGAGGCGGCCATGGTCGCCGCCGCGCTCGAGGACGCCGGACTGACGCTGGCCGACGTCGACGGGGTCTGTCACACGACGTCGTCGGTGCAGCTGGCCGAGGCGCTGGGCATCCACCCGACCTTCACCGACTCGACGAACACGGGGGGCTCGAGCTTCGAGGTCCACGCCGAGCACGCTGCCGCCGCCATCGCCGCAGGGTTGTGCGAGGTGGTGGTCAGCGTGTACGCGTCGACTCCCCGGTCGGACCGGCGCGCCGGACGGTCGCGTCGGCGACCCGACCGGGGCGTCGGCGACCCCCTCGTCGAGTGGGAGCTCCCCTACGGACTGCGGCTCCCCATGGCTCCCTACGCCATGGCCGCGTCGCGTCACATGGCCTGCTTCGGCACCACGCCCGAGCAGCTGGCCGAGATCGCCGTGTCCACGCGGCAGTGGGCGACGATGAACCCGAGGGCGCGCTACCGCGACCCGATCACCGTCGACGACGTGCTCGCCTCGCCCTTCGAGTGCGAGCCGCTGCACCGGCTCGACTGCTGCCTCGTCACCGACGGGGCCGGCGCATTCGTGATGACCAGCGCCGAGCGGGCCCGCGACCTGGCCAAGCCGCCCGTGCTCGTCCTGGGTGCCGCCACGTGCCACGACCACTCGATGATCTCGCAGATGCCCGACCTCGCGACCACCCCGGGCCGGGTGTCGGGGGAACGGGCTTTCGCCATGGCGGGCCTCGGTCCCGCGGACGTCGACGTGCTGATGGGCTACGACAGCTTCACCATCACCGCCTTGCTGCACCTCGAGGACCTCGGCTTCTGTGCAAAGGGCGAGGGCGGACCCTTCGTCGAAGGTGGGCGGACCGCACCCGGGGGCGCCTTGCCCATGAACACCAACGGCGGCGGCCTCTCCTACACGCACCCCGGCATGTACGGCATGTTCCTCATCGTCGAGGCGGTGCGCCAGCTGCGGGGCGAGTGCGGGGAGCGCCAGCTCGAGGCCCCACAGGTCGCCGTCGCACACGGCTCGGGCATCGTCTTGTCGTGCATGTCGACCCTCGTGCTCGGCACCGAGGCGACGCGGTGACGGCGACCCGAGCCGCCGGGGGCCGGCTCGAGCCGGGGGTCGGCGAGGGCGCCGAACCGTTCTGGGAGACGACCCGCCGCCAGCAGCTCGTGCTGCCGTGGTGCACGGCGTGCGCCCAGCCGTTCTTCCACCCGCGTCCGTTCTGCCCCCGCTGCCTGAGCCGTGCGATCGAGTGGCGTCCGGCGGCGGGAACCGGCGTCGTCCACGCCTACACCGTCGAGCACCGGAGCGAGGTCGGCCCCTTCGCAGGAGGAGAGCCGTTCGTGGTCGCCCTCGTCGAGCTCGCCGAGGGCGTCCGCATGCTGAGCAACGTCGTCGGCTGCCCACCGGACGAGGTGCACGTGGGCGTGGAGGTCTCGGTGTGCTGGGAGCCGCTCTCCGACGGACGCCACCTCCCCCTGTTCGCCCCGACCACCCAGGAGGTGCACCGATGAGCTCCGGCCCCACGGCGGCCGGCCCGGGCGCCGAGCCGGCCGCCGAGGCAGGCTCCGGGCCGGCCGAGGCCCGGGAGGCCGCCGACGAGCGCGCCCGCATGGTCGCCGAGGGGATGGTGCTGGCCTACTGGGCCCGACGCGACCCTGACCGCATGGCCATCCTGTCGCCCAGCGGCAACCGCACCTTCGCCGAGCTCAACGCCCGGGCCAACCAGGCGGCCCGGGCCTTCCGGCGGCTCGGTCTGGTGCCTGGGGACGCCGTGGCGCTCGTGTGCGGGAACCGTCCCGAGTTCGCCGAGGTCCACGCCGCCACACAGCGGGGTGGCCTCCGGATCACGCCCGTCAACTGGCACCTGACGACCGACGAGGTCGCCTACATCGCCGGCGACTGCGAGGCCCGCGTGCTCGTCAGCGACCGTGCGCACGCCGAGGTCGCCGTCGCCGCCGCTCGCTCGCTCGACGACCCCCCGGTCGTCGTGGTGGTCGGCCAGGCGCTCGAGGGCACGGTGAGCTACGACGCCCTCGTCGCCGGCGAGGTCGCCGGCGACCTCGAGGACCCGTGCCTCGGGTCGTCGATGCTCTACACCTCGGGGACGACCGGCCGGCCCAAGGGCGTCCACCGTCCGCCGGGCGCCACGGCCGGATCGGCGTCGCTCGCCCTCTTCGGGTACCGCGAGGACGGCAGCGACCGCCACCTGTGCACCGGCCCGCTGTACCACGCGGCTCCGCTGCTGTTCTCGCTCGCGCTGCCCCTCACGTTCGGGGTCGGGGTCGTGGTGATGGAGCGCTTCGACGCCGAGGAGGCCCTCCGCCTCGTCGAGCGGTACTCGGTCACCCACACCCACATGGTCCCGACGATGTTCCACCGCATGCTCTCGCTTCCCGAAGCCGTGCGCGACCGCTACGACCTGTCGTCGCTCCGCTCGGTGCTCCACGGCGCGGCGCCCTGCCCGGTTGTGGTCAAGCAGCGGCTCATGGAGTGGCTCGGCCCGGTGGTGTGGGAGTACTACGCGGCGACCGAGGGCCTCGGCACCTTCGTCGATCCCGAGACGTGGCTTGGCCACCCCGGGACGGTGGGCAAGCCCCTCGTCGAGGGGATGGTCGTCGTCGGCGACGACCAGGGGCGCCCGCTGCCGGTCGGCGAGACGGGGCTGGTCTACCTCCGGCCCCCGCCCGGCGCGGCGTTCGAGTACTACAAGGACCCCGCCAAGACGGCCAGCACCTACGTGGGCGAGTACTTCACCCTGGGCGACGTCGGCCACTTCGACGACGAGGGCTACCTCTACCTGACCGACCGCTCCGCCAACCTGATCATCTCGGGAGGCGTGAACATCTACCCGGCCGAGGTCGACGCCGTCCTGCTCGAGCACCCCGCGGTGGGCGACGTCGGCACGATCGGCGTACCCGACGAGGAGTGGGGCGAGGTGGTCCTGGCGGTCGTCGAGCCGCAGCCGGGGACGATCGCCGGGCCCGAGCTCGAGCGCGAGCTCCTCGCCTTCTGCCGCCAACGGCTGGCCCACTACAAGTGCCCGGGCTCGGTGGCCTTCGTCGACCACCTGCCGCGGCACGACAACGGCAAGCTCTACCGCGCCGTGCTACGCGAGCGCTTCGCCGGAGGTGGCTCGTGAGCCGCCCGGACGCTCCACGACGGGCCCGCCGACGGGCCCGTCCGCTACCGTCGCGACGGCCCGGGGCCCCGGGGCCCCGGCCGGGCCGACCCGTACCCGACCACCCGACCGCAGGGGGGAGACCATGACCGACACCGCGACGAGCACGCAGCCGGCGCCGACCGACGACGCCGTCTTGTCCGAGCTGCACCGCTGGCTCGAGGCCAACTGGGACCCCGACCTCACCGTCGGCGGCTGGTGGGAGCGGCTCGGGCTCGCCGGGTGGTCGGCGCCCACCCTGCCGGCCAACGCCTTCGGGCGCGGGCTGAGCCGCAACGACGGCGTGCGCGTCGCCCAGGCCATCACGGACTTCGGGGCGCTCGGGGCACCGGCCGGGCTCGGGCTCCTGCTCGCCGCACCGACGATCGCCGCGCACGGCACCCAGCAGCAGATCGACACCTTCGTGCGCGACATCGTGACGGGCCAGCGGGCCTGGTGCCAGCTGTTCTCGGAGCCGTCAGCCGGGTCCGACCTGGCGGGGCTGCAGACCCGGGCCGTGCGCGACGGCGAGGAGTGGATCGTGAACGGGCAGAAGGTGTGGACCTCGGGGGGACAGCACGCCGACCTCGGCATGCTGCTCGCCCGTTCCGACCCCGACGTCCCCAAGCACCAGGGGATCACCTACTTCGCCATCGACGTGCACCAGCCCGGCGTCGACGTCCGCCCGCTGCGCGAGATGACCGGCCGGGCCTTGTTCAACGAGGTGTTCCTCACCGAGGCCCGCGTCCCCCACGACGCCGTCATCGGCGGCGTCAACCAGGGATGGGCGGTGGCCAACACGACGCTCGCCAACGAGCGGGCCGGCCTCGGCTCGGGCGGCGGCAACGGGGCGGGGGGCCTCGCCCAGCCGGGCACGGTCGTCGGGGACCTCGAGCGCCGGGCGGGCGACTTCGTGCGCGTCGACGGAGGGCGCCGCGGCGACGGCGCCTCGCTCCGGGCGATGCGGGGCGGAGCCGGCATGCTCATCGACCTGGCCCGGGCGGTCGGCCGCCTCGACGACCCGCTCGTGCGCCAGGGGCTTGCCCGCCTCTACACCTGGGGGGAACTGGGGCGCTTCAACAGCCTCCGGCTCAAGGCAGCCAAGGAGTCCGGCTCCGACGTGCCGGGCATGCCCAACATCGCCAAGCTGTCGATGAGCCACATCATGCGGCTCTCACGCGACCTCGGGCTGCAGATCGCCGGCGCGGCCGGCACGCTGCACGGCTATGACGACGAGCAACGTGGCACCCTCGGTTCCGACGTGGTCCACCCGCTGGTCAACCTGGTGACGGAGATGGCCCTGCTCGCCCAGGCGCCGCCCATCTACGGGGGAACCGACCAGGTCCAGCGCAACATCATCGGCGAGCGCGTCCTCGGGCTGCCCAAGGAGCCGAACAACGATCGCACGACCCCGTTCTCGGCGCTCCCGAAGAACGCGTGATGGCCAACGTCGCCTGGGCGACGTCGGCCGACCCGGCCGCGGCCGGCATGGACGCCGGGCGGCTCGAGCGGCTCGGCGAGCACTTCCGCACCCGCTACGTCGAGCCGGGGAAGCTCGCCGGGTGCCAGCTGGTGGTCGCCCGCGGCGGCTCGGTCGCGTACGCCTGCTCCCTGGGCGCGATGGACCGCGAGCGGGGCCGGCCGGTCGCTCCCGACACCGTGTGGCGCATCTACTCGATGACCAAGCCGCTCACGTCGATCGCCCTCATGCAGTGCTACGAGCGCGGCGACTTCCTGCTCACCGACCCGGTGTCGCGCTTCGTCCCCGAGTGGAGCGACCTGAAGGTCGAGGTCGCCGACGACGACGGCACGCGCCTCGTGGAGCCCGAGCACCCGATGACCGTCCGCGATGCCCTGATGCACACGACCGGCCTGGCCGGAGCCGTGGTTCCCAGCCACCCGCTCGACTACCGCTACGCCAAGGCGCTCCAAGAGCAGCGCTCGGGCATGACGCTCGAGCGGGCGTGCGCGTTGCTCGCCGACTACCCGCTGAAGTTCCACCCGGGCACCCGGTGGAACTACGGGCTGTCCACCGACGTGTGCGCTCGGCTGGTGGAGCTCCTCTCGGGCAAGCGCTTCGACCACTACCTGGTCGACGAGGTCCTCGGGCCGCTCGACATGGTCGACACCGGTTTCGTCGTGCCCGACGAGTCCGCCGAGCGCTTCGCCGCCTGCTACGCCTACCGCAAGGGGAGCGAGCCGCCCCTGTTGGACGACCCGGCGACGAGCGCCTACCGCAGGCAGCGTTCGTACCTGTCGGGCGCCGGGGGTCTCGTGTCGACCACCGGCGACTACCTCCGCTTCTGCCAGATGCTGGTAGCCGGCGGCGAGCTCGAGGGGCACCGGGTCATCGGGCGCAAGACGCTCGAGCTCATGACCGAGAACCACCTCCCCGGAGGCACCGACCTCCGCCACCTCGCCACCGGTGGCTTCGGCGAGTCGGGCTTCGACGGCGTGGGCTTCGGTCTCGGGTTCGCGGTCAGCCTCGGGCCCGTGGCCACGGCGAGCGTGGGCTCGGTGGGCGAGTACTCGTGGGGAGGTGCCGCCAGCACGGCCTTCTTCGTCGACCCCGCCGAGGAGCTGACGGCCGTCTTCATGACCCAGCTCATGCCCTCGACCTCGTACCCGATCCGCTCCCAGCTGCGCTCCCTCGTCTACCAGGCCATCGCCGACTAGGAGGCCCGTCGGGGCCGGGCTCCGCGCACCTGGGGCTCCCTCGGGCGGACCGAGGCCGCAAGCGGCAGGATGTGCGGATGGCGACCGAGGAGCGACGTGCGCTCGGTCGAGTGTTCGACGATGTCCCCGAGCTCTACGACCGCGTGCGACCGACGTACCCGGACGAGCTGCACGCGGACCTGGCCGCCGTCACCGGCCTGGACGAGCGGTCCTCGGTGCTCGAGGTGGGATGCGGCACCGGCCAGGCGACGCGCTCGCTCGCCACGCTCGGATGCGCGGTGACCGCCGTCGAGCCCGGCCCCGGCTTGGCCGCGCTCGCCCGCCGGCGGCTCTCCACCTTCCCGAACGTCGTGGTCGAGACGTCGACGTTCGAGGCGTGGGACGACCGAGGGCGGCGTTTCGACGTCCTCGTGGCGGCGTCGTCGTGGCACTGGGTCGACCCGTCGGTCGGCTGGCGCCGGGCCCACGACGTGCTCCGCCCCGCCGGGTGGGTGGCGCTCATCGGCAACGTGGTCGTCCGCCGTCCCGGTGAGCCCGAGGTGTACGCCCAGACGGCGGACCTGCACGAGCGCTTCTCCCCCGGCAACCCCGACTGGGCTCGTCCACCGCTCGAGGACGAGGTGCGCGCCACCGGGCTCGGCTGGGGGCTCGTCGCGGACCCCGGCGACCTGTTCCGTCCGACCGTCGTGCGGTGGTACCCGACCGTCCAGTGGCTCGACGGGGACGCCTTCGCCGATCTCCTGCGCACGCAGTCCACCTACCGGCGGCTCGCCCGCGACGTGCGAGAGCCGTTGCTCGACGCCGTCGCGGAGCGCATCCGGCTGCGGATGGCCGACCGTGCGCCACGCCGCTACCTGAGCGTGCTGCGCGTCGGACGTCGCCCCCCCGGCTCCCGTCCGCAGCCGATCGGCCGGTAGCGCCGACCCGGCGGTCGGGTGCGGAGGCTCGGTCCCCGGCTCGGTCCCCGGCTCGGTCTCCGGCGGGACCGACGCGAGCCGAGGGGGGTGCGCGGCTACTCCTCGCCCGAGAACCGCTCCCACGCCGATTGGCGGGTCATGCCCAGCGCTTCGCCGATGCGCGTCCAGCTGACGCCTCGGTCACGGAGGACCGCCACGTGGCGTCGCACCGCACGGTCGACGTTCAGGTGGGCAGCATGGGCCCGGACCATCTCGCCGAGAAGCTCGTCGTCCGACAGCCCGTCCCAGGCCCGGAGCGCCGGCGGGGTCTCCGCGTCGGCCGACCCGCCACCGTCGGCCGACCCGCCACCGTCGGCCGACCCGCCACCGTCGGCCGCGGCGCCCGTGCGCCGCGCGTCGTCGGCGACGACCAGGTTGCACAGCTCGATGCACTCGTCGCAGATGAAGACGCCCGGACCCGCCACCAGCTTGCGGACGTCGAACTGGCTCTTCGTGCAGAACGAGCAGCACAGGGCCTCGGGTGTCACGGTCCGCGGCATCCGTCTCCTCCCCACGGCCACAGGGTGTCAGGATATCCCTGACGCGTGTGTCAGGTCAAGCCTGACAGCTCCCACCGTCAAGACCGCCCCCACCCGGAGCCTGGACGCGTCCGGGGACGCTACGAACGACGGATCGCCGGGTGCCGCCTGGCGAGCTGGGGAAGCAGCAGGGCGTGCGGGGTCAGCCGGGCCGCTCCGGAGAGGACACGGTTCCCGAGCCCGGGGACCACCACCGCCCGGCTGGCCTCGAGGCCGTCGACGGCAGCGCGGGCCACCGCCTCGGGCGAGACCCACAGCGGGCGCGGCAACGTCGCCTCGACCTCCGTGTCGCTCCACCCCGCCGCCTCGGTGAACTCGGTGGCCACCGGACCGGGACAGAGTGCGGTGACCGTGACCCCGTACTCGCGCAGCTCGGCCCGCAGCGCCTCGGTGTAGGAGAGGACGAACGCCTTGGACGCTGCATAGCCGGCTTGACCGGGGAGGGGCTGGAAGGCGGCCGTCGACGCGACGTTCAGGACGGCTCCCCGGCGGCGCTCGACCATGCCGGCGACCACTCGCGTGCACAGGTCGACCACCGCCTCGACGTTGGTCTGCACCATCGCCACCTCGGAGGCCGGGTCGGCGGCGTGCACCGGGCCGACGGTGGTGAAGCCAGCGTCGTTGACGAGGACGTCCACCGCGAGGCCGAGCGCGGCGAGCGCCGTCAGCAGCCCGGCCCGCTGGTCGGGGTCGGCCACGTCGCAGGGCAGCACCTCGGTGCGCACGCCGTGACGGTCGGCGAGCTCTCCGGCGAGGGTCTCGAGCCGGTCGCGGCGCCGGGCCACGAGCGTCACCCCGTGGCCGCGAGCGGCGAGCTGACGGGCGATCTCGGCGCCGATGCCGGAGGAGGCCCCGGTGACGAGGCTGGTGCGGTCGGGGCGGGGGACGGGAAGCGTCATGGCCCAAGCGTAGGCACGGGGGCCGCCCGCTCTCCGCCCCGCCCCGGACCGACGAGCCCGCGCCGGTACCATGACGGCCGTGCCCGAGGACGACCTTCCGGACCGGCGACCGGGGGACGCTGCGGCTCCTGCCGACGGCCCTGCCGACGGCCCTGCCGACGGCCCTGCCGACGGCCCTGCCCCTCCGAGGGGCTCGAGGGCCCCTGCGCACCGTGTCACCCGCCCGCCGCGCCGCGGGGGACCAACCTCCGACGGGGACGGGCTCGCCGCCCGGTCGGGGGGCGTTTCACGCCGACGGTTCCTGGCGGCCGCCGCGGCGACCAGCGGTGCCGCCGTCGTGGCGGGTGCCGTCTACGGCACGACGGCGAGCCCGGCGAAGGCCCGCACCCCGGCACGGCCCCGCCGCCCGGCACCGGCACCGGCCCGACCCACCGTCGTGAACTCCAAGACCCCGGGCGGGGTCGTCATCCCCGTGTCGTCCGCTATCGTCGCCGAGAACGCCAAGCAGGGCGACGCCTGGTGGGTCACCACCCTCCAGCAGCCCGGCGACATCTGGGGCTACGCCAGCACGACGAGCGCGGTCCACGGCGACGACGTCACCCTGTTCGTCTCCACGACCGCGCCGCACTTCCACGTCGAGGCGTACCGGATGGGCTACTACCACGGCATCGGCGGCCGGCTCGTCTGGCAGTCGGACGAGGTCACCGGCTTCGTCCAGGCCCAGCCCACGGTGGTGGCGCCGACCAACACCGTAGAGTGCCACTGGAAGCCGTCGCTCACCGTACGGATCGACCCGTCGTGGCCCCCCGGCGCCTACTTGCTCAAGCTCGTCGGGCCCACCGGCCAGCAGCAGTTCGTCCCCCTCTGCCTGCGCGACGACCAGTCGACGGCCGCGGTGGTCCTCCTGCACTGCGTGACCACGTGGCAGGCGTACAACCGCTGGGGCGGCTACAGCCTCTACTACGGCAACACCGGCGGCCAGCTGAGCTTCACCCATGCGCCCGGGGGCGGCGACTACCAGAACCGGGCGCGGATCGTCACCTTCGACCGGCCCTACGACTGGGACTGGGCGTCGGGTGCCGCCGACTTCGTGGGCAACGAGCTCCCCGTCGTCTTCCACGCGGAGAAGCTCGGCCTGGACGTCACCAACTGGACGGACATCGACCTCCACGCCCGCGGAGACCTCCTGGCCCGGCACAAGGCCCTCGTCAGCCTGGGCCACGACGAGTACTGGTCGTTCCAGATGCGCGCCGCGGCACGCAAGGCGCTCGACGGCGGCGTCAACCTGGCCTTCCTCGGCGCGAACGCCTGCTACCGGCAGATCCGCCTCGACCCGACCGCCATCGGCTCCTACCGCCACCAGGTCTGCTACAAGTCGGCCACCGAGGACCCGTTCTACGGCCACGACAACGCCCTGGTCACCGTCAACTGGCCCCAGCCGCCGGTCAACCGGCCCGAGGACAGCCTGATCGGCGACATGTACCAGGACATCGGCGCCGTCGCCGACATGGTCGTCGGCGACACCTCGGCGTGGCTCTACGACGGGACCGGGCTCACCTCCGGCCAGCACCTTCACCAGGTGGTCGTCGGGGAGTTCGACCGCTACGTGCCCGGCGGGGCGGGCCCGGCCAACCTCGACGTCTTCGCCCACTCGCTCGTGGCCAACCGCGGGGGGAATTACTCGGACGTCACCTGGTACACGGTCCCCGGCGGAGGCGGCGTGTTCGCGTCGGGCAACGCGTCGTGGGTGGGCAACCTCGTCCAGCCCTCGCTCATCCCTCCGAACGTGCTCCCCCCGGCGAGCCCGGCGAACTCGGACGCGGTGGTGCGGATGACGGAGAACGTCTTCGGCGTGATCGCCCTCGGCCCGGCGAGCGCCACCCGACCGTCCCAGGGCACCTGGCGTGCCGTCTACGGCGCTGGCCCGTCGACGCTGCCCACGACCGCCCAGGTCGCCGGCGCCTGAGAACGCCCGCCCGCACAGCGGGACGCCGCTTGAGAGGTCGCCGGGTCGGCCGTAGCATCGCCGGGCAATGGGCCCCCTGCCGGTGACCGGACGGCCGTCCCGCCGGGGAGCCCGGCGGCGGCAGCCGGAGGGGCGTCCCGGCGCCGAGCCCGAGCCCACCGGCACGCCGGACGGCTCGCTCGTCGGCGGCTCGCCCGCCCGAGGCGCGGGCGACCGCGGACCGGGTCCGACCGGCCGACCGGCCCGCGCCCTCGCCGTCTTCGCCGTGGCAGCCCTGGCGGTCCCCTTCGCCGTGGCGGTCGGCCACCTCGTCGCCACGGCGGGGGCCCACGTCTACCTGCCCGACGACCTCGCCCTCATCGACCTGCACACGCGCGAGGCCCTCCGCTGGCACCAGGAGCTGGGCCCGTTCGACCGCTACGGCTGGCACCACCCCGGGCCGACCTACTACTACCTGCTGGCCACCGTCGCCCGCGTGCTCGGGCCCGGGGCTCGGGCCGAGTTCGTCGCGGCAACCCTCGTGAACGGCCTCGCCGCCGTGGGGACGGTCTGGGTCGTCCGCCGGCGGGCCGGGGCGACGGCCGCGGCGTGGGCGGCCGCCTGCGTCGCCGTGCTCTCCGTCCAGCTCGCCATGACCGGCCCGGCCGACCTCACCTACTCCGAGAGCCACCTCGGAGCGCTCGTCAGCCCGTGGAACCCCACCGTCGTCGTCCTCCCGCTGCTGCTCACAGTCGTGCTGTCGGCCGCGTCGGTACGCTCCCCGGGCTCGCTGCTCGGCGCCGTCCTGGTCGGCTCGTTCGTCGTCCAGACCGACATCTCGGCCCTCCCGCTCGTCGCCGCGTCGCTCGTCCTCGCCGTCGCGACCCTCGTCGCCGTCCGCCTGCTCGGGCCACGGGAGGAGCACCTCGGGGAGACGTCGTCCGGCACGAGCGGGAGGCGGCGGGTCGAGCGGACGCCCGCGTGGTGGCACCGGCGACCCAGGCGCGCCGAGGCGCTCGCCGTCGCGGGTCTCGCCGCCCTCGTGGCCATGTGGGTGCCGCCGGTCGTCGAGCAGCTCACCCACCACCCGGGGAACCTCACCCTCCTCTATCGGTTCTTCACCTCGGGCAGGCCGGGCCAGGGGGCGGCGGCCGCCGCCTGGTCGACCGTGGCCGCCTTCGGCGTGGCCGTGCTCGGGCCTTCCGAGACCATGTCGAAGTTCCTCGGCGGCCAGCCGGCCCATGCCGGGGTAGCCCTCGCGGCGACCGCGCTCACCCTCGCCGTCGGCGCGGTCGCCGCCTGGTCAGGCTGGCGACATCGGCGCCCCTTCGCCGCGGCCCTGGGTGCGCAGGTGATGGTGGGGTGGGTCGTCTCGGGCATCGCCGTGTCGCGCATCACAGGCTTCGTCACCGGGTACCTCGTGCTGTGGGCCGTCGTCGTCCCCGTGGCGGCGGCGGCCTCGCTCGGCACCGTGCCGTGGGCCTCGCTCGCCCGGAGACTGCGGCGGTCGCCCGTCGTTCGGGAGGGATCGGCCCGGGCCGTCACGTCGGTCGCCGCTGCCGCCGTGACGCTCGTCGCCGGCACCGCTCTCACCGTGCAGGTCCTCCGGCTCCCACCGCTCAGCGCGGCGTCGAGCCCGGTGGTCGCCCGGCTGGTGGCGGTGGTCACGCCCGCGCTCCGGCGCGACCAGGCCGTCTACGTCGGCGTCGACTGGGACAACCTCGTCGCCGTCGAGGAGTTCATCGGGCTGGTCGACGAGCTCGACGCCCGGGGCTACCACCCCCGGGTCAGCCCGTTCTGGACCGTGCAGTTCGGCCACGCCTACGTCGGGTCGGGGACGGGCATGACCACGGTGTCGCTCTCGCGCTGGACCCCGGCGTCGCCGCGGGAGCACGGCTACCGCGGCCGGGCCGGCGGGTTCGCCGTCGTCGTGACCGCCCCTGCCTGACCGTCCGGCAGTGGTTCCCGCCCGTCGTGCGCCCGGCCCCCCGGCGCCCGCGGCCAGTCAGACGGTGAGGACCCGTCGACGCCAACGGGTGAGGGGCTGCTCGACGAAGTGCCAGCTCGGCACCACGATGGCCATGATCACGGCCATGCGCAGTCCCTCCGTCGGCCAGTACGACCAGTGCATGGTGCCTGGGCTGATGGCGAGGTAGACGGGGAAGTGCACCACGTAGAGGCTGTAGGAGAGGTTGCCCACGTACACGATCGGACGCAGCCCCACGATGCGCGAGCCGAGGCTCCGGGGAGCGACGACGAAGTAGACGATCACGACGGCGGAGGCGACCTCGCTCGCCGGCATCCAGAAGAGCAGCAGCGACCGGGTCCACAGCGGCACGAACAGGATGACCCAGGCGAGCAGTGCCGCCGATGCGGCAGCCGCGACCGTGAGGACGCCGCGCGCCGCCCTTCCCCACTCGCTCAGGCGCCCGTCGGACGCGGCCAGGCCGAGCAGGCACCCGAGGAAGATGGCGTCGGCACGGCTGTCGAACGCGTAGTAGGCGCGTCCGAAGTCGAGGTGGGTGAAGTGGCGAGGCGCGAGGGCCAGCCACGTCCGATCCGCGACGCTGGCGACGAGGCCCACGGTCGCCACCAGGTACGCGGCCCGGCGCTTCCCGATGGCCACGGCGGCCACCATCAGGATCGACCACACCACGTAGAACTGCTCCTCGACCGAGAGGGTCCACGACTGGGCGAGGAAGCCGAAGAACGGCGCGTGGCCAAGCGCCTGGCGGTAGTCGGCGTAGTAGAAGAGCGCGGCGAGGATGTCGCCCCAGACGCGCTGGGCGGCATCGGCGACCGGCACGAACGCCGCGTAGATGGCGATCCCCGCCGAGGTGATGAGCAGCGGCGGCAGCAGGCGGGTGGCGCGGCGCTCGTAGAAGTGGCGCAGGTTCACCGACCCGGTGCGCTGCCCTTCGCCCGAGAGCATCCACGTGATGAGGAAGCCGCTGAGCACGAAGAAGAGCCCGAGGGACGCCCACGCGCCCGGCAGCGTCTTGAAGTTCGAGTGGTAGACGAGCTCCGTGACGATGCCGATGCCCCGGATGCCCGTCAGCGGCGGCCGGTTGCCCAGCCGGAACGAGCGCCGCACCGGCTCGGCCGCAGGCGCGCGCTCCTCGACGGCCTCCGCTCTCACGTCCGACCCCTCCCCACGCCCTGCAGCACGCACCGAGCCACGATCGTCCCTCGCTCGGGCACCGGGGCGCCACCACCGGAGGTCACGCACGTCGCCAGACCGGCACCGGACGTCGGCACGGGTGGGGCGAGGGCGCTCCCGACCGACCAGACCCAGGCGCCGGTCGAGCGCCGCGGGGCAGTGCCGAGGACGGCCGTCATGAACGCGACACCATACGCATCGCCGCGGCCGCGGTCGTAGCGGGCGAGAGCGGCCCCGTCGGGGACGACCACGGTCGTCACGCCCCATCGCCGCAGCGCCGTCCGCACGGCATCGAGCGAAGCGCGGTCGGGCACGGGGGGGGCAACGGTCGGCAGCGAGGCGGCGCGCAGGACGGCGAACCCCGGCTGGCGGGCGCGGGCCACGGTGCCGGCCGGGCCTCCGCCTCCGGGCATGGCGAAGCGGAAGCCCGCGACAGCCTGCCAGAGGAGGGCGCTCTGGGTGTCGGCCGTCGGGAACGGGTACGGCAGCACGACGGTGCCCGGGGGGACGGACCGGCCCGGCCCGGTGAACCACGGGGGCACGCGGACCGGCTGGACGACCAGCGGGAGGTTGGGGGCGAGGGCGACGCCCACGGGCACGACGGCGACAGCGGCGGCCAGGCCGGCGGCGGCGACCCCGGCGGCGGCGACCCGTGTGCTCCTCCGAGGACGCGGGCCACCGCGCGGCGCGGGGCGCCGGAGCCACCCTGGTGCGGTCGCCGCCTCGGCGCTGCGGCCACCGGGACCGGGCCCGGTGCCCCGGACGGCGGTCAGCGGACGGCGTGCCAGCCGGTCGACCACGACGGCCAGGACGACGGCCGCGCAGAGGTCGACCACGACGGCGAAGCGCGACTGGACGACGTTGTCGAGGACCGGGAGGTGCTCGACGAACGCCCACGGCGACCAGTGGGTCGGGCCAGCCCGCAGGGACAGCACCGCAGCCGCGGCGGCCAGGGCGGTCAGCCCCCACAGGCGCCGGTCGCGCCGCCAGCGCCACTGGGCGACGGCCCACACGGCGAGCATGCCGATGCCGAGGTCGGATGGGGAGGGCAGGGCCGGGCCCGCGTACCCGCCGAGCACCCGGGAGAGCCGGGCCAGCTGCGCCGCGCCGACCGGCCCGAAGCGGCCGACGGAGCTCACGAAGTCCGCCGGCGCGTTGCCGAGATCGCCGGGGACGGCGTTCGACCACACGGTCCCCGACAGGTGCCCGGGGCCGGCGAGGAAGTACCAGACGGGAACGGCGAGCAGGGCGGTGGCGACCGCTGCCGCCACGGCGAGGCCAGGGAGGGCGTGGCGGGCTCGCACGGCCAGGACGTCCGGCTCCCGCACCGCTGTCGCGACCACGGCGCCGACGAGCCCGAGGGCGAGGGTCACGACGAGCAGCAGGCAGACCTCGCTGCTCACGAAGAACTCGGCGACGACGACGAGGCCGAGGGCTGCGCCGGCCAGCCGTTGGCGTCCTCCGGGTCGCACGGCGGCCAGGGCCGCGACCGCGGCGAGGGGGACCAGGGCGACGAAGGCCAGGTCGAGCCAGCCGAACGCCAACTGGACGAGGACGAACGGCGAGAAGCCGAACCACAGGCCGCCGAGCCAGCGCGCCGGTCCTCCGAGCCCGAAGCGGCCGAGGGCCCAGCGCATGGCGAGCGCGGCGGCGACCGGGGTGACGGTGGAGAGCATGTTCATCGCCACCACGGGGCCGAGCGCCAAGGTGAGGGGCGCGGCCACCACGCCGAGGGCCGGAACACTGGTGTCGACGAGGGTGTCGAAGCCGCGGGGGTGGAAGAGCGCCGACGAGTACCAGGGCGCCTGCCCGTGGGACAGCGCGTGCGCCGTCCACGCCAGGTACCAGGCCGTTCGGCCGGCGTCGGTGCACGGGCACGTCATGACGGCGGACGGCGTGGCCGCCCAGACGTTCCAGAAGACGCCGACCGCCAGCGCCAGGTAGGACGCCACCGCCACCGCCAGCGCCGGCCAGCCGGACCGGCGGAGCACCGGCCACGGCCGCGACGGCGACGGGATGGTCCGTGGCGCCGCCGAGGCCACTGACGCGGCCGGAGCGGGGACGGGCCGCTCCACGGTCACCTCGACCCGAGGACGCACGCGGCGGCGGCCGGTGCCGAGCCGGGCGGGTCGGCCAGGCAGCGCGCCGCTCTCGTCGCGTCGACGCGGCGACCGGCGGCGGCGAGGGACGTCCTCGTGACGGGCCCGCCCCACACCCACGCCCCGTCCCGCCGGACCGGCCGCTCTCCGGTGAGGGCGGTGAAGAGCGCCGCGGCGTACGGGACGGGCCGCCCCCGGTCGTAGGAGGGCAGCCCGGTGCCCGAGGGGACGACGACCGTGTCGACGCCCCAGCCGGCCAGGGCAGACCGCATGGCGGCGAGGGTCGACCGGGTGATCGGCGGTGGGGCGTCGAGCGGGTAGGACGCCCGGGCCAGCAGCTCGTACCCCGGACGCTCGGCGCCGGCCCGGCTGGGGACCACCCCGGGCCCGCCGCCGCCGGGCATCGAGAAGTGCATGCCCCCGAGGGCCAGCCACGCCATCGACGACTGGACGCCACCGAACGCCGCCGGGTAGGGCAGGACGACGCTGCCGCGGGGGAGGTGGTCGGCGGCAGCGGCGAACCAGCGCGGCGGCGCCGTCGGGCGCACCGTCACCGGCACGTTCGGCCACGCGTTGACGAGGACGGGGACGAGCACGACGGCGGCCAGCGCGCCCGCGACCCCGAGGGGCGGCACGTTCCACCGGGGCGCCGCGGCCATGGCTCGGTCGGCGACGAGCGCCACGCACGTCGCCGCGCACAGGTCGGTCACCGAGGCGAGGTTGACCGGCACCACGTTGACGAGCACCGGCAGGTGCACGAAGAGACGCCACGGGAGCCACCCCCCCGATCCGACGCCGAGGGAGAGGGCCGCCGCGAAGACGCCCACCCCGGCGAACAGCCAGAGCAGCCCCGAGCGGCGGAAGGCGACCAGCCCGACCACCACGACGGCGACCACCCCCACCCCCACGAACGTCGGGTCGGGGAGAGCCGGGCCCTGGTAGCCGCCGAAGAGGCGCATCACCCCGACGAGGTCGGGCGGGAGCCGGCCCGTGACGAACGAGGACACGGTGGCGCCCACCGTGCCGGCCGGCGAGCCGGGCCAGGCGCGGCCCGACAGGTGGGCGGGCCCGGCGAAGAACGCCCACAGGGGGTAGGCGAGCAGCACGCCGGCGACCCCGGCGGCGGCGGCGAGGCCGCGGCCTACCGAGGCCGCTCGTCGGCCGACCTCGGACGGCCACTGCGCCCGTCCGGCGAGGACCACGACCACGAGCGCGGGCACGGCGAGGAGCGCGAGGAGCGCGAGGACCTCGACGCTCACGAAGAACTCGGCCACGACGAGCAGCCCGAGCACCGCCCCCCGCCGCCACGGGCGGCCTCTGCCCACGACGAGGTCGTCGAGGACGGCGACGACGAGGGGAGGGACCACGGCGAAGCCGAAATTGGGGTGGGCGAGGGCCAGCTCGGTCAGGACGAAGGGCGAGAAGCCGTAGAGGAGCCCCCCGAGGACGGCGGGCGCGGGCGCCACCCAGCGCCTGAGGAGCCACGCCATCGACAGGGCGGAGAGCGGGGGGCCGAGGGCGTCGACGACGTTCATGGTGGCGACCGGGCCGGCGAGCCAGGTGAAGGGGGCGAAGACCGTGCCGAGGGCGAGCGAGTTCGGGGCCATGTCGATGCCGGTCGGGTGGAAGAGCATCGACGAGAAGAACGGGTTGGTGCCCTGCGCCAGCGCGTGCGCAGGCCAGGCGAGCACCCACAGGGTGAGGGCGCCGTCGCCGCACGCGCACGTGGTGACGGTGGCCGGGTGCGCCCAGACGTGCCACCACAGGGCCACCGACAGCGCTCCGTACGAGGCGGCGGCCCAGGCCATCGGGTGCCCACGCCCTCGTGGCGCTCGTGCCGCGGTCCCAGCTCGCCGGATCGGCGAAGCTTACCCAGGCCAGGAGCGCCCCCGGGCGGCCAGGGGGCCTGGGACATAATGGGGGGCGATGCGCGCCGCCGACGACCCCGTCCGCGCGCTGCTCGACGCCGTGCCGTCCTCGGCACCGGTGGCCGCACCGTGCCCGGCGCAGGTGACGGGTCCACCCGCACCCTGCGCACCGCGGCGCTCGGCGTCGGCATGACCGCATCGGCGGTGCCGGAGCGGACCGAGGTGGTCCCGCTGCACGCCCCCTCGGCGGCCGGACGGCGAGCCGGGTCGCTCCGTCGGTGGCTCGGGCGTCGCTGGCCGGTCCTCGTCCCGCTGGTGGTCGTCGTGGCGGGTGCCTGGGCCTACCGGTGGGTCGACGAGGACGCCTTCATCAACTTCCGGATCATCCACAACCTGCTCGCGGGGCACGGCCCGGTGTTCAACGTGGGTGAGCGCGTCGAGGTGGACTCGGACCCGCTGTGGGTCGCGACCCTGGCCGTGCTGCGCGTCGTCTTCCCCGTCGTCGGCCTGCCCTGGCTGTCGGTGGTGCTCGGGCTCCTCTGCACCGCGGGTGCCTTCGTCGCCGGCGGGTGGGCGGTCGTCCGCCTGGTCGGGCGCAGCAGCAACGGGACCGTCTACCCGGTCGGGCTGCTCGTCGTCTCGTCGGTCGCCGGCGTCTGGGAGTTCGCCACCTCGGGGCTCGAGATGTCGATGGTGTTCCTGTGGCTCGCCGCCGGGCTCGCCGCCCTCGTCCGGGTCGAGAGGCGTCGGTCCAAGCCGGTGTGGACGGCCGTGCTGCTCGGCCTCGGACCCCTCATCCGGCCCGAGCTCGCCCCGGCCGCCGTCGTGCTGCTCGTCGCGCTCGGCGTCGTCATGGCCGCGCCGGGGTGGTCGGGGCCCGCGTCACGCGCTCGCCGCTACGGGGTTCCGCTCGCCGCCGCGCTCGCCCTCCCCCTGGCCAGCGAGCTCGCCCGCATGGCCTACTTCGGGCTCATCGTCCCCAACACCGCGCTGGCCAAGACGGCCGGCTCGGCGTGGTGGTCGCAAGGGCTCACCTACCTGTGGAACTTCGTGGAGCCGTACTGGCTGTGGCTCCCGTCGCTCGCCTGCGCCCTGCTGCTCGGGCTCGCCCTCCGCGACCGCTGGCGTGCCGAGGACCGCCTCGCCGTCGTCCTCCTCGCCGCCCCGGTGGTGGCGGGCCTCACCGACCTGCTCTACGTCGTCTACGTGGGCGGCGACTACATGCACGCCCGCCTGCTGCTGCCCGCCTTCTTCGCCCTCTTCCTCCCCGTGGCGGCGACGGGCCGCCAGGTGCGGACGGCAGCCGCCGTCCCCGTCGCCGCGGTCGCCGTCTGGTCGGTCGTCTGCATCGGCTGGCTCCGCTACGGGTCGCCGCCGGGCAGCCTCAACCCCCAGGTGATCGCCATCTCGAACGAGCGCAACACGTGGGTGCGTGCGACCGGGGACGCCCACCCCGTCACCACCTCCGACTACGCGCGCGCCCTGTCGGGCATCGCCGGGCACCTGCTGGCCCGCACGGCGACCGCCGTGCCGCCCGGACAGCAGCGCCTCGTGGTCGTCACCGACCCCTACGCGCCCGTCCCCGTCGCCTCCGCCGTCCCCGCGCGCTCCCCGCTGCCGTTCTCGCTCGTCGTGAACGTGCCTGCCATCGGCGTGATCGGCGACCTGAGCGGGCCGAAGGTCTACATCTTCGACACCTTCTCGCTCGCCAACCCCGTCGGCAGCCACATCACGGTCCGGGTGCACCACCGACCCGGGCACGAGAAGGAGATCTCGGCGGCGTGGATGGTCGCCCGGTTCACCCCGCCGGGGACGCGCCTGCCGGCCGGTGGACCGTCACCCCGCGCCGTCGCCGCCGCGCGGGCCGCGCTGTCCTGCGGGCAGCTCGCCGCCTACCTCCACGCCATCACCGCCCCGCTCACCCTCGGACGAGCCCTCTCCGACATCGCCCACGCCTTCACGTGGACCACCCTCTCGTTCAGCGAGCACCCCGTGCGGGCCGAGCAGCAGCTGTGCGGCCGCGCGCCGGACCGTGGTCGCTGAGCGGGCCGGCACGCGCCGGACCGTGGTCGCCGAGCGGGCCGGCACGCGCCGGACCGTGGTCGCCGAGCGGGCCGGCACGCCGGGCTGGCACCAGGTCGCCCTGGCCTCGGTCGCCTACCTCGCCCTCGCCGTCGGGCTGTGGTGGCACGTGTGGACCTCGCACCCCACCACCGTCACCACCTGCGGGTGCGGCGACGCCGCCCGCTTCACGTGGTTCTTCGCCTGGCCCGTGTTCGCCCTCGGCCACGGGCAGAGCCTCTGGCACTCGTCGTGGCTGTTCCACCCGAGCGGCTTCAACCTCCTCGACGACACGAGCGTGCTCGGGCTCACCCTCCCGCTCGCCCCCGTCACGGTGCTGTGGGGCCCCGTGGCGGCGATGAACGTGGCGGCGACGCTCGCGCCGGCGGCCTCGGCCGCCGCCATGTTCGTCCTGCTGCGTCGGTGGGTCCGCCCGTTCCCCGCTGCCTTCGTCGGCGGCCTCCTGTACGGGTTCTCGCCCTTCGTAGTGACCGAGCTCGCCCTCGACCAGCTCAACCTGGCCGTCCTCGTGGTCCCACCGCTCCTCGCCCTCGTGCTCTGCGACCTCGTGTCCGGGCGGCGCGGCCCGGTGCGCAGCGGGCTCGCCCTCGCCGTGCTGGCAGCCGTGCAGTTCTTCCTCAGCACCGAGCTGCTCCTCATCGTCGCCATCGCCGGCACCTGCGGGCTGGCCGTGGCGCTCGTGCGGTGGTGGTGGCACCTGCGCCGCACCGGGCCCGGTCCGGAAGGGCTGGCGACGGCGCGACGGGTCGCGCGCGGGCTGGCGACCGCCGCGGCCGCCAGCGTCGTCCTCCTCGCCGTGCCGGTCTGGTACGCCACGGCCGGGCCGTCCCACCTGTCCGGGTCGGTGTGGGGAAACAGCGCCATCGGGCACTTCGGGACCACGCTCGCCACGTCGGTGTCGCCGGCCCCGATGGCGCAGCTGGCCGCCGAGATGCACCACCTCGGCGGGTACCAGGGGCCGGCGCTGCCCACGCTCGGGTACCTGGGTGCCGGTGTCGTCGCCCTGGTCGTCGTCGGTGCCGCCGCGTGGTGGCGGCTTCCCCGATACCGCCTGGTGGCTGCCGTCGCGGTGGTCGCCTGGCTGCTGTCGCTGGCGCCCTCGGCCGTGGCGGTCGCGCCGTGGCGCGCCCTCCTCCACGTCCCCCTGGTGGGCAACATCGTCGAGGTCCGTTTCGCCGCGGTCACGACGGGGTGCCTCGCCGTCCTGGCCGCCGTGGTCGTGGACCGCGCCGGCTCGGTGGCCACCGGGGTGCTCGGCCGCCGACGGGGCGGGACAGGACGGGCCGGCGGACACGGAACCGGTGCGGCCCGAGCTGCCGGGGCCGGGGCCGGGGCCGTGGCCGTGGCCGGGGTCGCGGCCGTGGCCGTCGCCGTGGCCGTCGCCGTGGCCCCGTCGGCCGCCGCCCTCGCGTCCAACCTGCCGCTCGCCACCCAGCCGGTGCGCGTGCCCGCCTGGTTCGCCGGTACGCCGACGGCCGCCCGCACGGTGCCCGTCGTCCTCGCCTACCCGGCCCCCTTCTCGGGGATCCAGTCGTCGATGGCGTGGCAGGCCCTCGGGGGACTCGACGTCGCCATGGCCGGCGGCGGTGGCCCGGCCAGCCTCCCGTCGCGGGCAGGTGCCGCCCGGGCCGGCCTCGAGGTCCTCTCGGCTGCGAGCGTCGGGCTCGGGCCGCCTCCCACCCTCGACCGGGCCGGCCTCGACGCCGTCTGGCGGGCGCTGCGGGAGTGGCGGGTCACCACCGTCGTTGCCCCGCGCACGTCGTCGCTCCTCCCCTACGACCGCGGCCGCGGCGACGGCCTCGCCGTCACCCTCTTCACGGCGGTCCTCGGGCGGGCGCCGGTGCTCGAGCGGGACGCCTGGGTGTGGCACGTGCCGGCCCGACCCGGTCGGCCGGTGTCGGCACCGCCCGACCGGCTCGCCACCTGCGCCGCGCTGCCCGCCGCTGCAGCTGCGGGGTGCGTCCTCCGGGGTGGCGGATGAGGGCTTCCCGGGGAGTGCGGTCGCCCGTGCGCACCGGCGACCTCGGCCGGCGCACCGGGGACGTCCCCACGCCTGTCGTCGACGGCGACGACGGGGCCTCCGTGCCACCGAGGGTCCTCGCCCGGCCCAGGAACGGGCTCTCCCTCACGGCGGCGGCGCTCGCCTACCTCGCCGTCGCGGTCGCCCTGTGGTGGCAGGTGTGGACGTCCCACCCGACCACCGTCACCACCTGCGGTTGCGGCGACAGCTCGCTCTTCACCTGGTTCCTGGCCTGGCCGGCGTGGGCGGTCTCCCACGGGCACTCGGTGCTCTGGTCGCGCGCGCTCTTCCATCCCGGGGGCGTGAACCTCCTCGCCAACACGAGCGAGCTCGCCTTCGGCATCCCGCTCTCCCCGGTCACCTGGGTGTGGGGGCCGGTGGCGACGCTCGACGTGGCGCTCACGCTCAGCCCCGCGCTCACCGCCCTCGCCTGCTTCGCGCTGTTGCGCCGGTGGGTCGCGAGCGGCCCCGTGGCCTTCGTCGGCGGCCTCGCCTACGGCTTCTCGCCGTTCGCGGTGGTCAACCTGGCCGACGCCCACCTGATGGACGCCACCTTGCTGGTCCTGCCGCTCGTCGTCCTCGCCCTCGACGAGCTCCTCTGCGGAACACGGTTCGGCCCGGTCGCGACTGGAGCCGTGCTCGGGCTGCTCGCCACCGTGCAGTTCTTCCTCGGTACCGAGCTGCTCGTCATCGCCGCCGCGGCGGCCGGCGTCGGGCTCGTGCTGGTGCTCGCCTGGACGCTCCTACGGGCGCAGGACCTCGTACGTACGCGGTGGCGGCGGGTGGTGGTCGGGCTCGGCACCGGTGCGGCGACGGCGGTCGTGCTGCTCGCCTACCCGGCCTGGTTCGCGCTGGCCGGACCGTCGCACTTCTCCGGGCTGATCTGGCCCCAGCTGCCACCCCGCTTCGGCGGCGTGGCCCTCGGGTCCTACGTCGACACGGCGGGCACCTCCCCGGGCCTGCTCGCCCTGATGCACCTGACCGGCGGCTACCAGGGCCCGCGACTGGGCAATGCCACCTACGTGGGGTGGCCCCTGCTCGGCGTCGTCGTCGCCGGGCTCGCCGTCTTCCGGCGCGACCGCCGCCTGTGGCTCTTCACCGGCCTCGGCGTGGCGTGCGCGTCGCTGACCGTCCAGGTGTACCGCCACCCCTTGGCCCCGTGGCGGCTCTTCAGCCATCTCCCCGTGCTCGAGAACGTGATCCCGAGCCGGTTCATGGCCGTCGTCGACCTCTGCGCGACCGTCGCCGTGGTGGTCGTGGCCGACCGCTGCGGCTCGTGGGCGGCCCGCTCGTGGGCGGCCCGCCCGTGGCCTCGACGCAGGTCGGCGGCCGCCTCCGGCGTGCCAGTGCGACCCGACCTGGGAGCGCCGGGCCCGCCCGGCAGCCGAGCCGCGCGCACCCCGCACGTCGTCGGGAACGTCGCTGCCCTGGTCGTGGCGGCCGTCGCCTTCGTCCCCGTCGCCGCCCAGGTCGTGCCGGACAGCCCGCTCACCGCCGTGCCCGCCGTGGTGCCCCGGTGGTTCGCCCGCACCGAGCCGGGCGCCGGACCGGGTGACGTCGTCCTGTCCATCCCCGCGCCCTTCACCCTCCAGCAAGGGGCCATGACATGGCAGTCGGTCGGCGGCTTCCGGTACGCGCTGGTCGGCGGTGGCGGACCTGGCTCGGTGGCGGCGCGGTCGGGTCGGGCAGGGCCGGCGGTGGCGTTGCTCCAGCGGCTGGCCACGCCGGGGGGGGCGCCGGTGGCGCTCGACGCCCGGGCGATCGGCGCGCTCGACACGGCGCTCGCCACGTGGCAGGCGACCACCGTCGTCATCGTGGACCAGCCGGACCTGCCCGCCTACGACCAGCCCATCGGTGCAGCCCCCACGGCCGCGCTCCTCACCGCCGCCATCGGCCGGCCGCCACTGCGGGCCGACGGCGCCTGGGTGTGGTCGGACGTCCTCCACCGGCACGCACGGGCAGTGCCCCGGGGCGTGCTCGCCGCGTGCGCCCGGTCCGACCGCTCCGGAGTGTCCGGCGTCGGGGCCGTGGCGGGCTGCGTGCTCGCTGCCGTCCCGAGCACCAGATGAGCCCGCGCCGCTGGCGCGGCGGTCGGGTCACGAGCGAGCCAGTGCCACCTCGGCGGTAGCGGGTCGTCGAGCGGACAGGTCGTTGCTCGGAGGGGTCGGTCGGGTCGCGGGCCGGCGTGCGGCAGCCCGGGACGACCGTCCGTCGTCCCGGGCCGGCGATCGTCAGTCGAGCGTGACGGGCTGCTCGTCCGGATCGACGACACCCACCGCGTCGTCACCCGTGCCGTCGCCGTTCCGTGCCGCCAAGTGGTCGCGCACCCGCTCGTCGATCTCCGCCATCAGTTGCGGGTTCTCGAGGAGGAACGTCTTGACGTTCTCGCGGCCCTGTCCGAGCTGCTCGCCTTCGTAGGTGAACCACGCGCCGGACTTCTTGATGAAGCCGAGCTCCACCCCGACGTCGAGCAGAGACCCCTCACGGCTGATCCCCTTGCCGAAGGTGATGTCGAACTCGGCCTGCTTGAAGGGCGGAGAGACCTTGTTCTTCACCACCTTGACACGGGTGCGGTTGCCCACCTGGTCGGCACCGTCCTTGATCGTCTCGATGCGTCGGATGTCGAGCCGTACCGAGGAGTAGAACTTGAGGGCACGCCCGCCCGGCGTGACCTCGGGCGAGCCGTACATGACGCCGATCTTCTCGCGCAGCTGGTTGATGAAGATGGCGATGGTCCGCGACTTGGAGAGCGTCCCGGTCAGCTTGCGGAGTGCCTGGGACATGAGCCGTGCCTGCAGGCCGACGTGGGAGTCCCCCATCTCGCCCTCGATCTCCGCCTTGGGGGTGAGCGCGGCGACCGAGTCCACCACCAGGACGTCGAGCGCCCCCGAGCGGATGAGCATGTCAGCGATCTCGAGCGCCTGCTCGCCGGTGTCGGGCTGGGAGATGAGGAGGTCGTCGATGTTGACCCCGATGGCCTTGGCGTAGACCGGGTCCATGGCGTGCTCAGCGTCGATGTAGGCGCAGATGCCGCCGTTGCGCTGGGCCTCGGCCACCACGTGCATGGCGAGCGTGGACTTGCCCGAGGACTCGGGCCCGAAGATCTCCACGATCCGCCCGCGCGGCAGGCCCCCGATCCCCAGGGCGAGGTCGAGCGCCAGGGCGCCGGTCGGGATGGCCTCGATGTTCATGTGGAGGTTCTCGCCCATCCGCATGATCGAGCCCTTGCCGAACTGCTTCTCGATCTGACCGAGCGCCATGTCGAGCGCCTTGTCGCGTTCCATGTCCTCGCTTCTCCTCGATGCCGTCGTTGTTCCGTCCGGGGCGACCCTACGAGCGGGGTGTGACGCGTCGGCGGGGCCTGCGGCCGGCACCGGCCACAGCGGTCACTCTAGACCCGAACGGATGTTCGATGGTGGATGGCCGAGCTCATCCCAGCGTGACCCGGCGCACGACCCCGTAGCGCCTCCCCGGAGGGCGGTCGGCACCGTCCGGGAGCGGGTCCGAGGCGGCCAGCACCACCTCGTCGACGGCCCAGCGGGCACCGGCGGCGGGGACGGCGAGCCCGCTGGCGGCACGGAGCGCGGCGGCCCGTCGCCGGCGCCCCGCGGCCTTGCGCGGGCGGGCGACGGTGACGTGGCCGACGAAGGCACCGGTGGGACGGCCGTCCGGGGCGACGACGACCCCGGCGGCCTCGACGAGGCCGCGCAACGCCCCGGCGAGCGGGTCGAGCCCGGTGATCGGCACGACGAGCGCCCCGGGTCCCAGTGCCGCCGTCTCGGTGCCGACGACGGCGTCGACCGGGTCGAGCCGGTCCCGCGCCGGACCCCCTTCGCCTCGGCACGGGTCCAACGCGTCGAGGGCCTCGAGTACTGGCTCGAGCGGGCCGGCACCGAGGTACACGAGGGTGGCGTGGCGTTCCGGCGCAGGGACCAGCCGCAGGGCCGCGAGCGGCCCCGAGCCCTCGTCCTCCCGTCCGCCGACTCCCGACGGCTCGCCCCTCGTCCCGCCGAGGACGGCGAGCGCCTCGGGCACCAGCGTGGCTGCGAGCGCCGGGGCAGGCCAGGCGGCGAGGAAAAGGGCCACCGCGCCATTGTCGCCCTTCGGCCTCGGGCACCGCGGCGACCCGGACCGGGTGGCCCGAACACCCAAGGAGGCCCGACTAGCCTGCCGGGGCAATGAGCGATCCCACTCCGCCCGTGTCGGCGCGCCTCGGCGGCGGCGACGGGGGCCGCAAGGCCACGCGTCGCGAGCTGCAACGGTCGCGGGGCGGCCGGTCGCCGTGGACCTGGCGGGTCGCGGCGATCGTCGTGGCCGTCGCGGTGATCGGTGGGACGATCGCCCTGGTGGCGACGTCGCACGGCCCGGCGACGCGGAAGGCTGCCACCCCTCCGCCGCCGTCGACCACGGTGGCACCGGCGAGCGGCCCACCCTGCCCGCTCACCGGACAGCCGGCGCCGGGCGGCGCGGTGCCACAGCGCCCGGCGCTCGCCGTCAAGATCGGGAACTACCCGGCCGACCGCCCGTCCGCCGGCCTCGACCACGCGGACGTCGTCTTCGAGGAGCCGGTCGAGGGGTCCATCACCCGGCTCGTCGCCGTCTTCCAGTGCCAGAGCCCGCCCCTCGCCGGCGACATCCGCTCGGCCCGCGAGCCCGACATCGCCATCCTCTCCCAGCTCTCCCACCCGCTCTTCGCCCACGTCGGGGGGATCAACCCGATCCTGAACCTCTTGAGCCAGGCGCCGATCACCGACCTCGACATGCTCGGCGGCCCTCCGGCCACGACCGCCGTCCACCGGGCCGGCAAGGTCGCCCCGTACGCCACGTTCGCCAAGCCGGCGTCGCTGTGGGCGCTCCGGCCCTCCGACAAGACGCCGCCTCAGCCGATCTTCCAGTACTCGACGGCACTGCCCCCCGGTGCGGTCGCCGGGTCGGGCGCCACCCTCCACATCCCGTTCTCGAGGTACTCCGACGTGACGTGGACGTGGAACCCGGCCGGCAGCGACTACCTGCGTGCCTACTCGGGGGTCCCCGACCACCTCGTCGACGGCGCCCAGACGTCGGCCACCAACGTGGTGGCGATGACGGTGCAGACGTTCCTCGGCCCGTGGGTCGAGAACGCACAGGGTGCCCACGAGGTCGAGGTGACCGCCCTCGGCTCCGGGCCCGTCACGGTCGTGCGCAACGGAGCGGCCGTCACCGGGACGTGGCACCGGACCTCGCTCACCTCGCCGGCCACCTTCACCTCTTCCAGCGGGGCACCGATCACGCTGGCCCCGGGCAGGACGTGGGTCGAGCTCGTGCCCCAGGGGATCCCCGTGGTCGCCTCGCCCGACGCGTCGGCGGCACCGGCGAGCTGAGCCCGGGAAGCTCCGTCCCCGGTCGACCCGCCCGCGTCGGCGGCTCCGGCCAGCTGAGCCCGGGAAGCTCCGTCCCCGGTCGACCCGCCCGCGTCGGCGGCACCGGCCAGCTGAGCCCGGGAAGCTCCGTCCCCGGTCGACCCGCCCGCGGTGTGGCGGCCCCGTCCCACGGGCTGTGTGGCGGCCCCGTCCCACGGGCGGTGTGGCGGCCCCGTCCCACGGGCGGTGTGGCGGCCCCGTCGCGAGGTCAGTCCGCGGGAAGCGCGGCCAGCCGACGGCGCAGCAGGTCGAGCGCGCTGATCGTCGCGTACTGCCGGACGCGGTCCCGGTCACCGGGGACGGCGAGCTCGACCGCTTCGGGCGCGGCGCCTGGGAGGGCGAGGCCGACGAACACCGTGCCCGGCGGACGCTCGTCCTGGGGGTCGGGACCGGCCACCCCGGTGATCGACAGGCCGACGTCGGCACCGAGCACCCGGCACGCCCCCGTGGCCATCGCCTCGGCGGCGGCGGCCGACACAACCGGGCCCTCGGGGACGCCGAGCACCGAGAACTTGACCGCCGAGGCGTAGGAGACGACGGCACCGCGGAACCACGTGCTGGCCCCGGGCACGTTGACGAGGCGAGACGAGGCGAGCCCGCCGGTCAGGGACTCGGCCAGCCCGAGCGTCACGCGCCTGGCGGTGACCACCGTGGCGACGGCGTGCTCGATCGCCTCGTCGTCCACGCCGAAGACGACGTCGCCGGCCGCGTCGGTGAGGATCCGGCGCACGGTCGCCTCCTCGGCGTCCAGGCGGGCGCGAGCCGCGGCGTCGTCGGGGGCGCGCACGGTCACCCTGACCTTGATCCCCTCGATCCCGCTGGCGAGGAAGGCGATCGTGGCCGCATCGCCACGCCCCGAACCGGCCGCCTCGTCGAGCGCACCGATGCGGGCGGCGAGGACGTCGGCGAGCCGCGACTCGGTCATGCCCCACGTGCGCAGGACCCGGCTGGCGATCACCCCGTCGGCCTCGCCCCGCTCGCCGAGGCGCCGCCGGAGGTCGGGCAGGATGCCGTGCTCGAACATGTCGGCCATCTCGTAGGGGACGCCGGGCACCGCGTAGACCACCTTGTGCCCGACCGGGCAGATCAACCCCGGAGCCGTGCCCTTCCGCTGCGGGATGACGGTCGCCCCCTCGGGCACGTCGGCCTGGCGGGCGTTGGAGGGCGCCATGGTGCGCCCGCGCGAGGAGAACAGGGCGGCGATGCGCTCGAGCACCGCGGCGTCGCGCACGAGCGGCACGTTCATCACCTCGGCGACGGCCTCGCGGGTGATGTCGTCCTGGGTGGGCCCGAGCCCGCCGCAGACGATCACGCCGTCGCTCCGGGCCAGCGCCGTGCGCAGGGCGAGGACGATGCGGTCGTGGTTGTCCCCCACGGCCTGGTGGAAGTGCGAGGCGACGCCGGCGGCCGCCAGGTGCTCGCCCAGCCAGGCACCGTTGGTGTCGGCGATCTGGCCGAGCAGCAGCTCGGTCCCGACCGCCACGACCTCGATCCTCACGACGGCCCGGTCCTCACGACGGCCTGGTCCCGCCTGGCGGCGCCGCCAGGCCACTCGAGGCGACGCGGCGTGCCGCCCCGGCGCGCCGGCCGTCGACCAGGTACTGGACGCCGGTCGTGACCGTGAGGGCGGCCGCCGCCCAGATCGCGACGGCCAGCACGTCCCGGTGCGTGGCCACGGGTGGGATCAGGCACAGCCCGATGGCGACGTCCTGGAGGAGCGTCTTGACCTTGGCGCTCCGACGGGCCGGGATCGACACGCCGTGGCGCCCGACCACGACGCGGTAGACGCTCATGGCGACCTCGCGCACCGCGATGACGGCGACCGCCGCCCACGGCACGAGGTGATCGTCGGCGAGGGCGACGAGCGCGCCGAGGACGACGACCTTGTCGGCGAGCGGGTCGAGGAAGGCCCCCGAGCGCGTGGCGCCCTGGCGTCGGGCCACCCAGCCGTCGATGCCGTCGGTGGTCGAGAGGACGGCCCAGAGGGCGAGCGTCCACCACGACGGGCCGTGCCAGACGATCAGGGCGACGAGGAGCGGGGAGCCGGCGAGGCGCAGCGCCGTGATGCCGTTGGCCGGGGTGAGCACGGCCGAGGGGCCGAAGGTGGTGGGGCGAGCCGGGTCGTCGGCAGGTGCGGGGGCATGGGGAGGAGCCGGGGCGGGCGGCGGGGCGCCGGCGGGGGCGAGCGGGCGCGAGTCGTTCACCGGGCCACCTCGCACGGGACGAGCTCGGCCACCAGGTCGGAGCCGTCGGCCGCCACGACCTCGGCGCGCACCACCTCGCCCACCGCGCCGCCCCCGGGGGCGCCCACCAGCTCGACCACGCCGTCGATCTCGGGTGCCTCCCGGTAGGTGCGACCGCGGCCGGGCTCGTCGACGAGGACCTCCACCGTCGAGCCGATCAGCTCGTCGCGGCGCGTCGCCGTGATTGCGTCCTGCAGCTCGGTGCACTCGTCGATCCGCTCGTGCACCAGCTCGTCTCGGACGCGGCCGTCGAGATCGGCGGCCGGGGTGCCGTCCTCGGGGCTGAAGGGGAAGAAGCCGGCCCAGTCGAGCCGGGCCTCCGCCAGCCAGGCGAGGAGCCGGTCGTGGTCCTCCTCGGTCTCCCCCGGGTAGCCGACGATGAACGACGAGCGGAAGGCGGCACCGGGCTCGGCGGAGCGGATGGCGGCGATCCGGTCGAGGAAACGGTCCCCCTCGCCCCACCGGCGCATCCGGCGCAGGAGCGGACGGGACACGTGCTGCAGCGAGAGGTCGAAGTAGGGGACGCCCGTCGCCAGCACGGCGTCGACCAGCTCGTCGTCGAGCGAGGACGGGTAGAGGTAGAGCAGGCGGACCCACGGCACCCGGTCGGCGACCCGGCGGACCAGCTCCACGAGGGGGCGGACGGCGCCGCGCCGCAGCCGGGTGCCACCGCCCGAACGGTCGAGGCCGAAGGAGGCGAGGTCCTGCGCGACGAGGACGACCTCGGCGAGCGGGCGGTCACCCGAGGCGAGGCCGTCGACCTCGGCGACGACGGCGTCCGCGGTGCGGGATCGCTGAGGTCCTCGGAACGACGGGATGGCGCAGAACCCGCAGCTGCGGTCGCACCCCTCGGCGACCTTCACGTAGGCCCAGGGGGCGCGCGTCGGCGGACGGGGCAGCTCGAGCAGATCGAAGGAGGGGACCGGCGAGCCGGGCGAGCCACCCTCGCCCGCGCTGGTGCTCGGACCCGGGCGCGGGTCGCCTCGGCGGGCAGTGCCGAGGAAGGCGACCGGAGCGGAGGCCGGCGAAGGGGCGGCAGGGGGGAGGACCGGCGTGCCGAACGGCGCCACGAGGTCGACCTCGGGAAGGGCCTGGGCCAGCTCGTCGCCGTAGCGCTCGGCCATGCACCCCGTGACCACGAGCCGGGCGCCGCGCTTCGCGCCGTCGGCCAGGGCGAGGACCGTGTCGATCGACTCCTGCCGCGCGGCCTCGATGAAGGCGCAGGTGTTGACCACCACCAGGTCGGCCCGGCTCGGATCGTCCGCCGGGGTGAGCCCCCCGGCAGCCAGCGTGCCCGCCAGCTTGTCCGAGTCCACCTGGTTCTTCGGGCAGCCCAACGTCTCCAACCAGTAACGCTCGGGCACCGCAACAATCTACCGGCAGCGTGGTGCTCGGGCACCGGTGGTGCCCAGCTGGCGGAGAGGGAGGGATTTGAACCCTCGGACCCGGTTACCCAGGTCAACTCATTAGCAGTGAGTCCGATTCGGCCGCTCTCGCACCTCTCCGAGGGGCGCCTGCCCGGTCACCGGCCCACCGCGCGCCGGCGGTGCCCCGGGCCGTGCCGCTCCCGTAGGGGGCAGCATAGGTGAGCGCCCTCCCCCGGCGCGTCACGCGCCGGTCCGTGGTGGGCCCGCACGAGCGCGCCGCACGGAGCCGGGCGCACGAGCTCGCCGCACGGAGCCGGGCGCACAGGCGCGAGGTGCCGCGTCGTACCGGAGGGCCGGAGGCGCGGTCCTCAGCGTCGACCTCCGCCCCTCGGCCGGTCGCCGGGACCTCTCCCCTCCGGCCCCTCCGGCATCGGCACCAGCTCGGCGACCTCGGCGAGCGGGCCGTCGGCGACCACGGCCCGCAGGACGGCGTCGGCCGACGCGAGGTCGCCGCTCGTCACCTGGGCGACGAGAGGGCCGTTGAGCTCGGCGACGACCTCGACGATGGCCCGCCCGTAGGCGGCACCGGCCTCGGTGAGCACGACGTTGCGCATGCGGGCGTCCGCCGGGTCGGGCTCCACCGTGGCGAGCCCACGGGCCTCGAGGCCACTGGCCACCTTGCGGGCCGCCTGGCGGGTGACGCCGAGCGCCGTCCCCAGCCGGCCGACCGGGGTCGGCCCCCGGAGCAGCAACCGGACCGATCCGGCGTCGCTCGCCCGGTAGTCGGGGTAACCCCTGGCGGCGAGCTCGGCTCCCATCCGCAGCACCCACGTCCGTCGCGCCAGCGCCAACAGGTCGCCGAAGCGGTAGGGGGTCGTGCCGCTCACCGCACGAGCGTACCGGGGAGCTCTGCAACACGGTTGCGCTGTGGTGGGGGGTCGGGCCCGGCGCGGTGCCGTCGAGAGAGCCTGCCTCCGCCCGGTCGACAGCTCCGCGACGGGTTGGGTACCGTGACGTGACAACCGCACCGGAGGTCCGACCGACGGGTGCGGCGGCTGGGGCAGTCGGTGAACGGGGGACGCAGATGGATTCCACGCGCAGGCACGGCCGGCAGGTCGTTCGGCTCGCCGTCCTCGTCACGACCGGAGCGGTCCTCCTGGCCGCCTGCAGCTCGTCAGCGGCGTCGTCGCCGGCGAGCGCCGCGAGCACGCCTGCACCCAAGGGCTTCCCCGGCTTTTACGCCGTCCCGCGGTCGCTCCCGACCTCCCCCGGCGTGCTCGTCAAGGACACCCCGGTGACGGTGTCGGGCGTCGACGGGACCAGCTACCGGGTCATGTACACGTCCGAGAACGAGCAAGGCAGGGTCGTCGCCGTCACCGGCCTGGTCTTCGTGCCGCGCTCGGCACCGCCTGCCGATGGCTACAAGGTGGTGGCCTGGGGGCACGGCACGAACGGGATGGCCGACCAGTGCGCGCCGTCTCTCGCGCCCGGCCAGGCCGTCCCGTCGCTGAACGCCTTGCTGGCCAAGGGCTGGGAGGTGACCGCCTCCGACTACCAGGGTGAGGGCACGCCACCCGGCGTCCTCGCCTACCTGGTCGGGAACCTCGCCGCCGAGAACACCATCGACCTCGTCCGGGCCGTCCAGCACGTCGCCGTCTTCCACGCCAGCCCCGACTACGTCGTCTGGGGCCACTCGGAGGGTGGCCAGACCGCCATGTTCGCCTGGCACATCGGTCCGACCTACGCCCCGACCCTCCACCTGCTCGGGGTGGTGGCCGGCGCCCCTCCGTCGCAGTTCAAGTACATCTACGCCGCGCTCCAGAAGAGCAAGTACGCCTTCTACCTCTACATGGCGGCCGTCGGGTTCAACCTCGCCTACGGCAACACGGCGGCGCCGCTGTCGGCCATCACGACACCGAAGGCGCGCACCCTCGTCTCCCTGGTGAGGAACGGTTGCTACAACTACCTCCAGACGACGCTCGACAAGTACCCCCTCGCCTCGCTGGTCACCCACGACCCCTTCTCCGTCCCCCAGTGGAAGGTCCTCCTCGAGGAGAACGACCCGGGCGCCTTCACGACGCCCACCACGGTGCCGCTGCTCATCATCCAGGGGACGGCTGACGGCCAGATCCCACCGATCTCGACGCAGCTGCTCGCCACGCACCTGTGCTCCATCGGGGCCGAGGTCCAGCGGTGGATGTACCCGGGCGAGCACCACGCCCAGGTGATCGTCCCGTCGACCCCCGACATGGTCCACTGGATCGCCGACCGCTTCGCCGGCCAGGCCGCCCCGGACCCCTACGCTCCCCACGGGCTGTCGAACGTCCTCGCCCAGGACTGCGCCACGCCGGGCGGCTTCACCACCCCGGCACCGTGACGTCGCCGTCGTCACCCCGCTTCGCAACGGAGGTCACCCTGACCGGGCCGTGGCGCGCCCCGGCCCAGATGCTCGCCGACCAGGTGATCGACGGGCACGCCTCGGTGCACGACGCGGACGCCGCCGCGTCGATGGGCCTCGCCGGAGCGCCCATCGAGGGGCCCACCCACCTCAGCCAGCTCGACCCGCTCGCCACGCTGCTGTGGGGACAGCGGTGGTTCGAGCACGGGTGCGCGAGCTGCCACTTCCGCACCATGGTCGTCGAGGGGGAGGAGGTGCAGGCCACCGTCGTCGCCGACGGCACCGACCTCGCCCGGGCCGAGGCGCACAAACGGGACGGCACGCCGGTGCTCGTCGGCACCGTGTCGGTCGGCGACGCCGGCCCCACCGAGCTCGGGTCACGCCTCGCCGCCCTCGCCGACCCGGGCGAGCTCTTCGTCGTCGACCGGCTCGAGGTCGGCATGCGGGTGGACGCGGGCGTCGTCACGCTGTCCCGCACCGAGCCCAACGGGCCCCTCTACCCGTTCTCCCTCGACGACAAGGTCGCCCGGATCACCGAGCCGCACCCGTGGTACACGGCCGAGGGCGGCGCGTCCTCGCCGTGGGGACGGGCGATCGTCCCGATCGAGATGGTGAGCGTGCTGGCCCACAAGTCGGGCGGAGGGTTCCCGGTGCGGTCGCCGGCCCTCGGGCTCTTCCTCGACCTCGAGGTCCGCCTCGTGGACGGGCCGGTCCTCGTCGACCGGCCCTACGCGCTCGCCCGCGAGGTGGTCGGCCTCTCCCAGAGCCGGCGGACCGAGTCGTACTGGACGCGCACGACGCTCACCGACGTCGAGCGGGCGACGGTCACCGCCGAGGTCCTCCTCCACCAGGGCGTGTTCAAGGAGTCCTACCCCGGCTATCCCTCCGAGCGCCTGGCCTGAGCGAAGGGGTGCGCGGGCCGGGCACCTCCGGACCCGTGCGAGCGACCGCTCGCCGAAGCGGGTCGCCCGCCGGGCGGGCCGGGCAGCCGGTGGCGCACGTCGTGGACGACGACGTGCGCCACCGACCTCGCTACGCTCCCTGGCGATGGCGCCGACGGAGGTGAGCACCGACCCCGACGACTTCGTCGTCGCCCGCAACCCCGATGCGGCGTCGACGCTCCCCTACCTCGTCCGCGTCCCGCTCGGCCGCGACGGCATCGTGCTGAAGGCCCGTGACGTCTGGCCGCGGACGGCCAAGGTCTACTGCCACCCCGCGACCGGGTGGCCGGACCAGCCCGACGTCGTGGACCGCGCCCCCGTGCGCTCCTGCACGCGGCGCGGCGCCGCCATCGACCTGGTCCTCGACCGGGGGCGCGAGAACCGCTCCCAGTTCGTCTTCGCCGAGGCGCGTGGCCGTCAGGTCATCTTCTGGCAGAGCGCACGTACCACCCGCAAGGCGAGACCGGCGGTCGTCCTCCCCACCCGACGGGCGTCGGGGTCGACGGTACACGTCCTCGTCGACACCCGCGAGCGCTACCCGTGGAGGTTCACGGCCCAGCAGGCCACCACCGAGCGAGCCGCCTTGGTGGTCGGCGACTACGCCGTCGAGCACGAGGGTGCCGTCGTCGCCGTCGTCGAGCGCAAGAGCCTCGACGACCTCGCGTCGACGGCGAGCAGGGGAGGTCTTCCCGGCCTCCTCGCCGGGCTGTCGGTCGTCCCACGTGCCGCCCTTGTGGTGGAGGACCGCTACGGCGCCGTCTTCCGGCATCCCCACGTGCGCCCAGGTGTGCTGGCCGAGCTCGTCGCCGAGGCCCAGGTCCGGGTGCCCGACGTCCCGATCGTCTTCGCCGACACCCGCAAGCTGGCCGAGGAGTGGGCCTACCGCTTCCTCGGTGCCGCTCTCGCCCACCACGCGGCCGACGTCCTCGCCGCCGACCTCGTCGAGCCGCTCGTGTCCGCAGGCCCGCTCGCCCCGGCACCTCCCACCGCCGCAGCGGTACGGGCGTGGGCCCGTGACGCCGGCATCGACGTCCCCGAACGGGGGCGCGTCCCGCGTGCCGTGCTCGGCGCCTACTGGGAGGCCCACCCCGCAGGCAGCTGACCCGGCCGGGGAGCTGAGCGGCTGGGCAGCTGACCCGGCCGGGGAGCTGAGCGGGCGGGGACCACGGTAGGCGGGTTCCTCACCCTGTCAACGGCGGTCGCCGGCACCTCTGTCGGAGGTGGTCTCTCCCCCGCCCAGCGCCTCGGCGAGCGAGGCGCACGGCAGCCCGTGCGCCTCGGCCACCGCCGGGTAGACGACCGCGCCGTCGACCACGTTGACGCCTCGGGCGAGGGCGGGGTCGAGGGCGACCGCGGCGGCGAGCCCGGACCGGGCGATCTCGAGGACGGAGGGGAGGGTGACGTTGGCGAGCGCGTGCGTCGAAGTGTGGGGCACGGCGCCGGGCATGTTGGCCACGCAGTAGTAGACGACGTCGTGGACGGCGAAGGTCGGCTCCGAGTGCGTGGTCGGGCGGCTGTGGGCGAAGCACCCGCCCTGGTCGATGGCCACGTCCACCAGGACGGCCCCTGCCTTCATCCGCCGGACGAGGTCGTCGCCGACGAGCTCGGGGGCACGTGCCCCGGGGACGAGCACCGCCCCCACCACGAGGTCGGCGTCGAGGACGACGCGCTCGACCTCGAAGGCCGTCGACGCGAGCGTCTGGACGCGTCCCTGGAACATCCGGTCGAGCCGTCTCAGCTTGTCGACGTCGCGATCGAGCACGCAGGTGGCGGCGCCCATCCCGACGGCGACCGCCGCCGCGCTCGTCCCCACGACCCCGGCGCCGAGGACGACCACCTCGGCGTCGCGCGCCCCAGACACGCCGCCGAGGAGCACCCCCCGACCGCCAGACTCCCGCTCGAGGACGTGGGCGCCGACCTGGGGCGCCATCCGACCCGCCACCTCCGACATGGGGGTGAGGAGCGGCAGGGTGCCGTCGGGCCGCTGGACCGTCTCGAAGGCGACCGCGGTGGCCCCCGAGGCGACGAGGGCCTCGGTGCACGAGCGCGACGCGGCCAGGTGGAGGTAGGCGAAGAGCACCTGGCCGGAGCGGAGTCGCCCGTACTCCTCGGGGACGGGCTCCTTCACCTTCACGACCAGGTCGGCGGCCTCCCACACGGCGTCGGCAGTCCCGACGACGTCGGCGCCGGCTGCCGCGTACTCGCCGTCGGCGATCGACGAGCCTGCTCCTGCGTCGCGCTCGACGAGTACCTGGTGGCCGGCCCGCACCAGCTCGTGGGCGCCCGCCGGCGTCATGGCGACCCGGTACTCGTCCGGTTTGACTTCCCTCGACACCCCGACGCGCATGGGCTCCACCTCCGGTCAGACCGCGCACTCTCTACCATGCCCTCTCACGGCCGCCTCTCACGGCCGCCTCTCACGGCCGCCTCTCACGGCCGCCTCTCACGGCCGCCGGGCGCCGGCCGCCGGGCGCCGGGCGCCGGGCGAACGACCCGAGCGCCAGGCGTACCAGCGCGCCAGGCGTGCCAGCGCGCCAGGCGTACCAGCGCGGCCGGGCGTCGGTCGGGTCCTCGTCGACCGCACCCGGGTCATGGCACGTCGACGTCGCCTCGGGGAGCGCGTCGGCCGTCTTCGTCGACGTCCAAGCGTCCTCCCTCCCGCAGCAGGTCGCGCGCCGACGTGTCGCTCCGGACGCTGCCGCTCACCCCAGACGGCGCTCCCGGCACCAGACCCCCTCCTTGGCGTGCGCCGCCGGCTCCGGCGCGCGCTGCCCGGCGGCGCGCTGCCCGGCGCCGCACCCGCAGCCGTGCGAGGACGAGACCGAGCAGGAGGAGGAGCACGACCGCCGCGGCGACGAGCACCGCCACCCTCGCCCCGTCGACCCGGCGGACCGGCGGCGCCACCCGGGTCTGCCTGGTCGGCCTCGGGTGCGTCGTGGTGGTCGTCGAGGTGGCCGGGGTCGTCGGGGGAGCCGGCGCTCGGGCGGCGGCGAGCACCTGCGCGGCCTGCGCCGCCGCCGGGCATCCGGGGGTCGGGGTCGCCTGGACGACGGGGGCGACCTGGGGTGCCTCGGGCAGCCCGAAGAGCGTCGTCGGGATGGCATCGGCCATCGCCACCTGGCCCGCCGTGTTGGGGTGCAGGTTGTCGGCGGTGAAGTACGGGGGATACGGGAGGGTCGGCTGGCATGCGCCGTCGTAGACGTCGGCCATGACGGCAGCCAGATCGATCACCCCGTCGAAGCCGGTTCCCGGCCCGAGCAGCCAGCCGTTGACCGCCTCGAGCGTGGCCTGCTCGGCCGGCGTCCACGCCTCGGGCTTCTCGCCCGCGGGGATCTGGCCCGCGAACGAGGAGCTGCGCGGCAGCAGGGTGACGGCGAAGACCTTCATGCCGGCGGCGTGGGACCGCTGGACCACCTGCTGCATGCCGGCGATGATCGCCTGCGCCGTGCCGAAGGTGGGCAGGTGGTCCGTTCCGCCGAACCAGACGTCGTTGGTCCCGAGGAACAAGACCACGTCCTTCGTGCCCGGGAGGTCGAGGGCGTCCTGGTCGAGCCGCTGGAGACCGGGGAGCCCGCCCGACGTCCGCGCGTAGGTGGTCCCCGGCGGGAACACGGTCAAGGTGTTCCCGGAGATCCCCTCGTCCACAACCGCCAGCTGCTCGGCCGGCGGCAGCTGGTCCACCCGCTGGGCGAGGACCTCGGGCCAGCCGAGACCGTTGTTCATGAACCCCTCGGTGATCGAGTCGCCGAGGGCGACCACCGTCCCCTGGGCCTGTGTCCCCGACACGGCGACGGCGGACAGCCACGACGTCCGCAAGTTGGCCGGCGCCAGGACGAACGGGGCGGCCGCAGCAGTGCCGACCTGGTTGCCTCCGCCGTTCGCGGTGGCGTAGGTGACGATCTTCCCTGCGCAGCAGTCGTGGACGTCGATCTCGGTCGGCCCGGGGACCCACAGGCTCACGGAGATGGGCTCCCCGGCGCGGACGGTGAACGGCACCGGGTCGCTCATCACGTCTTGGCCGGGGGGAACGGTGACGGTGGGATGGCCACCGCCGAAGGTCACGGGCACGACCGGTCCGACGACGGCGGCGCCGCCCGACGGCGCCTGCGCGGCGACGGTCACGGCACCGAAGGTGACCGGCAGGGTACCGAAGGTGTTGGACAGGCGGAGCTCGAGCGACGTCCCGGCGACCGCCACCGTGGCGACGTCGCGCACCGTGGCGTCGACAGCGGCGTCGGCCGGGTACGGGAAGAGCAGGTCCATCGGCGACGTCCACGCCGTCTGCCACTGAGGCGCGGGCGGAACGGTGGTCGTGGTGGGCGGTGCCGTCGTGGGAGGGACGGTGGACGACGGCGTGCCGCTCGGTGCCGCCCCCGCGGCAGGGACCACCACCGGGCTCACGGCTGCGGTGAGCGCCAGGGCGGCGAGCCCCGACGCGAGCAGCCCGGGTCGCCACGAGCGGGGCTTCCGTGATGCAGCTCCGAGCGGGGACGAGCGGCCACTACGGAGACGGCGCCAGGCTGGGCGCGCCTCGTGCACCGGGCGCCCGCGCGCCCGGACTGCCGGAACGGGCCGCCGGGTCACCGAGCGGTCACCGGCCGAGATCCTCCGACATGCTGCGTCAGTCTACGAGGTGGCCCACCGTCGACGGAGGCGACCGTGGCGCCGGGGCGATGGTGCCCGCGCCTACCATCGCACCGTGCGCGGCACCGTTCGACGGCGAGCCGGGCGGAGGCGCCCAGGCGGGGATGACGGTGCCTGACCTCCGTACGGTCGGCACCGAGCTGGGCACGGCTCTCGGCATGCTGGGCCCGGTACGGCTGGACGACCTCGGCGACGAGCCACCGGACGCGTTGGTCGGCGTCGACCCGAGCCGCTGGGCCCAGCTGGTGGCGGCGACCTGCGGTCCCCATCGCGACGCCGTGGCGGCGGCCGTCGCCAACGGCCGGGCGTTCCTCGCTGCCGACGACGGGCTGCGCGGGCGCGTGCCGGTACGGATCGAGTGGAAGGGCCCGCACCGCCCGCCCGGCTACGACCTGCTCCCTGCCGACCTACGGGTCGACCACGTCTACCTCGTCTCGTGCAAGTACTCGTCGAAGCTGCTCGTGAACGCCGCGCCGGCCCATCTCTTCGACCGTGGCCTGCAGGACCGCTCGGACGCGGCCGCTGCGGACTGGTACGAGCTCGTCGCCCCCGACGAGCTCGAGGCGCTCTACCGTGCCGTGCGGGCGGTGGTCGACCCCTCCCTGCCCGCGTCCTCGGCCGAGCTGACCAGGGCAGATCGCGACCGGATCGCGGCCGCCTGTGCACGGCGCTGGCCGGAGCCGCTGCGTGCTCCGGCGCGGCGCTTCGCCGAGACGGTGGCGACCCGTACGGCCGAGCGCTGGCGGGCCGCCCTCCGCTCGCTGCACCAGCGCGAGCTCGTCCTGTGGCGGATGTTGCGCCTGTCGGAGTCGCCGTACTTCGTGCTGGGTGCGGGCGCCGGAGGAAGCATGCGGCTGCGCATCGGGACCCCGTGGGACTGGCGACAGCAGTTCGAGCTGCTCGCCTTCGACGTCGACGCCGAGACGAGCGAGCAGCCCCGCGTGGCCTGGCGGGCCCGGGTTGCCGAGCGGCGCGGGCACGGGGAGCATGTGGTGCGAGGTCACGTGGAGGTCCGGTGGAGCCACGGTCGATTCTGCGGCATGCCCGAGGCAAAGGTGTACCTCGACACGCCGCACGCGAGCGTCCCGGGCTACTTCCCCCTCGAGGAGCCCCGGCAGGCCGTGCTCGCCGTGGCACCGCCCGGGGACGTGGCACCGCCCGGGACCGACGGCGGCGCGGACAGCCGCCTCGGCCCCTCGACCGTCTGAGCCGGGGCGTGCTCCGGCACCACTCGGCGCGCCGGGCGGCCGCGGTCCGCCGCCGGCCCTGCCGAGTCGGCGTCGCTACGCTGGCGCGATGCCGGACGAGCGGGTCGAGGCGGCCATGGAACGGATCCGGGCGAGCGGCGGGCGCGCCACGGTGGACCGCCGGGCCGTGCTCGAGGCGCTCGTCCGCAACCAGGACCACGCGACCGCCGAGGAGCTGGCCGAGCTGGTCCGGGCCGAGCACCCAGACTGCAACCTGGCCACCGTGTACCGGACGCTCGAGCTCCTCGAACGACTGGGGATCGCCTTCCACGTCCACCTCGGCCACGGGCCCTCGCAGTGGCACCTGGCCGAGGCCGTCCATCACCACCTCGTGTGCGACGAGTGCGGCGCGGTAGTGGAGGTGGGCGACGCCGTGTTCGACCCCCTGCGGCGCCGGATCCTGGCGGACACCGGCTTCGTGCTCGACCCCCACCACTTCTCCCTCAGCGGCCGGTGCGCACGGTGCACCGCCGCGTCTTCGTCGCCGAGCTCCAAACGGAAGGGGTGACCCGAGCAGCGAGTGGTGTTACATTCTCGACTCGATATAACATCTCGCCAGTGGCGGCGGGAACCGTCTGCGAACGAGAAGTGGGGGCACCATGGCGAGGCGAACGGAGGGACGGGGCGCTCGCCGCGTCCGGGTGCCCCCTCTTCCCGTGCGGCACGGGCCCGGGGGACGCTGGTCGGGTCGGGGCCTGGTGGCGACGGCGGCGGTCATCGTCCTCGGCGCGTCGCTCACGGCGTGCGGGGGCGCCAGCGCCGGTGCGCCGAGCGGGCCGGTGGCTCCGACCGTCACCGAGCACGCCAGCTACACCGGGCACGGCTCGATCGACAAGGCATACGCGCTCGGGGCGACGCCCGGGACCCACCTCCTCCTCGTCGACGCCAGCGGGCACGTCGTCGGCCGCGGCACGGCGGACCGTCTGGGCAGCCTGATCGTCCGCGACGTCCGACCCGGGCCCGGGTACACGTTCCGTTCCGTCAGCCGGGGGTCCGTCAGCCGGGGGTCCGTCAGCGGGGGGTCCGTCAGCGGGGGGTCCGTCAGCGGGGGGTCCGTCGCCGGCACGTCGCCGTTCACCGTGCTGTCGCCGTCGGACACCCCGCCCGAGCGCTTCTACGCCGACCAGCACCTCCACGTCGGCCTCAACTACCTCACCATGCGCGACGGCGTGAAGCTCGCGGCCACGCTGCGGCTCCCGCCCGGCAAGACCCTGGCCGACGGCCCCTTCCCGACCGTCATCGAGGAGTCCGGGTACGCCATCGCCGCGCCCCACAGCCTGCTCGAGGCCGTCCTCCACCAGGGTGGCGAGACCCTCTCGGACCCGCTCGTCCCCTCGACGGCCACCGCGGTGGGCTCGGTGGTCGCCCCCCTGCTCGGCTTCGCCACCGTCAGCCTGCAGATGCGGGGCACGGGGTGCTCGGGCGGTGCCTTCGACCTCTTCGGGCTGTCGACGACCTACGACGGATACGACGCCGTCCAGATCGTGGCGGCCCAGCCCTGGGTCGCCCACCACAAGGTCGGGATGGTCGGCATCTCCTTCTCGGGGATCTCGCAGCTCTTCGTGGCAGGGACTCGGCCGCCGGGCCTCGCCGCCATCGCCCCGATGAGCGTCACCGACGACCTCTACTCGTCTGGGTTCCCCGGCGGGATCTTCAACGACGGCTTCGCGGCGACGTGGCTCGCCCAGCGCGAGGCCGACGCCCAGCCGGCGCCCGGCGGCGGCGAGCGCTACGCCAAGGCCCTCATCGCAGAAGGCGACACCCAGTGCCTCGCCGACCAGGCGCTGCACCTCCAGACCCGGAACCTGCACGCGCTGCTCGCCGCCAGCACGCACCGCGTCCCGTCGCTCTACGACCCGCGCTCCCCCTCGACGTGGGCGAGACGCGTCGACGTCCCGGTCTTCCTGTCGGGCGCCTTCCAGGACGAGGAGACCGGCGGCCAGTGGCCCGCCGTGGTCGACGAGCTCTCCCGCGACCCGCACGTCTGGGTGACGATGGTCAACGGGACCCACGTCGACTCGCTCGGCCCGGGGACGATCACGCGCTGGGTCGAGTTCCTCGACCTCTTCGTCGCCGACGAGCTGCCCCACGCGTCCCCGCTCCTGCCCGTGCTCGCCGGTGCCCTCTACCAGCAGCTGGCCAGCGCGCCCTCGGGCGCCCTGCCGCCGCTCCAGTTCACCCACGAGCCGAGCCTCGCCGCGGCACGGGCCGCCTTCGAGCGCCAGGCCCGCGTGCGCGTGCTGTTCGACAACGGCGGGGGCAGCGCCGGCCCTGGCGCCATGCAGCCCGTGTGGCACGAGGACTTCACCTCGTGGCCCCCGCCGACCGCCCGGGCGACGACGTTCCACCTCGGCCCCGGGGGAACGCTGACGGCGGTGCCACCCGCGGCCACGTCGGTGTCGTTCCGCCCGAACCCCGCGGCACGACCGGCGACGGACCTGCCCTCGGGCAACGTGTGGTCGGCTCTCCCCCCGTACGACTGGGCGCCGGTCACCGGCAGCGACGGCCTCGGCTTCCTCTCGCCCCCGCTCGCCCACGACGTGGTGGCCGTCGGTCCCGCCAGCCTCGACCTGTGGGTGAAGAGCACGGCCACGGACACCGACCTCCAGGCGACCATCTCGGAGGTGCGTCCCGACGGCAAGGAGCTCTTCGTCCAGACGGGCGTGCTCCGGGCCAGCGACCGGGCCCTCGACCGGCGCGAGTCGACCCCCACCCACCCGGTCCCCACGTACCTCGCCGCCACGGCCCGACCTCTCCCCAAGGGCGTCTTCACCGAGGTCCGGATCCCCATCCTCCCCTTCGCCTACGCCTTCCGGGCCGGGTCGCGCATCCGGGTCACCGTCACCGCCCCCGGCGGCGACCGGCCCGTCTGGCAATTCGCCACCTACCAGACGCACGGGACCGTCACCGACACCGTCGGGCTCGATGGTGCCCACCCGTCGGCCCTGGTGCTCTCGGTGGTCCCCGGTATCACGCCGCCCGACCCCCAGCCGGCCTGCCCGTCGCTGCGCGGCCAGCCGTGCCGGACCTACGTCCCGGCGGGCAACGGGGGATGAGCCTGCCGGCGCCCGGGCCCGCGCCGACGCCCTCCGGGCTCCCTGGCCCTTCGAGGCGCTCCGGAGCGACACGACGCCGGCTCCTCGACACGGCCGCCGCCCTGCTCGCCGAGCGGGGCATCGATGTGCCGATGGCCGACATCGCCGAGCGGGCCGGCGTCACCCGCATGACCCTCTACCGCCAGCTGGGCACGCGCGACGAGCTCCTCGTCGCCGTGCTCCTCCACGAGTCGCGCCACGTCGGGTCGGCGGTGACCGCCATCCTCGACGAGAGCGGGCGGCCGTTCCCCGATCGGCTCGTCGACGCCGTCGTGCAGGTGGTGACGGCGGTCCGTGACTCCACCGTGCTCAGCCTCTTCGTGACCCGAGTCTCGCCGACCGAGGTCGAGGAGCTCGACGGCAGCGAGGCGTTCGTCGCGGCAGTGTGGGCCCTTCTCCAGCCCTACTTCGAGGAGCCGGAGGTCGCCGCCACGCTTCGGGCCGACCCCGAGCGCTCCCTCGACTGGACGCTGCGCCAGGTCCTCCTCCAGCTGATCGTCCGGGGTCGCTCGAACGCGACGGCAGCGGCCCTGCACGACGAGCTCGAGACCTTCCTCGTCCCCTCGCTCTTCGGCACGTCGACGGCGGGCGAGGGGTCGGCGGGCGAGGGGTCGGCGGGCGCGGGGTCGGCGGGCGAGGGGTCGGCGGGCGAGGGGTCGGCGGGCGCGGGGTCGGCGGGCGCGAGCACCGCCGGGAGCCGGCTCAAGTCAGGGCGTGGACGATGAAGTCGCACGTCTCGTCGACCGCGTCGGCGAGCGGCCACGGGGCCGGCTCGGCGACCCGCACCGACAGGGCGCCGAAGAGCTGCTGGCCGATGAGGGACGTGGCCCGGTCGGGGTCGAGGGTGCGGAAGAGACCGGCCTCCACGCCTTCGACGTAGAGGTCCTGGAGGAGCCGGGCGACGTCGAGGCCGATCAGGGCGAGCTCGGACCCTACAGCTGCCGCGCCGGCCGCCGGGGCCCCGGCTGCTGCGGCCTCTTGGGTGACGAGGGCGAGGCGGAAGAAGGCCGGGTCGTCGTCGATGCGCTCGAACATGGCCTCGATGAGCGACCGGAGACGTTCGACCGGCCCCCCGGACCGCTCCCACCGGCTCGCCACGACCTCGAGCAACTGGTTGTGCATCCGCTTGAGGCAGGCCCGCAGCAGCTCGTCACGGTTGGCGAAGTAGACGTAGACGGTCGAGCGGGCGACTCCCGCCTCCTGGGCGATCTCGTCCATCGACACCTCGGTGGTGCCACGCTCGCCGAAGAGCCGACGCGCGACGTCGATGACCTGGTCGCGTCGGAAGTCGCGCAGGACGTCCTTGGTGGTCTCGGGTGGCGTCCGCACCGTGCCCAAGCGTGCCACACGGGCCTCGACCGCCGATGCCCCGGTCGGCGGCTCCGCAGCCGGGCGAGCACTCGCCGAGCCGGCCGACCGGACGCTCCGGGACCGGCGAGTCGACGGAGCGGCGCGACGGCTCAGGCGGCGACCCTCGGCCCCGGGGTGAAGCTGATGGGCAGGTGCTTGACGCCGTTGATGAACTGCGACTGGAGGCGCTCTACGGGGCCGGCCGGGACGAGGTCGGGGATCCGGTCGAGGAGGTGCTCGAACATCACGCGGATCTCGAGGCGGGCGAGGTTCGCTCCCAGGCAGAAGTGCGGGCCGCCACCACCGAAGGCGATGTGCGGGTTAGGCGTGCGGGTGATGTCGAACCGGTGCGGGTCGTCGAAGACGGCCTCGTCGCGGTTGGCCGACACGTGGAAGAACACCACCTTCTCGTCCTCGGCGATGCGCTGGCCGCGGAGCTCGAAGGGGGAGGTCGTCTGCCGGCGGAAGTTCATGACCGGAGTCACGAACCGGAGCATCTCCTCGACGGCGCCCGGTAGGAGCGAGCGGTCGGCACGCAGGCGCTCCCACTGGTCGGGATGCTCGAAGAACGTCGCCATGCCCCCCGAGATCAGGT
>CAZSYT010000011.1:0-58406 GCA_964610905.1 uncultured Acidimicrobiaceae bacterium
GCCTTGCGCTCCTCGATGGCCTTGCACCAGATGAAGTCCTCGATGTCGGGGTGGTCGACGTCGAGGATGACCATCTTGGCGGCACGGCGCGTCTTGCCGCCCGACTTGATGGTTCCGGCCGAGGAGTCGGCGCCCCGCATGAAGCTCACCGGGCCCGACGCCGTGCCCCCGCCCTTCAGCAGCTCCTCCGAGGAACGGATCCGCGACAGGTTGACACCCGCGCCCGAGCCGCCCTTGAAGATGATCCCTTCCTCCGTGTACCAGTTGAGGATCGAGTCCATCGAGTCCTCGACCGAGAGGATGAAGCACGCCGAGCCCTGCTGGGGCACGCCGGGCACGCCGATGTTGAACCACACCGGCGAGTTGAAGGCGGCCCGCTGCGTGACGATGAGGTACTGCAGCTCGGCCCGGAACGCCTCGGCCTCCTCGTCGTCGACGAAGTAGCCGTCCTTCTGCCCCCAGGCCGTGATGGTGTCGACCACCCGGTCGACGACCTGGCGCAGCGACCACTCGCGCTCGGGCGTCCCCGGGGTCCCCCGGAAGTACTTCTGGGCGAGGATGTTGGTGGCGTTCAGGCTCCACGAGGTGGGCACCTCCACCCCGAGCTGCTCGAAGGCCACCGACCCGTCGCGGAAGTTCGTGATGCGGGCGTCCCGCCGTTCCCAGGTCACCATGTCGTAGGGGTGGGTCCCCGGTGAGGTGAAGTGGCGTCGGATGCCGATGGCGAGCTGCTGCTCGGGTGCGATGGCCATGGTGCTCTCCTCTCGCATGGACCGGAGCCTGGTCTGGTGGCGTGCTCGGTGCCCGGTGAGCCGGGCAACGGTTGCGGTGCTCCCGCCCCACGAGCGGAGGGCCCCGGTCCTGCTCCCCCCCGTTGACCACAATATGTTGGGTCAGCCCTCACTCGAGGCACGAGATAGTGGGCTCATTACAGCAGCGTAGTTACACCCCTGTCAATGGGGACGGTCCGCACGGGACCGGTCGCCACGCTCCATCGTGGCAGGTCGTGACCGGTTCGCGAAGAATTGCGGATGATTGCTGGCGCGAGCGTGACAGCGGTGTCCCCGGTGCCCCCCGGAGACGCTCGGTACAGTCCCGGCATGCCCCGTTCCAAGGCGCCCGTCGTCATCGCCGTCGACGCCGGCACCACCGGTGTCCGGGCCGTCGTGGTCGACGCCTCGGCCCGGGTGGTCGACGTCGCCTACCGCGAGCTCACCCAGCACTTCCCCCGACCGGGGTGGGTCGAGCACGATGCCACCGAGATCTGGACCGCCGTGCAGGACACCCTGGCCGAAGTGGCCGGACGCCTCGCAGAGGCCGGGCGACGGTGCGCCGCCGTGGGCGTCACCAACCAGCGGGAGACCGTCGTCGCCTTCAGCCGCTCGAGCGGCGCTCCCCTCTGCCGGGCCATCGTGTGGCAGGACCGGCGCACGGCCGACGCGTGCCGGGAGCTCGCCGAGGCCGGGAACCTCCCGCTCGTGCGCGAGCGGACGGGGCTCGTCCTCGACCCGTACTTCTCGGCGTCCAAGATGCGCTGGCTGCTCGACGGCGGCTCCGAGAAGGTCGCCGCAGCGTCGGTCGGGCCGCGGGGCGACCTCGCCCTCGCCACGGTCGACTCGTGGGTGGTCTGGAACCTGACGGGCGGGCCGGCGAGGGGCGCCTACGTCACCGACGTCACCAACGCCTCTCGCACCATGCTCTTCGACATCGTGGTGCGGCGGTGGTCGGACGAGCTGTGCGACCTCTTCGCTGTGCCGACCGACGCCCTCCCCGAGGTCGTCCCGTCGTGCGGACGCGTCGGCTCGGTCGCGCCCGACGCGCTGGGCGCCGGCAGTCCTCTCTCCGGCGTGCCGGTGGCGGGCATCGCCGGAGACCAGCACGCCGCCCTGTTCGGCCAGACCTGCTTCGAGGCGGGGATGGCGAAGGCGACTTACGGCACCGGCAGCTTCGTCTTGCTCAACGTCGGCGCGAACTGCCCGGCCCCGGTCGAGGGCCTCGTCACCACGGTGGCCTGGGACCTCGGCGACACGACGGCGGCGCTCGTACGGGAGGGCACCGCGGGGGCGGGCCAGGCGTCCCGCCACCCGGCCGTCTCCTACGCCCTCGAGGGCTCGGTGTTCGCCTCCGGCGCGGCCGTCCAGTGGCTCCGCGACGGCCTGGGGCTCATCGGCTCGGCCAGCGAGCTCGAGCCGCTCGCCCGCTCCGTCGGCTCCTCCGAGGGCGTGGTGGTCGTGCCTGCGTTCGCCGGGCTGGGCAGCCCCCACTTCGACCCGTACGCGCGCGGCGTCATCGTCGGGCTGAGCCGCGGCACGGGCCGAGGCCACCTCGCCCGCGCCGTGGTCGAAGCGCTGACCTTCCAGGTGCGCGACGTCCTCGAGGCCATGGCCGCCGCCGGCACCGTGCCCGAGCGCATCCGTGCCGACGGCGGGGCCTCCGTCATGGACCTGCTCCTCGAGCTCCAGGCCGCCCAGAGCGGGGTACCGGTCGCCCGACCCCGCTCGGTCGAGTCGACGGCGCTCGGCGCCGCCACCCTCGCCGGGCTGGCCGAGGGCGTCTGGGGCTCGCTCGACGACCTGGCGGCGTGCTGGTCGGCCGAGCGGGTCTTCGAGCCACCCGTCGAACGGGGCCCGGCCGAGGACGCCCACCGGGCCTGGCTCGCCGCCGTCGAGCGCGCCCGGGGGTGGGCCGCTCCCTGAAGGAGGCGGCGCCACCGTCGGTCAGCGTCAGCCGGTAGCGCCGGGTCGACCGGTGGCGCTGCGGGCAGCCAGCTCGCTCCAGCGGTGGTCGGCGAGCTCGGCCACGGCGGCGAGGCGCGTCCGCTCCCGCTGGCGCAGCACGGGGTGCCGGCGCACCACGACGAGCTCGGACGAGGCGGCGTCGAGGGACGCCACGGCGACCTCAGGGGCACCGCGCCGGGCGGCCGTCACCAGCTCGCCCGCGTCGGAAGGGTCTGAGAGCTCTCCCGCCACCACCGGGTGGAGCGGCGCGCGTCCCTCGCCTCCGGGCGGGGACCGCGGGTCCGACGGCGCGGCACGGGGGACGACGGCGACGAGGTCCGCCCCGAACCGCGCCCGGACCCGCTCGACGAGGGAGGCCAGGACGTCCTCGGCGCGAGCCTGGTGGAAGAGACCGGTGGCCACCGCCAGCAGCTCGGCGTGCGGGTCCACCACCGCGCTCGCCACCGGGCGCACGGCCTCGACGGCCACGCCGTCCACCTCGAGGACCTCGGCCGTCATCAGCTCGACGAGCGCCTCGTCGGCGAGGACCACCCCCAGCTCGTCGACGACCGCGCCGTCGGCCCGCTCGAGGATGTCGATGGACACGACGTCGCCACCGACCGAGCCGATCCGGCTCGCCACCGCTCCGAGGGCCCCGGGCCGGTCGGGCAGGACGACGCGGACCAGCACGTCGGTCACCGGGCGCCCCACGGGCGGGCTGGCCGCGCCGCGCGGCCACGGTGCTCGCCCACGGTCACGAGGTCGCACCCGGGGCCGCCTGGTCGCGGGCCGGTGGGGAGCTGCGTTGCTCGCGTCGGGCACGCCTGCTGCGTCGCTGCCATGCGGCGAGCCTAGGGAGCGAGTGTGAACTGCCGGTTTCGGCTCCGTTACGTCTCGGCACGTCGCACCGGCGACCCGCCCGTGCCGAGCGGGCGAGGGGTCACGACACCTCGGCTCCGACCGACCGGTCGCGCTCGGCCCGGGCACGCGCTTCGCTGGCGTAGACGTCCGTGCGCTCCTGTCCCGACAGCTCGGCGATGGCGGCCATCAGGTGGTCGGTGAAGGCGCGCAGGGCCGCCGCGTCGGCACGGTCGGAGGGGTCGGCGACCAGCGGAGGGCCGAAGCGGACGGTGACGGAGTGGAACGGGCGCATGAGGCGTCGACCGGGCGGCTGGATGGCCCGCGTGCCGACCACGGCGACCGGCACCACCGGAGCCCCGGTCGCCGTCGCCAGGCGCGCCACCCCGGTGCGGCCGCGGTAGAGACGACCGTCGGGCGCCCGGGTGCCCTCGGGGTAGATCCCGAGCAGACGTCCGCGCCCCAGCACCTCGGTCGCCGTGTCGAGGGCGCGTTGCGATGCGTCGCCCCCGTCGCGGCGCAACGGGATCTGACCGGCGGCCCGGAAGAACCACGCGGTGCGCCACGAGTCGAAGTACTCGGACTTGGCGACGAAGGTCACCCGACGGACGAGGACGAGCGGGATGAAGAACGAGTCGCAGAACGACTGGTGGTTGGAGGCCAGCACTGCGGGACCTCGCCACGGGACGTGCTCGCGCCCCTCGACGCGCACCCGCCACAGGAGCAACAGCAGCGGCGTCAGCACGGCCTTCAGCACCCAGTAGGCCACGCTTCACGGTACCCCTGGCGGGACGGCGACGCTCCGGGCACCGAGGTAGCGTCGTGCGGTCATGGCACGCCGACTCACCGCGCGGGGGACCCAGCGCCGCAGCGAGCTGCTCGACGTGGCCGCCCGGATGTTCGCCTCCGACGGGTACCACACCACCTCGGTCACCGCCATCGTCGAGCGCTTGGGCGTGGGGAAGGGCGTCTTCTACTGGTACTTCGACTCGAAGGACGAGCTGCTGCGCCAGATCCTCGCCGACGCCCAGCACGGCCTGCGCCAGGCCCAGCGCGAGGCCATCGCCGGCGAGCACGACCCGGTGCGGCGGATCGAGCAGGGCATGCGCGCCGCCATCCGCTGGCTGAGCGACCACCGGCACCTCTTCGCCCTCATGGAGTTCGCCCGGACCGAGGAGCGGTTCGCCCCCCTCATCCGGGCGGGCGAGGAGCAGGCCGTCGCCGACGCCCTGCCGCACGTCGCCGCCGGGGTGATGGCGGGCCTGCTGCGCCGCGAGGACCCGGTCGTGCTGGCCACCGCCGTGCTCGGCGTCTCCGCGCACCTGGCCCGCTCCCTCGTGCTCGAGCGAGGCGAGGACGCCGACCGGGTGGCCGAGGCGGCCATCGCTTTTTGCCGAAACGGGTTCCTCGCCCCCGCGGGTTAGGCCGGGCCACCTGCGGCCATGCAGGCGCCGGGGCCCGGCGAACTGGCCTTCGGCGCGCGGGGCCGGCGCGGGGGCCGGGCCACCTTCCGAGTGGACCGCGTCCGACCCGCTGCCCGCCGGACGGCGCGCCGCTCCGCGTCGACGACGCTCTGCACCCGGGTACCGTGGACGGTGGAGGGGGCAGGAGGCGGAAGAGCGTGATCGCCTCGAGGCACTCGCACCGGGAGGCCGAGGGAGTGGGGTCGGGCGCCGGCGGCACGACCGGTCGGCGAGCGCTCGCGGTCGTGGCGCTGACGGTGCTCGCCTTCGCCTCGACCGCGTGCGGCGCCGGGGTCGCGCCGCCGCAGGGACAGGTCCGCCTCACCCCGCAGGGAGCCCGGTACCACGTGGTCGCCTTCGACCAGACGGTCCTCACCTTCGCGCCGGCGACCAGCGGGCCCAACGACCGCGAGCTCACGTGGAGGAGCACCCCGGTGCGGCGCACCGTCACCGAGTGTGCCACCTGGCTCTTCGGACAGGGTCCCGCGCAGAACGGGCTCGCCTTCGACGTCCACCCGACACCGCGGGGGACGACGGCGATCGTCCTCGAGCGGAACGTCTGGATGGGAGGGTACTGGGAGTTCGTCGGGATCGACTTCGACCCGCGGGTGCCGAACGGCTACACGCCGATCCCCGGAGGCTCGGTCGACCTCGGCGCGTACCTGGGCAGGACCCAGGTCCCGGTGTACCCGCTGCGCGTGTGCGCCCGCGTCGTCGGCGCCTCGCTCCAGTTCGAGGTCGCAAAGGGCACCGACCAGGGCACGCCCGACCCACCGCCGTTCGGCACGCCCGCCCAGGGCGGGACGATCTCGCTGGCCGGTCTCGCCGACGCCACCCCGGGGATGACCGGGGTCTACGAGGCCCACCTGCCGCCGAGGACGCTGTCGGTGGTGGGTGACGTCACGTTGGACGGCCTTCCCTACACGCCCTGACCGCACGAGCGGGACGAGCCCCCGTGGCGGTGCCGTCTCTCCGCCGTCCCTCCCCGCCGGCGCGCCGCCTCGAGGCCCGGCTGGCCCCGGGGACCTGCCGGAGCGGTGCCGGCCCGGCTAGGCCGGGCCGAGGCGGGTGAGAGCGCGCCGCAGGCTGCGCACGCCCTGGCTGATCCGCTTCTCGTTCTCGATGAGGGCGAAGCGGACGTGGCCGTCTCCGCCCGGGCCGAAGCCGACGCCGGGGCTCGTGGCGACGTTGGCCTCGTTCACCAAGAACTTGGCGAACTCGAGCGAGCCCATGTCGCGATAGGGCTCGGGGATCGGCGCCCACACGAACATCGTCCCGCGCGGCGGCGTGACCTCCCAGCCGATCCGGTTGAGCCCGTCGCAGAGGGCGTCTCGACGTCCCTGGTAGCACTCGTTGATGACCTTCGGGTAGTCGGGCGCCTCGTTCATGGCCACGATGGCGGCGATCTGGATGGGCTGGAAGGTGCCGTAGTCGAGGTAGCTCTTGAGCTTGGTGAGCGCCTGCACGATGGCGGCGTTGCCGACGAGGAACCCGACCCGCCAGCCGGCCATCGAGAAGGACTTGGTCAGGGTGTAGAGCTCGACGGCCACGTCCTTCGCCCCCGGCACCTGCAGGATGGAGGGCGGCGTGTACCCGTCGTAGGCGATGTCGGCGTAGGCGAAGTCGTGCACCAGCACGATGTCGTGCTCGCGGGCGAAGGCCACGATGCGGGTCATCCACTCGAGGTCCACGCACTCGGTCGTCGGGTTGTGGGGGAACGACAGCACGACGACGCGCGGCTTGGGCCACGCCGACTCCCACGCCTCCATCAGGTTGTCGAAGAAGGCGGCCCCCGGGCTCTGGCCGCCGGCGTCCTCGCCGGGACCGTCGAGGCGCACGTGGCGGACGTCGGCCCCGGCGAAGAGCGGGGCGTAGATGTGGATCGGGTACGACGGGGAGGGCACGAGGGCGGTGTCACCCGGCCCCACCAGCACCCACATCAGGTGGGAGAGCCCCTCCTTCGCCCCGATGGTCGTGACGACCTCGAGGTCGGGGTCGATGGCGACGCCGAACTTGCGCAGGTAGAGGTCGGCGATGGCCTGGCGGATCTTCGGGATGCCCCGGCTGGCCGAGTAGCGGTGGTTGCGGGGGTTGTGCACCGCCTCGGCGAGCTTCTCGACGGCGACGTCGGGCGAGGGCAGGTCGGGGTTGCCGAAGCCCAGGTCGACCACGTCGCGCCCCTCCCGGCGAGCCGCTGCCTTCAGGTCGTTGATGGTGGCGAAGACGTAGGGCGGGAGGCCGTTGATGCGCCGAAACTCCATCGTCACAGGCTACCGCTGTCGCCGCAGCCCCCTGGACCGCCGTCCGGGCCGGCGGGCAGGCCACCCGCCGAGGCGTCCGGGCCCACCCCGGCGACCACCCGGGCGGCCTCGGCCACCACCTCGACCGACGGCGGCCAGGCGCACACCGCCCAGGTCGCACCCGCCTCGGCCAGCCGGGCCAGGTGGGCGGCGGCCCCGTCGAGGTCCGTCGGGACGGCGCCGCCCCAGGTCACGGTGTTGCCCCGAGCGCGGGCGGCGGCGACGTCCTCGGGCTCGGCACCCCACAGGTTGACGGGAGCCGGCAGGGCGCGGCCCAGCGCGGCCACGGACGGGGCACCGCCACCGAGCCACACGGTGGTCCCCTCGGAGACGAGCGCCCTGCCGACGGCGGCGAGGCGCTCGCGGCGCCGGTCGACCGGCTCGAAGGGGAGGCCGAACGCGTCGTTCTCGGGGCGGCTGAGCCGGTCCCCGGTGCCGATGCCGGCGATGCACCGCCCCTCGGCGATCCGGTCGAGGCTCCGCAACGAGGCGACCAGCACGTCGTCCTCCACCAGGCCGACCCGAGCCACGAGCGTCCCGACGACCAGCGAGGACGTCGACGCGGCCACCGCCGCCAGCAGCGGGAGCGGCGCGATGGCCGGGCGGCCGGGCTGTCCCATCGGCCAGAGGTGGTCGAAGCAGAACACGCCGTCCAGGCCCAGGTCCTCGGCGCGGCGGGCGGCCTCGAGGGCCGGTCGTGCGGTCGGCTCGAAGTGCGGGAGGGTGACGCCGACCCTCACGGGTGCGCTTCGACCCGGGCCTTCAGGTCGCGCAGGGCGATCGACATGATGCGGCTCTGGGCACGCATCTTGATGAACCCGGGCAGCGGGACCTTCATCTCGGCCTCGAGGTGGTAGGTGACCTCGCACCCACCGTCCGGGGCGGCGTCGAAGACGTAGCTCCCGTCGAGCTTGGAGGTGATGTCGCCCTCGGTCTGCACCCAGGCGAGGACCTTGGGCGCCTGCGAGTAGTCGTAGGCCAGCGTGTAGCTCGTGGACCTGCCGAAGGCGGCGGCGCGGAAGGTGACGAGCGTCGGCCGGCCCTCGGCGTCGCGCTCGCGGACGTTGACCTCCTTGATGTCACCCGCCCACTCGGGATAGGCGTCGATGTCGCTGCTCACGGCGAAGCACCGCTCGGGCGACGCTGCCATGGTCATGCGCTCGGTGGCTCGGTCCGCCACGTTCAACCCTCCTCGTCGATCGGACAGGGCGTCGGCGTCGCCTGTGGCTGGTCAGCCTCCCACGGCGGCCAGCGCCGCGGCCAGCCTAGGGGCGAGCCGGTCGTAGTCGAAGGACTGCTCGGCCCGAGCTCGGGCCGCGGCACCGAGCGCGGCCCTCAGGTCGGCGTCCCCGAGGAGGCGGCCGAGGGCCGCTGCCACCGACCCGCTGTCCGAGGGGCGGGCGACGACGAGGCCCGTCTTCCCGTCGACGACCGCTTCGGGCGTCCCGCCGGACGCCCCCGCAACCTGGGGGACCCCTGCGGCCGCCGCCTCGAGGAAGACGATGCCGAACCCCTCCTGTTCGAGGCCGGCCCACCGGTTGCGACAGGGCACGCAGAAGACGTCTGCGGCGCCGACGAGCAGGGGCAGGTCCTCGTCGGGCACCGGGCCGACCAGGCGCAGCGGGGCGCCGAGCTCGTCGACCTTGGCGGCGAGGCGTCCCTCGTCGCGGCCGCGGCCGGCGATCACCACGACGAGGTCGGGGAAGGCGGGCCGGAGCTGCACGGCGGCGTCCACCAGCACGTCGAAGCCCTTGCGGGGCACCAGTCGGCTGACCCCCACCACGAGCGGCGCGTCGACGGGCAGGCCGAACCGGGACCGGGCCTCGGAGCGCTCGGCGGCCCCGAGCGGGCGGAAGCGTTCGAGGTCGATCCCCGGGGGGACGACGGTCACCGGCGGCAGCGGGACGCCCCTCGCCGCCCGCACCGCCTCGGCGTGCGGGTAGCCCCCGGCCGAAACCACGAGGGTGCTCTGCCGCAGCGTCCGGGCCAGGAGGCCTCGGGCCAGTGGCAGGCGGCCGGGCACGGTCACCTCGGCGCCGTGGAGCACCACGGCGTAGGGAAGGCCGAGCCACGGGCCGAGCGCTCCGAGGGGAAGGGCGGGGTCGAGCACGACGAGCGAGGCACCGGTCCGACGTGCCGTCTCCCGGACGCGCCTCGTCAGTGCGGGCGTCGGCAGCAGCGCGCGCCCGGCGACCCGTTCGACCCGGATGCCCGCCTCGGCGCAGCGCCGGTCGAACGCCGGGGCGTCGGGGTGCGACGACGCCGTGAGCACGGTGAAGGTGTCGGGGTCGAGGCGGCGCCACAGCTCCCACAGGTACGCCTGGATGCCTCCGATCTTCGGCGGGAAGTCGTTGGTGACGAGGAGGTGGCTCACACCGCGCCCTTGCCGGGCGACGGTCCCCCGTGGCGGTTGGCGGGCAGCGGCACCGGTGCTCCCGGCGCGCTCCCGGTGACGACGCCGATGCGTCGCGCCGCCCAGGCGGCGTGCTCGCGGAGCACGGGGTCGGGGTGGGCGACGTAGGCACCGAGCACCGCGACGGTGGCGGGGTCGTCCGCCCGGCCTACGTTGCCCAGGACGACGAGGGCGTTCCGTCGGACGACGTCCGGGTCGCGTCCGGCGACGTACCAGCGGCCCACCCGGGCCATCACCGCTTCGTCGGAGGCCTCGAGCAGCTCGACGAGGTCGAGGACGTCCCCGCCGGGGCCACCACCCGGTGGCTCGGCGTCGTCGTCCGCAGCGGACCGGTCGCCGTCGTGGCGTCCCCCCACCCGGTTGACCGGGCAGGCGTCCTGGCACGTGTCGCACCCGTAGATGCGGTCCCCGAGCGCCGTGCGGTAGGCGAGGGGGAAGGTGCCCCCGGCCTCGAGGAGCCACGCCAGGCACCGACGGGCATCGAGGACGCCCGGTGCGACGAGCGCTCCGGTCGGGCAGGCGTCGAGGCAGGCGGTGCACCGCCCGCAGGCACCACCCGGAGCGCGAGCCCGGCGGACGCTCCCCTCCCCGGCCCACCGGGCTCGCAGCGGGGCGTCGGTGACGACGGAGCCGAGCAGGCACCACGGGCCGTGGCCGGGCACGAGGAGCATGGCGCTCTTGCCGAAGACGCCGACCCCTGCCCGACTGGCGGCCTCGCGGTCGAGGAGGCCGTTGTCGTCGACGACGACCCGCGCCCGCCATCCTGCGGCAGCCACGACCGCCGCGACCGCCCCGAGGGCTGCACGGAGGTCGCGGTAGTGGTCGCTCGCCGCGTAGCGGGCGACCCGCCCCTGCGGCGGCATGGCCGCCTCGCCGTACCGACCGCTCGCGGGCGTGCCGGCAGCGGGCGTGCCGGCAGCGGGTGACGGTGCCCCGTAGGCCCAGGCGCCGACGACCAGGCTGCGTGCCCCGGGCAGCAGCCTGGCCGGGTCGGTGGCCCGCGCCGGGTTGCGGTACGTGAACTGCATGTCGCCGTGGAGCCCGTGGCGCTTGCGACGCTCGAGGTGCCTCCGCGCCTCTTCGAAGACCGTCACCGGTGCCGTCCCGACCGACACCAGCCCGGCGTCGCGGCCTGCGGCGACGACGTCCGCCGCTAGGCGGCCCGGGTCGTCCACGACGCCGCCGCTGGGGAGCTGAGGTGGAGGTGGGAGCACGCCCCATGGTGGCATGCTCCGCAGGACGGTCAGCTCACCTCGAGCGCATGCCGGAGCCCCGGCAGCAGGCCGGCGCCGCCGAGCAGGTGGACGGCGCGGGCCTCGACGGCGTCGACGACCAGCGCGTCGTCGGGATCGCGCCCGACGACGAAGGAGACCACACAGTCGTCGCAGACCGGGGTCTGCCGGTGCACGCACTGGCCGCAGTCGATGACGAACGCCTCACCCGGCGTCGGTCGGCCCTGCTCGCCGGGGTTGCCGCTCTGGCCGGCGTCACCCGAGCAGGGGCGCCGGTCCCCTGGAGGGCGACGAACAGCGGCGGAGGTGGGGGGTGCGGAGAGAGGCATCGGGTCCTCCTGTCGTGGACGAACGCCGGTCCGCCAGCGGCCGGCACCCGGCATGGTGGCCCACGGGTGTGACGCCCCCGATGCCGGGGCGGTCAGTACCCGGCCACGGCGTCGACGACGCCGACGAGCGGCTGGCCCTCCGCCAGACGAGCGACGTTCGCCCGGATCCGGGCGGCGAGGAGGGGGCGGACCATCTCCGGGGTGTCGGCGCTGTGCGGCGTCACGATGCACGAAGGAGCGTCCCAGAGCGGGTGCCCGTCCGGCAGCGGCTCGGGGTCGGTGACGTCGAGGGCGGCACCGGCGATGGAGCCGGACCGCAGCGCCTCGACGACGGCGTCCGTGTCGACGTTGCGCCCACGGGCCACGTTGACGAGCCAGCTGCGCTCGTCCATCGACGCCAGCGCGGCGGGTCCGACGATCCGCTCCGTCTCGGGGGTGAGCGCGAGGGCCACGAAGACGACGAGGGCGCCGGGGAGGGCCTGGTGGAGCTGGTCGACGGAGACCGTCCGCGCCGCGCCGGGGACGGCCTCGGACGAACGCCGCACGACGGTGGCCTCGACGCGAAAGGGGGCGAGCAGGTTGATCAGGGCTCGAGCGATGCCCCCTCCCCCGAGGATGGTGACGCGCTCGTCGAACAGGCTGGTCCCCTTCGGCGCGCCCCAGGTGCGGGCGGCCACGCGCTCGGGGAGGTGGCGGAGCCCGGCCAGCGCCAGGGCCAGGGCGTGCTCGGCGACCGGTTCGGCGTAGGCGCCCTTGGCCGACGTCCACGTGCGCCCGGCATCGAGCAGGCCGGCCTCGGCAACACGGTCGACGCCGGCGAAGGGCAGCTGCACCCACCGGACGCCGGGAGCGGCGGCCAGCGCGTCGCGCAGGCCGGCGACGTCGGCGGGGTCGAGCCACACGAGGGCGTCCGGGGCCGTCTCGAGCGGGACGACGGTGCCGCCGGCGGCGACGACGGCGTCGGTGGCGAAGGTGGCTGGTCGAGGACCGACGGCGACACGCGCAGGGGGCATGCCCGGACGCTACTCGGCTGCCCGGGCCCGCTCCTCGGCACCGTCGCACGGTGCCTCCCGCTCGGCTTGAATAGGGCCACCGGCGTTGCCGGTTGGGACGACGTCGATGGGGGTGCACCAGTGATCGTGCCGTTCAACGTGCGGGACTTCCTCGACCGTGCCGAGCGGGCGTACCCCGACCGACACGCCGTGGTCGACGAGCCGGACCAGCCGGCCGCCGACTGGGGGACCCTGACCTTCGCCGAGCTGGCCGCCCGGGCCCGGGCCCAGGCGGCAGGCCTCGACGCCCTCGGCATCGCCCCCGGCGAGCGGGTGGCGATCGTCTCGCACAACGCCGCCCGCCTGCTCACGTCGTTCTTCGGCGTGTGCGGCTACGGCCGCGTGCTCGTGCCCGTCAACTTTCGGCTCACCGAGCCCGAGGTCGCCTACATCGTCGAGCACTCGGGCGCCTCCGTCCTGCTCGTCGACCCCGAGCTCGACGGGACCCTCGGCTCCGTCAAGGCGCCCACCCGCTTCGTGCTGGGCGCCGAGTCCGACCCCGTCCTCTTCCCCGAGGGCGTCGACCCGCGGCCGTGGGAGCCCGACGAGGGCGCCGTGGCCACCATCAACTACACCTCGGGGACCACCGCCCGCCCCAAGGGCGTCCGGCTCACCCACCGGAACTGCTGGGTCAACGCCGCCGTGTTCGGGTGGCACGCCCAGGTGTCCGACCGCGACGTCTACCTCCACACCCTCCCCATGTTCCACGCCAACGGATGGGGCATGCCCTGGGCGACGGCGGGCATGGGTTGCCCCCAGGTCGTCCTGCGCAAGGTCGACGGCACCGAGATCCTCCAGCGTGTCGAGCGCCACGGGGTGACCCTGCTGTGCGCCGCCCCGGCCGTGGTCAACACGACCCTCGACGCCCTCGCGACGTGGGAGGAGCCCGTGCCCGGCCGCGACCGCACCCGGGTCATCGTTGCCGGCGCGCCACCGCCTTCGCGCACCATCGAGCGCATCGAGTCCGAGCTCGGGTGGGAGTTCATCCAGATCTACGGCCTGACGGAGACCGCTCCACTCCTCACGGTGAACCGCCAACGCTCGGAGTGGGACGACCTGCCGGCCAGCGAGCGTGCACGCAAGCTGATGCGCGCCGGGGTTCCCGCCATCGGGACCGACGTCGTGGTCGACCAGCAGGGCGAGGTGCTGGCCCGCTCGAACACGGTGATGGACGGGTACTGGCACCAGCCCGAGGCCACCGACGAGGCGCTCGCCGGGGGGTGGTTCCACACCGGCGACGGCGGCATCGTCGACGACGAGGGCCACCTGCAGATCCTCGACCGGAAGAAGGACGTGATCATCAGCGGCGGCGAGAACGTGTCGTCGATCGAGGTCGAGGACGTCATCTTCTCGATGCCGGGTGTCGCCGAGGTCGCGGTCATCGGCGTCCCCGACGAGCGGTGGGGCGAGCTGGTGACCGCCCTGGTCGTCGCCGATGGCAGTGTCCCGGTGACCGAAGAGGCCGTCATCGCCTACTGCCGCGAACGGCTGGCCGGGTTCAAGTGCCCCAAGCGGGTCGGCCTCCGCGAGGCCCTCCCCCGCACCGCGACGGGCAAGCTCCAGAAGTTCAAGCTCCGCTCCGAGTTCTGGGAGGGACGGGAGCGACAGGTGAACTGACCGAGGTCCGGCCCGGCGGGTCCGCCGCCGAGCCCGGCCCTCACGCCGCCGACGCGACGACGAAGTCGCGGGTCCAGCCGACGAGGTACTGGTCGGCCGGACGGTTCTGCCCGGGGACGGCCGTCTGCAGCGCGCCGCCGGGCACTGGTGACACCACGGCCTGGACCCACTCGGGGTTGATGTCGAGCTCCATCCCCGACACGACGCCGCCCTGCACGAGCGCGTCGGCCATGTCGGAAGGCGTCGCCGACATGCTGCCGGCGTAGACGATGTCGCCCGCGGCGTCCTCCCCGACCGCGCTGCGGGCCACGGCCACCCCGCCGCCGAGGGTCGCCCCCCAGGCGGCCACGTCCCCGACCGTCGGGCTGGGCACGCCGCCCGACACGAGGGGGCCCAGGTTCTGGCGAACGCTCACCACCTGCTCGCCAGGACGGGGCAGCTGCGAGCCCCACACCCCGACGTGGGCGGTTCCGTTGGCGTCGATGACGAAGCTGGCCCGCCCGGCGACGAGCGGCTCGAGGACCTGGCCGTCCACCTCGAAGCCACCCGAGCCCGTCGAGGCGAGGAAGCCCCCGTTGAAGGCGCCGACCATCGTCGCCTGCTCGGACGCGGGGACGGCCGGCTGGGCGCCGGCGGGCAGCACGGTCGCGCCGTGGGGAGGGTCGGTGCTGCCGACGTGGAGGGCGAAGTGGACCACGCCCGCCCGGAAGCGGATCAGCTCGACGTGGGCCCCGCCCGGGGTGACCACGGCGCGCTCGTCGACGAGGAGCGTGCTGCCCTGGTAGGTCACCGGTGTCCACCCCGGCTGCTCGGTCGTCGTGGTCGTGGCGGGAACGTGGCGGGAGCTCGCCGGAGCGGTGCCTCCGGTGCCCCGCTGCCCTCCGCTGGACGTCGGGGCTGCCCGGCCGGCGGGCGAGCGGGACGCCGACGGCGTCGCGGCGGGACCGCTCGAGCACGCCGCGGCGAAGACGGCGACTGCCGAGAGGGCCACCGTCGTCATCGTGCGGGCACGACGGGGGCGCGGCGAGACGGGCACGCCACCACTGTGGCGACGCATCCTGACGAGCGCATGACGGGTGCCGGCGTCGGCTCGCCGTCCCGGGCCGGGCACGGTCAGCGCCACGCTTCGACCACGGCCCGGCGCCAGGCGCGCAGCGCCGGCGCCTCGGCCTCGCCGGTCCGCCCTAGGCGCACGACCACCAGGTCACGCGCCGGCACCAGGGTGATCGACTGGCCGCCCCAGCCGCTCGCCCAGAAGGTCCCGAGCCCGTCGTCGTCGACCCACCAGTGCAGCCCGTAGCCGTCTCCCGACCCCGGGTCGACGGAGCGAGGTGCACGGCCGTCGTCCACCCACCCCGGCGGCAGGAGCCAGCGGCCCTCCCACCAGCCCCCGCGCAGGACGAGCAGGCCGAAGCGGGCGAAGTCGCTGGCGGTCGCCCACAGCGACGACGACGCCACCCACGTCCCTGCCCCGTCGAAGCCGAGGCCCGCCGAGGTCATGCCGAGCGGCGCGAACAGGCGACGGCGCACGTACGCGTCGACGGCGTCCGGTCCGCCCAGCGCCTGTCCCAGGTGCCGGGAGACGAGGTTGGAGCTCCCGCTGGCATAGGCGAAGCGCGTGCCGGGTGCGGCGACGAGCGGTCGCGAGGCGGCGTACGCCGCCGTGTCGGAGGCTCCGGCGCCGTAGAGCATCTCGACGACGTCCGAGCCCGCCCCCGGCGCGTACACCTCCGAGAACGCCAGGCCGTCGCGCATCTCGAGGAGGTGGCGCAAGGTGATCGACCGCCGGGCGTCGCGGGGGTCGTCCCACTCGGGACAGCCCACGGGTGCGTCGGGGTCGACGAGCCCGTCGGCGGCGGCCATGCCCACCACGACGTGGAGGACCGACTTGGCCATCGACCACGACCGCAGCGCCGTCGCCGGGCCGACCGGCTCCCGGGCGCCGTCCCGGTGGGCGACCTCGCCGCCGTAGCGCTCGACGACGAGGCGTCCGGCCGAGACGACCACCAGCGCCAGGGTCGTCCCGAGGCCCGACGCCGTCTCGAAGGCCGCCTCGACGAGCGCGGGGACGGCCGAGGGGAGGTCCGAGCGGGTCGGCCAGGCCGTCGTCGGCCACGGGGTCCCCGGTGGCTGGGCGGGGGCCGGCACGAGGGCCGCGCCGTCGCGGGGGTTCGTCCCCGTCGAACCCGCGTGTCGGGAGGTGCGACCCGGTGGCACCGGCACGCCACGACGGTAGCGCCCCACCGCTCGGGCCTCGGACGCGGGTGCCCGTCGGGTGACCTGCCTGACGCGCGATCCCCGCAAGGACGCGCGATCCTCGCACGGGGGTCAGCGGAGCCCGACGGTCACGGCCTGGAGCCCGATGCTCGTGAGCCCCACCGCCACCCACAGGACGGCGCCGAGGGCGAGCGGGCGGAGCCCGGCGCGGCGGATCTCCCCGACGTGCGTCGAGCACCCGATGGCAGCCAGGGCGATCGTGATCATCCACTGCCCGGCCGTCGACGCCGGGACGTGGAGCGACGCCGGGACGAGGCCGAGCGTGTTGACGACGACCGCCACCACGAACCACACGATGAACAGCGGGACCAGGCGGCGGGCGGCACGGACCGGTGCTGCGCCGGCGCCCCCGACCTCCTCGTCGACCGGGCACGAGGCTCCAGCCCCTGCGACGGCCGGCAGCAGGTCGGCCCGCGCCGGCGCGGCGAGGGCTCCGGCGGACGCCGCGGTCGCGGCCGGCACGAGCTCGGCGGACCGGCGGGGTCGGCGCCCCCGGTACCAGCCGAGGACCAGCGTGATCGGGATGATCATGAGCGTGCGGGTCAGCTTGACGACGACGGCCGTGCCGGCCGCCCCGTGCCCGAAGATCGTCGCCGCCGCCACGACCGAGGACACGTCGTTGATCGCCGTGCCCGCCCACAGCCCGAAGCCGTGCGGGGTGAGGTGCAGGAGGTGCCCCACGGTGGGGAACGTGAGGACGGCGGCGACGTTGAACGTGAAGATGGTGGCGACGGCGTAGGCGACGTCGGCCTCGGATGCCTCGATGACCGAGTCGGTGGCGGCGATGGCCGACACGCCGCAGATGCCCGTGCCGACCCCGACAAGGGTGCGGGTGTCGCGGTCGACCCGAAGGGCCCGCCCCGCGACGACGGCACCGCCCAGGGCGACGGCGAGCGAGCCCAGCATGACCGGGAGCGAGCTCACCCCGGTGTGGACGACCTGGCGCAACGAGAGCGTCGTCCCCAGCACCACGACCGACGCCTGCAGCACGCGCGACGACGCGAAGCGCAGGCCGGGGACGAGCGTGGTCCGCCGGCCCCGGACCAGGGCCACGACGATGCCACCCAGGATGGCGAAGACCGGGGCGCCGACCAGGGGCACGAACCGGCCGAGGAGCTCACCCACGACGGCCACGGCGACGGCCAGGGCGAGGCCGGGCACGACCGAGCCGCCGGCGGGACGGTGGTCGCGAGGTCGGGCAGGGACGGCTGCGGGGACGGCGTCGACGGTCATGGACGCCATGGTGCGGGCGTCACGGGCCGGCGTGAAGCAGTCCGCTCCTGATGAGGCTCTAAGCTCTGCTTATGCCCGTTCCCGAGCCCGTGCCCGACGTCACGTCGCTCGACCTGCTCCGCTCGGTGGCCGACCTGGGTTCGATCAGCCAGGCCGCTGCCGCCCATCGGATGAGCCAGCCGGCCGCCTCCATGCGGTTGCGGTCGCTCGAGCGCCAGGTCGGGACGGACCTGCTGCACCGGCGGACCACCGGGGCGCGCCTCACCCCGGCCGGCGAGGCCGTCGTCGAGTGGTCCGCCCCCGTCCTCGACGGCCTGGCCTCACTGGTGACCGGGCTCGGGACCCTCCGCCGACCCGACCGCCCCACGCTCCGGCTGGCGGCGTCGATGACCGTCGCCGAGTACTTCGTCCCCGCCTGGCTGACCCGGCTGCACACCGCGGCACCGGACTTCGCCGCCTCGCTCCAGATGGGCAACTCGGAGCACGTCGTCACCGTGATGCGCACGGGACAGGCGGACCTGGGCTTCGTGGAGGGCGCCGACGTCCCCCACGACCTCCGTTCGACCGTCGTCGCCCACGACGACCTCGTGGTCGTCGTCGCCCCTGGCCACCCGTGGAGCCACCGGCGACGACCGGTCACGCCCGAGCAGCTGGCCCGCACCCCGCTCGTGGCCCGTGAGCCCGGTTCGGGCACGCGGGCGGTGGTCGAGCATGCGCTGGCCCGTCACGGGCTGGCCCCGGTCGTCGGCCTGGAGCTCGGCTCGACCACCGCCATCAAGGCAGCCGTTGCGGCGGGCGCAGGGGTCGCCGCCATCGGCGGATCGACCGTGCGTGCGGAGCTCGAGGACGGGCGGCTCGTCGAGGTGGCGGTCTCCGGTCTCGACCTCGGACGGGAGGTGCGAGCGGTGTGGCGACGCGACGTCCCGCTCGTCGCCCCGGCCCGACGGCTGCTCGCCGAGGTGGCCGCCCCGGTCAGCGATCGTCGGGGCGGTGCGCCGACGCCGCGGCGAAGGCCGCGCGACCTTCCCCGCGCGCCCACCGGCTGACCGTGCCGGCGGTCCACGCTGGCAGCTCGAGCATGGGGACGTGCCCCGCGTCGGCCGCCACCTCGAGCCGCCAGCTCGGGCGGGTGGCGACCACGGCGCGGGCCGCTCGGAGCGGGACGAGCCGGTCCCGGGCCCCGTGGAGCACCAGGGTCGGCTGGCGGACCCGGTCGAGGGCGGCGAGCGTGGCGGCCGGTGCGACCATCCGGCGGGTCAGCGACCGGGCCGACGTCAGGTAGGCGGCGTCGGTCCCCGACCGGTCGACCTCCTCGGTCAGCGCCACGTGCGCCTCGACGACCGGGGAGGGAACGCGAGCGACGTCCACGCAACAGCTCCGGAGCACCCGTAGGACGCTCTGCTCGGCCGTGGTCCGGCGCCGCCGCACGGCGAGGAAGGCCTCGCCGAGGCCGGGCACGGCACAGGCCGCGAAGCTGGCCACCACCTGTGGGTGGATGCCGGCGAGCGACCGGACGGGCAGGGCCGGGTCGACGAGGACGAGGCCTGCGACCGATCGGGGCTCGTCCGCCGCCACGAGCGCCGCCACGAGGGCCCCCATCGAGTTGCCGACGAGGACCGCAGGCCGGCCGACCGCGGCGGCGAGGAAGCCGGACAGCAGGCGGCGGTGCCCGTCGAGGTCGGGGACGCGCCCGGCTGCCGGCGTGCGACCGTGGCCGACGAGGTCCGGGGCGAGGACACGCCCGAGCCCGGCCAGGGCCGGCGCCACGGCCAGCCAATTGCGGTGCGAGCCGCCCAGGCCGTGGACGCACACGATGGCCGGGCCGTCGGGGTCCCCCCCGAAGTCGACGTAGTGCACCGGGCCGTCGACCTCGACGGTCCGGCTGGGGACGGTGGCGACGTCGGCCCAGGTCACGCCGGTGAGGGTACCGCCCGGCCCCGACGCCGGCGCGGAGGTCCGCCGACCGTCAGGGTGTCGCCTCGGGGGCGGGAGCGCTCATGCCGACCGCGACGGCACGCGACCACGACACGACCATGGCCACCATGCCAGCCGTCGCCCGGTCGACGAAGGTGGCGTCGGCGGCCGGGTCACCGGTCTCGAGCCAGGCGTCGACCGCGTCGACGAGGAAGGCCACGAGGGTTCGGGCCGCCCACTCCCGACCCGGCACGGCGGCGACGGCGTCGCCGAGGAGCGCCCGCGCCACGTCGACGGCCGTCGCCCACCAGGCGTCGTGGTACGAGACGAAGCGGGGCTCGCGCACGGCGTGGCCCGTCAGCAGCCGGAAACCGGCGGGGTCTTCCCGAGCCACCGTCAGGATGCTCCCCACGGCGAAGCCGTAGCCGTCGCGGGCCGCCTCCCGGCCGGCCCGGAACTCGTCGCGGAGGCGTTCGGCGACCCGTTCGAGCACGGCCCGGTAGAGCTCCTCCTTGGTGGCGAAGTGCCGGTAGACGATCAGGCGCGTGATGCCGGCCTCGCTCGCCACGTCCTCCATCGAGGTGGCGGCGAAGCCCCCACGGGCGAAGGCGACGGCGGCGGCCCGCAGGACCTGGGCCCGCCGCTCCCCCTGGGAGAGCCGGGCGGCGGCCGGGGCGACGGGCACCGGTGGAGCATACCGCGACCCCTTGCTCTTGTATACGGTCGTGTATACTCTTCGGGCCGGCCTCGGCCTCGACGCCGGGCCGGCCTGCATGGGAGGGGGACCCCGCATGACCACGCTGCAGCTCGAGTACGACGCCGACGAGCTGCTCGCCGACCACGCCTTCGCCGAGCCGCTGGTGGTCGACGGGCAACGGTGCCACGGCGGGTTCGACGAGGACGGCGAGTACCGCTCGCCCCGGACCCGGATGCGGGCACCGGCCATCGAGGCGTGGGAGTCCGCGCGTGTCGCGACCTTCGGCACGCCACTGCTCGACGTCCCGCTGGAGACGTGGCCGGAGCCCTTCCCCAACGTGGCCCAGACGACGTTCCTCCTCCGCCACGGGGTGACCGAGCCCACGGTGGCGCAGCTGACCCGGATCGGCACGGTCGAGGGGTTCGGCTCGCTTTTGCGCGCCCTGCCGCTGCCCGACTTCCGGCGCTGCTTCGCCGAGGACGTGAAGGGGACGGCGATCGACCACCTCGGCCGTGGGCTGTTCGAGGCGCACGCCCGCGACGAGGCGGGATTCGGAGAGCAGGCCGGGCACGACCGGATGTGGTACGCGGCTCGCGACGTCGCCTTCGACCACCCGCCCGTCGAGGACCTGCGAGCGCGCATGCTGGCCCGGATGGGCATCGACCCGACGCCGAAGACCGAGGCCCGCATGGCCGAGGCCCGTCGGGCGGCGCTGGCGGCGCGGGTGCTGCCGTCCGACGTCGACTTCGACCTCGAGATCGTCGTCGCCCGCATGATCGGACTGCTGCTCATCGAGATCTCGGCGTTCCACACCTTCGCCTGGGCGGAGGCGGTCCTGTCGGAGACCGAACTCGTGGCCGGGGACGGCGAGGCGGCACGGGTCGTCGGCTACATCCGGGCCGACGAGACGCCACACGTCTCCTACCTCCGTACCGCCCTGTCCGAGCTGCGCGACCGCACCTGGGTCGGCTCCACCGGTGCCACCTACGACGGGACCGAGATGGTCTCCCTGCTGTGGGACCGCGCGCTCTCCGACTCCCTGCTCCTCCGTCGCCAGGAGAACCTCCGATTCGCCATGGCCGAGATCGAGCTCGCCGTCGCCGCCCGCACGGACGGCGACGACCTCGTCGCGGAGCTGCTCTCGCTCGGGCCGGTACGCCGTCTTGCCGACGGCTCGCTCGTCGACACGACGGGCGACCACCTCCTCGGCTGACACGGCTACCGCCTGGTCGGCCGGCCGGCGCCGGGGGGCCGGTGCGGCACCGGCGGGAGGGCGCCCTAACCTGGCGTCGTGCCGTCCGCCGAGGGAAGCGAGGGAAGCGTCGCCGAGCTAGTGGTCCGCTGCCTCGAGCACGAAGGCGTGCAGTTCGTCTTCGGCATCCCCGGTGAGGAGAACATCCACCTCGTCGACGCCCTGTCGCGCTCGTCGGTCCGCTACGTCCTCGTCCGCCACGAGCAGGCGGCCTCGTTCATGGCCGAGGTGCACGGCCGCCTGACCGGGCGCGCCGGCGTGTGCTCGTCGACGCTCGGCCCCGGTGCCATCAACCTGCTGCTCGGGGTGGCCGACGCCACGACCAACTCCACCCCGGTCGTCGCCCTCTCGGCGCAGGTGTCCACCACCCGGATGTTCAAGGAGTCGCACCAGGGGGTCGACCTCGTGTCGATGTTCGCCCCGGTGACCAAGTGGTCCGAGCTCGTCGTCACCCCGGCGGCCGTCCCCGAGATGCTCCGCAAGGCGTTCAAGCTCGCCGAGACGGAACGTCCCGGCGCCGTGTTCCTGGCCGTTCCCGAGGACGTCGAGAAGGCTCCGGCGCCGGCGGACGCCGTGCCGCTCGAGGTCAACCGGCCCCGGCCCGACGAGCCCTCCGAGCCCCAGCTCGAGCGTGCCGTCGCCGTGCTGCGCGAGGCGGAGAGCCCGATCGTGCTGGCGGGTCACGGCGCGGCACGAGCCGGCGCCGGTGCCTCGCTCGTGCGCTTCGCCGAGCGGCTGGGCGTGCCCGTGGCCACCACCTTCCACGGCAAGGGCGTCTTCCCCGACGACCACCCGCAGGCCCTCGGGGCCGTCGGCTTCATGCGCCACGACTACGTGAACTTCGGGTTCGACCGGGCCGACGTCGTCGTGGCGGTGGGCTACGAGCTCCAAGAGTTCGACCCCGTCCGGATCAACCCGGCCGGCGACAAGCGCATCCTCCACGTCCACCGCTTCCCCGCCGAGGTCGACCGCCACTACGTGGTCGACGTCGGGCTCCAGGCCGACATCGGCCGCACCCTCGACGCCCTTGGCGAACGGGTCGCGGTCCGCTTCGCGCCCTCTGGCGAGCCGCAGCGGATCAGGGCCCTGCTGGCCGACGAGCTCGAGGCCGGGCGGGCCGACGACCGGTTCCCGCTCTCCCCCGCGCGGGTGGTCGCCGACACACGCGCCGCCATGGGTCGCGACGACATCGTGCTCGTCGACACCGGCGCCCTCAAGATGTGGATGGCCCGTCTCTACCCCACCTACGCCCCCAACACGTGCCTCGTCTCGAACGGCCTCTCGACGATGGGGTGGTCGCTGCCGGGGGCCGTCGGCGCGAAGCTCGCCCGGCCCGACGCCAGGGTGCTGGTGGCGACCGGCGACGGCGGCTTCCTCATGAACTCGCAGGAGATCGAGACGGCGCGACGCGAGCGGGTTCCCCTGGTCGTCCTCGTCTGGGTCGACGACGAGTACGGGCTCATCACCTGGAAGATGGACCTCGAGCTCGGCCACAGCACCGACACCGGCTTCACCAACCCCGACTTCGTCGCCTACGCGGAGAGCTTCGGGGCGAAGGGGTACCGGATCGAGGCGGCCGGCCAGCTCCTCCCCGTGCTGCGGGCGGCGCTGGCCGACGACACCGTCTCGGTGATCGCCTGCCCCGTCGACTACTCGGCGAACCTCGAGCTCACGAGCTCGCTCGGCGAGCTCGACGAGCCGCTCTCCTGACCGCGAGCGTCCCCTTCGGCGCACCGGCGCTCCGTGGCAGCGGCCTGCGTGGGTGGGGTGCTCGGGTGCCGTCCGGCCGCCCTGCGGGGGTTGTGCCGGTTCCGATCCGGGGCCCGGGTCCCGGCCGCGGCCGGGGGCATGGGTGGCGATCGGCTCTTCCCGCCCGCGTGGCGGTGCAGGCCCGTGACGGGGGCGAGGCGGCCGCCGGGTGGCACGCGCTGCGAGCGGCAGTGCCTGCTGCACGTGCCCGCAGGCCGAGCAGCTCTCGGAGCTCGGGTAGAAGCGGTCAGCGGTGTGAAGCCGGCATCCGTGCCAGGCGGTCTCGTAGGCGACCTGTCGGAGCAGGTCGCCGAGTCCGGCGTCGGCGACGTCAACCGCCCCGGGCTTCACGACTGCCCCACCGTTCGGGTGACCGTGGCGGCGCCGGGCCCCGCCTCCTGCTCCCCGTGGCGGCGCCGGGCCCCGCCTACCATGCCCCCGTGGCCCTGCCCGACAGCACCTACGAGCGGCTGCTGGCGCTGCGCACCGGGCTCCGACGCTTCGAGCGGTGGAGCGAAGGACAGGCACGGTCGGCCGGGCTGACGCCGGCGCAGCACCAGCTCCTCCTCGCCGTCCGGGGCCACCCCGACCGACGCGGCCCGACGATCGGCGACGTCGCCGACTACCTCCTGCTGCGGCACCACAGCGCCGGCGGGCTGGTCGACCGGGCCGAGCAGGCGGGCCTCGTCACCCGCCGGCGCGACCCCGAGGACCACCGGGTCGTCCGCCTCGTCCTCACGCCAGCCGGCGAGGCCAAGCTCGAGGCGCTCTCCGCCCTCCACGTGGCCGAGCTCGAACGCCTGGCCCGAAGCCTCCCGGGTGAGGGGATCCCGGCTCCCGGGTGACGCGTGACGGGCCCGCCCGCTCCGGAGCGGTCGTCACCCGGCAGATGTGCGGGGAGTGGGACCGGTGCAGCCGTCGGGTGCCGGGGAGCCGGCGAACCTCGCGGCGACCCACCCGAGCACCTCGCTCTCGGCGGGTGCGATCACGCCCGAGTGGGTGTCCCCCGGATAGAGCGTCAGCGTGACCCGGTCCCCGACCGGGCAGGCCACGTGGTCGACGAAGTACTGGGTGAGCCGCCAGGGGACGGTCTGGTCACCGGTCCCCTGCACGACCAGCAGCGGCGCCGCCGTCCGGGTGCTGCCGGCGTCGTTGCGGGCAGCGTCGGCGAGCACCGCTGGAGCGGACGTCGAGCCGTGGACGAAGAGCTGCTGCTCGGTCCGGCCCCGCAGGGCGACGGCGATCTGGGGAAGGCACCCCGTGCCTGCCGCCGCCATCGCCTGCGTGCCCGCTCCGGTGAAGACCGACGAGACGGGAAGGCCCGGGTACGTGTGCGTCCACGCCCACAGGGCCATGGCGATGAAGTCGAGGTCGCCCTGGCCGCTGGCGATGCCCCCGTTGCTCGAGAGCGCCGCCGACACCTCGACCGCAGCCTTCAGGTCGGTGGCCGGGGCGATGGCGACGACGCCGAGGACGTGGAGCCCGGGAGCGTACGACGCGGCCAGCTGGCCGGTGAACAGCGCTGCCTGGCCGCCCTGGGAGTGGCCGACCACGACCACGTCGGAGGAGAGAGCGAGCCCGGGGAGCTCCCCGGCGGCCCGGACGGCGTCGAGCGTGTCCCACGCCTCCACGTCGCCCACGAGGTACGGGTGGAGCGGGCCCGTGCCGAGGCCCTGGTAGTCGGAGGCGACGACCGCGTAGCCCCGCGCCAAGTACTGGTCGAGGTACGGCGCCAGGTACTCCTGCTGGCCGTCGAGGTCGGTGAAGAGCGACGGGGCGCACGGTGCGGCCATGCCGGTGGTCCCGTGGTCCCAGGCCAGCACCGGGTAGCCGCCGCGAGGGGCGGAGCCGGCCGGGGCGACGACGTAGCCGGACACGGCGACGCCGCGGCCGGCGACGTCGCGCGAGCGGTAGAGGATCCGCCAGACCCGAGCCGACGCCGGCACCCCCGGCACCCCGACCACACGTTCGGCCCGGAGCAGGGTGCCCGAGGCACCCGCCGGCAGCGGGTCGGGTGCGCGGTAGAACGCGGGCACGGCCGTCGACGTGAGCGACGGGGCCCGCACCGTCGGAACGGTCACGCGGGCCGGGCCCGTGCTCCCCGCGGCAGCTCCCCCGGCGCACGAGGCGAGCGACGCGGCGAGCAGCGCGAGCAGCGCCGCCGCCCCGACGGTCCTCCGTGCCGACACCCGCCCTCGGGCCACCCGCGCCTCCCCCCGCTGACCGCCGTACGGACGCCGCCGGGTCGGTCCCGGCGGAGGCGGCCCGCACTGGTCGGCGCCCATGGTAGGCACTGCGGGGGAGGTCGTGTCCTCGGGCTCGCCGGAGCAGGCGCCCGCTACCGTGGTGCCGTGCCCTCCCCCTACGACCTGAGCCGAGCCGAGCTCGGGGAGCTGCTCGGCGACGAGCCGCCCTTCCGGGCTCGCCAGGTGTGGGACGGGCTCCACCGGCGAGGGCTGCGTCCCGGCGAGATGACCGACCTCCCGCTGGCCCTGCGGGCCCGCCTCACCGAGGCGCTCCCGCCAGCGCTCACCGAGGCGGCGTGCCAGTGGGCCGACGGCGGGGCCACTCGCAAGTGGCTGTGGCGCCTCGGCGACGGACGGCAGGTCGAGAGCGTCCTGATGCGCTACGACGACCGGGTCACCGTGTGCGTCTCGTCCCAGGCCGGGTGCGCCATGGGCTGCACGTTCTGCGCCACCGGTCAGGGCGGCTTCGACCGCCACCTGACCACCGGCGAGATCGTCGAGCAGGTGGTGGAGGCCCGTCGTGCGGCCGCCCCCGAGCGGCTCTCGAACGTGGTGTTCATGGGCATGGGCGAGCCGCTCGCCAACTACGACCGGGTGTGGGCCGCCGTCGAGCGCCTCCACGGCGAGCTCGGCCTGTCGGCTCGCCACCTCACCCTCTCGACCGTCGGGGTCGTCCCCGGCATCGACCGCCTCGCCGCCGAGGACCTGCCCGTCACCCTCGCCCTGTCGCTGCACGCCGCCAACGACGAGCTGCGCGACCGGCTCGTGCCGCTCAACCGCCGCTACCCGCTGACCGCGCTCGCCGCCGCCTGCCGCCGGTACGTCGCGGCCACCGGCCGGCGCCTGTCGCTCGAGTGGGCGCTGATCGACGGGGTCAACGACCGGGCGGGCGACGCGGCCGAGCTCGCCGCCTTCGCCCGCCCGCTCCGGGCCCACGTCAACCTCATCCCTCTCAACCCGACCCCCGGCTACGCCGCGCGCGGCACGCCGCCCGACCGGGTCGAGGCCTTCCGTCGGCGCCTGGCCGACGCAGGCCTGGTCGTCACCGTGCGCGACACCCGGGGGAGCGACATCGACGCGGCGTGCGGTCAGCTCGCCGGGGCGTGCAGCGGTCCGGCTCCGGTGCCCGCCGTCGTCGGGCCCTCGCACCGTCGCCCGAGCGGTCGTGCCACGCTCCGCACCGGGGCGACGGGCGCCACGGGCGCGTCCTGACGGGCCGGCCCGTCAGGACGGACGGGTACGCCGGGCCGAGACGGGAAGCACCCGACCGTGCCGGACGGCTCCGGTGGCCGCACGCCCGGGCGCGACACAATGGAGCATGCAGGTCGCTCGGGCAGTTCGTGAGCCAGCCGGTCCCTCGGGGACGTTGCGACGGCTGCGGACGGGGCTCGTGGGGCTCGGCGTCGTGGTGGCCGCCGGGACGGTCGGCTACGTCGGCTTCGGCCTCGCCCCGCTCGACGCCCTCTACCAGACGGTCATCACCGTCTCGACGGTCGGCTTCGGCGCGACGAACAGGTTCGGTGCGGCCGAGAAGGTCTTCACCATCGGGCTCATCCTCGCCGGCGTCGGCACGGCTGCCTACACGTTCAGCCTGCTGATCGAGACGTTCGTCGAGGGCTACCTGCGGGACACGTTCGGGAGGCATCGCATGGAACGCCGGATCCGGGAGCTGCACGGCCACGTGGTCCTCTGCGGGTGGGGGCGGGTGGGCCGCTCCATCGCCACCCACCTGAAGGCGACGACCGCCGACCTGGTCGTCATCGACTCCTCGGCGGAGCGCCTGGCCACCGTCGACGCCCCCTACGTGGCCGGCGACGCCACCGAGGAGGACGTCCTCCTCGCCGCCGGCATCGACCGCGCCCGGGTGCTCATCACCGCGCTCAACACCGATGCCGACAACCTCTACGTCACCCTCACGAGCCGCGCGATGGCCCCCCACCTCTTCATCGTCTCCCGGGCCGCGTCCGAGGCTGCCGTGGCCAAGCTGCTGCGCGCGGGGGCGAACCGGGTCGTCAACCCCCAGGACCTCGGCGGCGCTCGCATGGCCGCGCTGGCCGTCCAGCCGCACGTCGCCGAGTTCCTCGACGTCGTGATGCACGACGGGAGCCTCGAGTTCCGCCTCGAGCAGGTCGACGTCCCGTCGGGCTCTCCGATGGTGGGCCAGACCCTGCGGGGGGCACGCGTCCACGCCCACACCGGCGCCCTTGTCCTCGCCCTCCGCCACCCGGGTGAGGAGTTCCGGACGAACCCGCCTCCCGAAGCGACCGTCGAGGACGGCGACGTCCTCGTGGTCATCGGCAACGCCTCCCAGATCGCCGCCTTGCGCGACCTGGCCGAGGGACGGGTCGAGGAGGCTCCCGGCTCCTGAGGCCCGGCGTCACGGCCCGGTCGGCCGGTCACCGGGGACACTTCGCCGGGCCGCCACCGACCGGTCCGGCGCCGGGCACGTCCTGCACCAGGCACGACCGGGGCCGTGCGGCTACTGTGCCCGAGCGGTGGACGCCAGGGCAGGGAGGACTCCGGTGGGACGGGTGGTGGGCGACGCGTCGTGGAGCGTCTCGGCGGGCGCCGCACGCAGGTCGCCCGGCGACGCCGCAGGCGGGAGGCTCGGCTCCATGCGCGCCGCCTTCCTGCGGGGCGACCGCCTGGTGCTGGGCGAGGCGTGCGAGCCCGCCCCCGGTCCGGGCCAGCTGCTCGTCCGGGTGCACCTGACCGGCATCTGCGCCTCCGACCTGGCCGCGCCGGCCTCGGGTGTCCCCGACGGCACGGTCCTCGGCCACGAGCTGGTCGGCGAGGTCGTCGACGTTGGTCGCGGCGCCTCCGCCGGCGGCCTCCTCGGCGTCGGCCGGCGCGTCGTCGCGCTCCCCGTGCACTCGTGCGGGACGTGCGCCGCCTGCTTGGCCGGGGACCCCGTCCACTGCCCGACCGCCCGGATGGTGGGGACGGGGCCGGGGACGACCGGCGGGTTCGCCGAGCTCGCCGTGGTGAGCGGCCATGCCGCGCTGCACGTGCCCGACGGCGTCCCCGACGAGCTCGCCGTCCTGGTCGAGCCCCTCGCAGCGGCCCTCCGGGCCGTCCGTCGTGCCGGCATCGGGACCGGGGACCGCGTTCTCGTGCTCGGGGGCGGGAGCGTCGGGCTGGGCGTCGCCGCCTGGTCCCGCGCCGTCGGCGCCCGCGACGTGGTGGTGAGCGACCCGCTCGCTCCACGCCGGAGCCTGGCGCTCAGCTGTGGCGCGACGGCCGTGGTCGACCCGACGACCGGAGGCAGCGCACGTGCCTACCGGGCGCTCGGCCGCACACGGCCGAGCGTCGTCGTCGAGTGCTCCGGGACCGCGGACGCCCTCGGGGACGGCATCGGCGTCCTGGGGAGGAACGGCCGCCTCCTCGTCGCCCACCTCCACCCCCGGCCGGTGCGCCTCCTGCTCCGAGACGCCCACTTCAAGGAGCTCACCGTCGCCTTCTCGGCGTGGTACGAGGTGGACGACTTCGCGCGGACGCTCGAGGCGCTCGCCGCCGGGCAGCTCCCGGTCGACGCCATGGTCACCCACGTGGTCGGGCTCGACGACCTGCCCGACGCCTACGCGACCCTCCGGTGCCCTACCGACCAGGGGAAGGTCGTCGTCGACCCCCGTCTGTGACCGAGCCCCTCTCGGGGCGAACCCCGGGCCCAGCCCGGGCGTCGGGAGGTGCGTCAGGAGGTGGCGGCGACGAACTCTGCCACGACCCGGGCGACCTCGGGCCCCTGGTCCTCCTGCAGGAAGTGGCCCGCCCCGGCGATGGTGGCGTGGGGCTGTCCCGCCGCCCCCGGCACGCTCCGCCGGAAGACCGCGTCGCCACCGCCGGTGATCGGGTCGGAGTCGGAGAACGCGCACAGCCACGGGCGGTCGAAGCGACGGAGGACCTCCCAGGCCGCGACGTTGTCGTCGTGGGCCGGGTCGTCGGGACGGGTGGGCACGAGGGAGGGGAAGATCCGGGCACCCGCCTTGGCGGCGGCGTCGGGGAAGGGTGCGTCGTAGGCGGCGACGACCTCGTCGGCCATCGGCTGGACGCAGCCACCGCGCACGATCCTCCCGACCGGGAGGTCCTCGGTCTCCTGCGAGAAGCGCTGCCAGGCGAGGAAGGCGTCGCTCATCGGAGCGTCGCCGGTGGGCAGCCCCGTGTTGGCCACCACGACGCGGGCGAACCGGTCGGGCTGGGCGGCCACCAGCCGGAGGCCGACCAGGCCACCCCAGTCCTGGCCGAAGAACGTCACGCCGGTGAGGTCGAGGTGGTCGAAGACGAGCTCCCCCATCCACGCGACATGGCGCGCGTAGGTGTAGTCGGCCGTCAGGGTCGGCTTGTCGCTCCGTCCGAAGCCGACGAGGTCGGGGGCGACGCAGCGGAGCCCGGCGTCCACGAGCACGGGGATCATGGTGCGGTAGAGGTAGCACCACGACGGCTCGCCGTGCATCAGCACCACCACGGGCCCGTCGGCCCGTCCTTCGTCGAGGTAGTGGACCCGTAACGTGCCGCCGTCGCCGTCGGCGACCTCCGCGTAGTGGGACGCGAAGGGGAACCCGGGCAACCCCTCGAACCGCTCGTCAGGTGTGCGCACGACTCGCATCGGTGCTCCTCTCCTCGCTCGCTCGTTGCTCCGCTCCACGGAGCGTCCGGTCGTCGGCCCCCTGTCGGCCCGCGCACGGCCTCGGGTGCCCCGACGACAGGCGCGCCGTTCGACGGGTCACGCCGGCGCCACGCCCGGCGGGCCGGTCGGCGTGGCCTCCCCACCGTGGAGACCGAGCTCGGCGAGCGCCTGGTCGACAAGGGCCTCGCGGACCGCCGCGTCGCGGCGGGCGGCGGAGGGCCGCCATCTCCCCTGCAGCAGGAAGATCGTCGGCAGGAACACGACCTGCCCGGCGACGCACGCCCACCACCACGCCTGCCACTGCCCGGGGGCGTGCGCACGGGCGTCGAGCACGGTCTGGCCGTGCGCCCGCAGGTAGGCGAGGTCGCGGGCGGGGACCTGCTTGAGCGCCAGCAGCCGGGCGACGGCCTCGGGCTCGCTCACGTGCTCGGCCGCCCGCACCTTGGCGACCGCGGCGGCCAGGGCTCCGGGTGCCGGCGGAGTCGACCGGAGCCCGGCCAGGATGGCCGGCCCGACCTCCTGGATGGTGCGGACCTGTTGCGGGTGGGCGGCCTCGATGGCCAACAGGGTCGGCCCGTAGTTGGCGATCGGCGAGACGGCCGTGACGACGAAGGGAGCGACGAGGAACGACAGCGCGGCGATCCCCCGGAGGATCCACCCCCACAGGGCGAGCCCGGTGGCGACGAGGGCCGGGTTGCGCGCCTCGAGCGTCTCGGAGAACGCGGTCATCCACGGCGAGTAGGCGGCGCCCCGGGCGAACGACAGGATCGAGATGATCACGACGAAGGTCGTGTAGGTGGTCAGGGGATCGGTGGCCCGGGTGGCGAAGATCGACGTCATGACGATGCCGAGCACCGTCCCTACCAGGATGAACGGCTTGCGCACGCCCACGCGGTCGGAGAGCAGCCCGACGACGACCACGGCGGTGGCGTCCGCCGCCCAGAACCAATTGCCCAGCCCGTTCGAGCGCGCCTGGGTGAACCCGAAGACGGAGTTGAAGTAGATGACGAAGAACCCGACTGCCGCGTAGTAGATCAGCAGGAAGGTGCTCACGCCGATCGACGGCAGCACGACGTCGAGGCGGAGCATCTGGCGCCAGGGGTTCCGGACGCTCTCGGTGACGTCGAGCCCCCGCGCCCGGGCCTCGACGAGGGCCCGCTCCCGCGCCGTGACCATGAGCTGGTCGCGCAGCCCCGGGGACAGCTCACGCAGTGCGAGGAAGGCGACGACGAAGAGCACGAGCCCGGTGGCCCCGGCGATGTGGTACTGGTCCTGCCAGGCGTGCAGGTGGTCGAGGGTGTTCGAGGCGACCTCGGTGACGACGAGGCTCCCGATCACCGGCCCCATCGTCCACACGCCCATTGCCGCGCCCCGGCGGACCTGCGGGGAGAAGTCGCGCACGAGGGCCGGCGTGGCCACAAGCACCATCCCCTCGACGAAGCCGACCACGGACGCGAAGACGCCGAACTCGTAGCCGTTGGTCGCCGCCGGGATGGCGAAGCAGGTCACCGCGCTGGCGACGAGCAGGCCCCAGACCACCAGGTTGGCCCGGCCCCACCGGTCGACACGCGCGGCCACCAGCGAGGCCAGGGCGCCGATCACGTTCGAGACCACGATGACCGTCAGGTAGAAGTGGAAGCTGATCTGGTAGTGACCGAGGATGGCCGGTCCGACCGACCCCCCCACGTAGGCCTCGTAGTAGAGGACGATCGTGGTGACCACGATGACGAGCAGGAACCCGGCACGGGCGCGGGCGCTCGGGTAGGCGTGGAGCTGGCGGTCCCACAGGCCCAGGCGGACCTTCTGCTCGGTCACGAGGTCATGCCACCAAGCCCCACCAGTCCGCGCGCCAGCTCGATCTCGCCCATGTGGCGGAGCCCGTGCTGGTAGACCCAGCACTCGACGGCGTCCAGCACGGTGATGCCCTCCTCCCCGGCGACCCGCGCGCTGTACGTGCTGGCGATCTGCGGGGGGAACGGTCGCGGCACCACCAGCCGGGTCAGCTCGGCGGGGTCGAGGACGGCGAGCCACGCCTCGACGCGGTCGAAGACGGCGTGGAGGTACTCCTGGAAGGCCTCGTAGTCCCCGATGCGCTGGTGGACCATCTCCTCGACGGTCCGGTGCTTGCCGTGGTCGGCGATGGCCGGCTGCACCCGGGCCTGCCACGTCTCGTCCCACAACGGCGGCTCCCCGGTCATGAGGAGGAACGACGCGTCGACCATGTTGGCGATGTGGAAGAGGCTGAAGGCGATCGGGACGACGCCCTCGCGTTCGAAGTGGTTGACCTGGTCGAGGTCCATGGTGGCCAGGGCGTCGGCGTACAGCGAGTGCAGGGCGCGCATGCGCCGCCGGAGCGAGTCGAGGATCAGGTCGTCGGCCATGGGCTCACCTCCGTCGGTCGGGATGTCGCGGCACCAGCGGCCACGACGGGGCTCGCCCTCACTCGCGGGCCAGCTCTGCGTGGGCGGTGGCCTCGACGTCGGCGGCCGAGCGCCGGCCGCGGACCTCCACCACCACGCGCTCGAGGGAGCCCGTGAAGGGGTTCGGCCCGTCGTAGTCGTCGACAACCGTCGAGAGGCCGTCGCGCCCGAGGTCCATGCCCGTCGAGCCGAGCATGCGGACGGTCACGGGCACGTCGACGGACGCCAGGTCCTCGCCGTCCGCCCCGATGGTGAGCGTGCCGCCGGGCCCGGACCGGTCGAAGCGGGCCGTCAGCGCATGGCGCCCCGGCCCGAGGTCGACCGGCGCCGAGGCCCGATGGTGGGTGCCGAGCGCGTTGTAGTCGAAGTGCAGCGCTCCCTCGTCCCCCACGAAGAACGTGTGGCCGACGTTGGCGCTTCCGCGGGCGTAGAGCACGCCGGTCGGTGGGGTGTCGCCCACCGCCACCTCGGCGGTGATCGTCCACGAGCGACCGCCCAGGGCGGGTGACGCGTCGCTCGGCACGTGGGAGATGGGCGGACGGTACTCGTAGACGGAGCGAGCATGGGGGCTGGCGACCGGGGGTGCCATCCCGAAGAGCTCGATGGTGCGGTCGTCGAGCGGCAGGACGCCCATGGCGCCGGCTTCCGCCCACCACCGGTCGACGAGCTCGGCCAGCTTGTCCGGCTCGTCGGCCGAGCGGTCGTGGCACTCGGAGAAGTCGTCGTCGAGGTGGTAGAGCGCCCACTCGTCGGCGTCGTAGGGATGGCCCTGGCGGTGGTAGGTGGTGGCCTTCCAGCCGTCCACCCAGATCCCGCGGTGGCCCATCTGCTCGAAGTACTGCACCGAGCGCGGAGGCGGTGCGGCGGGGTCGGCGAAGGTCGGCACGAGCGAGCGGCCGTGCAGGGGGAGCTGGGGGTGGCCCCCGAACGACTCGGGCACCGGCGCACCGGTGACGTCGAGGATGGTGGCGGCGACGTCCACGGCGTGGCAGAACTGCCCCCGGAGCGACCCGGACTGGGCGGCGTCGATGCCCGCCGGCCAGTGGACGAGGAGCGGGTCGCGCACCCCGCCCCCGTAGGTGTTCTGCTTGTACCACTTGAGCGGTGAGTTGCCCGCCTGGGCCCACCCCCAGGGGTAGTTGGAGTGGGAACGCGGACCGCCGATGTCCTCGAGCCGGTGCGCCACCAGCTCGTCGACGTCCTCGACGCGGCCGTTGAAGAAGCTGAACTCGTCCATGACCCCGAAGGGACCGCCCTCCTGGCTGGCACCGTTGTCCGAGACCACGAGGAAGAGGGTCCGCTCGAGCAGCCCCTCGGCGGCAAGGAAGGCGGCGAGGCGCCCGACCTGCTCGTCGGTGTGCTCGAGCATGGCGGCGAAGGCCTCCTGGAGCCGGCACGAGAACGCCCGCTGGCTGTCGGTGAGATCGGCCCAGGCGGGCACGCCCGGGTTCGGCGGGGCGAGCGTCGTCCCCTCGGGGATGACACCGAGCTCGAGCTGGCGTTCGTACCACCGCCGGCGGAGCACGTCGTAGCCCTCGTCGAACCGCCCGCGCCACCGGCTCCGGTACGCCTCGGGAGCCTGGTGGGGGGCGTGCGTCGCCCCGAAGGCCAGGTAGAGGAAGAACGGGCGGTCGGGGCGCACAGAGACGAGGTCGCGAACCCACCCCGTCGCACGGTCCACGATGTCCTCGCTCACGTGGTAGCCGTCCTCGGGACGTCCCGGCGGGTCGACGTGGTGGTTGTCGTGGGTGAGCTCGGGGTGGAACTGGTCGGTCTCGCCCTGCAGGAACCCGTAGAAGCGGTCGAACCCCTTCTGGAGGGGCCAGTTGGCGTGCGGGCCCGCCGCGGAGGTCTCGTGCATGGGCGCGAGGTGCCACTTCCCCGCGGCGAAGGTGGCGTAGCCGTGCGCGGAGAGCAGCTGGGCCACGGTGGCCGCACGAGGCGTGATCCCGCCCCGCATGTGGGGATAGCCGCTGCTCCAGTTCGACACGCCACGCATGCCCACGGCGTGGTGGTTGCGGCCGCTCAGCAGGCAGGCACGCGACGGCGAGCAGAGCGCGGTCGTGTGGAACCCGGTGTAGCGGAGCCCTTCGGCCGCCAGGGCGTCGAGGTGGGGGGTGGCGAGCGTCGAGCCGTAGCAGCCCAGGTGGGCGAACCCGGTGTCGTCGAGCACGACGAGCACGACGTTGGGCCCGCCCAGTCCTGCCGGCGGGTCGGGCCACCACGGGACCGACTCGTGATGGGTCCGGCCGATCCGGCCCCGGAAGCCCGGCTCCGACGTCACGACCATGCCACTCCCCTCCCCTTCGGCTCGCACCCGGCGCTCCACGTCCGACGATGGCATGGAATCACTTGTCATATCAAGTGTCAACTGTTACGGTGCACCTGTGGGCCTCTCCGTCGCCACTCCGACGCCCAGCGCGCGTAGTTCGGGCACCCCGCGACGCCCGCCCGGCGAGGGCCCCTGTCCCTCCGCCGCCGACGCGCGGGGCGGGCGCACGCACCCCGCCTTGCGGAGGCCGGCGTAGGGTGGCGGCCATGGGGACCACCGAGCCCGGGGCGGTCGACTTCCACTTCGACGTGATGTGCCCCTTCGCGTACCAGACCTCCCTGTGGATCCGCGAGGTCCGTGACCGGACGGGCCTCGTCGTCAACTGGCGGTTCTTCAGCCTCGAGGAGGTCAACCGGCAGGAGGGCAAGAAGCACCCCTGGGAGCGGGCGTGGTCGTACGGCTGGTCCATGATGCGGATCGGGGCACTGCTCCGACGCCACGACATGGCCGAGCTCGACGCCTGGTACGCACGGGCCGGACGCGCCCTCCACGTCGAGGGGCGCAAGCCCCACGAGCCGGCCGTGGCCCGCGCCCTCCTCGGCGAGCTGGGCCTCGACCCCGGGCTGGTCGACGAGGCCGTCGCCGATCCCACCACCGGCGACGAGGTGCTCGCCGAGCACCGCCGGGTCGTCGACGCCGGGGGGTTCGGCGTGCCGACCCTCTTCTTCCCGGACGGGCAGTGCCTGTTCGGGCCCGTGCTCGTCGACCCGCCCACGGGGGACGCGGCGGTGCAGCTGTGGGAGGCGGTCTCGGCGTGGACGGAGTTCCCCCACCTCTACGAGCTCCAGCGCCCCAAGGCGAAGGCCGACGAGCAGCTCATCGTCGACGCCCTGCGCCCCTACCTCGAGGCCCGCGACTGGGTCAGCGTGAACCGGGGCAAGGTCGTCGACTTCGCGAAGCTGGGCACCACCGAGCACGCCGCCGGACGAGGAGGAGCCGATGCCTGAGCCGCGACCGACCGGCGCCGGCGGGCGCGAGCGCGTCGTCGCCCTGCTGCGCGAGGAGTGGGACGCCCTGGCCGACCTGCTCGCCGAGCTCGACGACGCCGCCTGGTCGGCACCGGCCCTGCCGGGCTGGGACGTCCACGACGTCGTCGCCCACCTCGTCGGGACCGAGCGGATGCTGTCGGGCACCGCCACGCCCGAGGTGCCGGCCGAGGACACGGGCGGGGCGCACGTGAAGAACGAGATCGGACGCGCCAACGAGGCGTGGGTCGTCGCCCTGCGCGCCCGCACCCACGCGGAGCTCCTCGACGACTTCCGGACGGTGACCGCCGAACGGCTCGACGCGCTCGACGCGATGACGGACGCCGACTTCGACGCCCCGTCGTGGACGCCGGTCGGGGACGCCACCTACGGGAGGTTCATGGAGGTCCGGGTGTTCGACTCGTGGATGCACGAGCAGGACGTCCGGGCCGCCGTGGGCCGTCCGGGCCACGAGGACGGGCCGGTGGCCGAGCAGGCCGTCGACGAGGTGGTCGGCGCGCTCGGCTACATCGTGGGCAAGCGCGCCGGGGCCCCGGACGGCACGTCGGTCACGCTCCACCTCACCGGGCCGGTCGAGCGCACCGTGCACGTCGCCGTCGACGGGCGGGCCCGGGTGGTCGGCTCGTTGCCGGGGCCGGCCACCGCCGGGGTGACGCTGCCGTCGACCCTCTTCCTGCGTCTCGCCGGCGGGCGCCTGCGGGCCGACGACGAGCTGGGGGCGGTCGAGCTGTCGGGCGACCTCACCCTGGCGCGCCAGGTGGCCTCGCACCTTGCCTTCACGATCTGAGGACGGGGACGACATGGAGCCCACCGCTACCTTCGACACGACCGATCGCGCCCCCGTCGACGGCCCGGTGCCGGCCGACGACGTCCAAGAGGGCGAGGGGGACGGGCGGCGGCGGCGGCGCGAGCGCAACCGCCAGGCGGTCGTCGACGCGCTGCTCGACCTCTACCAGGAGGGCAGCCTCCGCCCGTCGACCGCCGAGGTGGCGGAGCGGGCGGGCCTGTCGCCCCGCTCGCTCTTCCGCTACTTCGACGACGTCGACGACCTGACCCGGGCAGCCCTCGAAGGCCAGCTGGAGCGAGCGGCACCGCTCGTGCCCGTCGCCGTGGCCCCCTCGGCCCCCCTCGAGGTTCGGGTGGCAGCCCTCGTCGAGCAGCGCTTCCGCCTCTTCGACGCGGTGGCCCCTGCCGCCACCGTGTCTCGCCTGCGATCGCCGTTCCAGCCCGTGCTCGCCGCCGAGCTCCGTCGCAACCGCGCCTTCCTGCGCGACCAGGTCCGGGTGCTGTTCGAGCCCGAGCTCTCCACCCTCGAGCCCGAGCGGGCCACCGAGGCGCTGGCTGCCTGTGACGTCGCCACCTCGTTCGAAGCCCACCAGCTCCTCCTCCACGACCAGGGCCTCCCACCCGAGCGCGCCCGGCGCGTCATGGCTCGCTCGCTGTGGGCCGTCCTCGCCGCACCGGCGTCCGGCACGTCCGCTGCACGGCGACCCACCCCGGAAACGTGATCCCTCGGCGTGGGTCGGTCCGCCGCCAGGTCCGCGTTGCCCTACCGGCCGACGAGGTGTGGGCGTTCGTGGGCGACCCGGCGCGCCTCGCCGAGTGGTTCCCCGGGGTCGTCTCCGCCACGGTCGAGGGCGACCGGCGGCGCGTGACGACGGCTGCGGGCATCACCTTCGACGAGGACCTCGTCACCGTCGACCCCCTGGCCCGGCGCTTCCAGTACCGGGTGACCGGCGGGCTCTTCCGGGAGCACCTCGGCACGCTCGACGTGCTCGACCTCGGAGACGGCACGAGCCTCGTCGTCTACGGCACCGACGCCGAGCCGGCGACGCTGGCCCTCGTCGTCGGCGGGGCGGCGGGCGCCGGGCTCGAGCGGGCCCGCCGCATGTTGGAAGGAGACCCGGAGATGGAGCACGGCGCCTGATGGCACGACGCAAGATCCTCTTCGTCACCACCGACCAGCAGCGCTACGACACCCTCGGGTGCAACGGCGGGACGCTGGCCCGCACGCCCGTGGTCGACGGCCTCGCCGCCGCCGGCATCCGCTACGAGCGCGCCGTGCCCCAGTCCGTCGTGTGCATGCCGTCGCGTTCGACGATGCTCACCGGCCAGCACCCGACCACCCACGGCGTGTGGATGAACGGCGTGCCCCTGCCGGCGGACGCCCCGTCCGTCGTCGCCGAGCTCCACGACGCCGGCTACCGCACCGCGCTGGTCGGCAAGGCCCACTTCGAGCCCTTCCTCGACCCGTTCCTGCGGTTCCCCGAGAACGCCCTCGCCCGCTCGGGCACGGTTCCGGTCGGCGGCCCCCACCGGGGGTTCGACCACCTCGAGCTGGCGACCCACGGCCCGGTCGGGCCCCTCCACTACGCCCGATGGCTGGCTGCCGAGCACCCCGAGGCGATCGCGGGCTTCTACCCCGTGCTCGACGCGGCCATGCAGGTCAACGCCGCCGGCGGTGGCGACACGGGCGCCCCCCAGGTCGGGGTCAACCCCGTCGAGCGCGGCACCTACCACACGGACTGGGTGGCGGACCGGACGATCGCCTGGCTCGACAGCCTCGGGCCCGACGACGACTGGTTCTGCTGGATGAGCTTCCCCGATCCCCACCACCCCTGGGACCCGCCCCAGTCGGAGGTCGGCCGGGTCGACTGGCGCGACGTGCCGCTGCCCGCCGGCTACCCCGTGCAGGCGGCGGAGCGCGAGCGGGTCCTCGACGCCAAGCCGCGCCACTGGCGCCTGTGGTACGACGGCGAGCTCGTCTCCAACTACGAGGCTCCTGCCCGGTGGGTGCCCGCGACCCTGACCGCCGACCAGGTGCGCGAGGTCAACGCCCGCAACGCCGTCGAGTGCGAGCTGATCGACGAGGCCCTCGGCCGCGTGCTGGCCCGGGTCGCCGAGCGGGGATGGGCCGAGGACGTCGACGTCGTCTTCACGACCGACCACGGCGAGCTGCAGGGGGACTTCGGGCTTCTCTTCAAGGGCCCGTACCACGTCGACGCCCTGATGCGGCTCCCGCTCGTCTGGAGGCCCGCCCCCTCGTCGGGTGTCGTACCGGGGGTCGTGACCCGCCCGGTGGGGCTCGTAGACCTGGCACCGACCTTCTGCGCCATCGCCGGGCTCGAGCCCGCGTCCTTCCTGCAGGGCCGACGCCTGCCCGTCGACGACGCGGACGCCGAAGCCCGCGGGTTCGAGCGGGTGCTGACCGAGTGGGACAGCGCCCTCTTCGGCACCGACGTCCACCTGCGGACGCTCACCCGCGACGGCTGGGTGGTGACGACGTACCTGCCGGGCACCTGCCACGACGGCACCGAGGGCGAGCTGTACGACCTCGTCGACGACCCGCTCCAGCGGGTCAACCGGTTCGACGACCCGGCGCTGCGCTCGTTGCGCGACGACCTCGTCGCCGACCTGCGCGACCACCTGCCCCCGCCCCACGTGCCCCGCCTCGAGGTCGAGGCACCGGTGTGAACGTGCCCGGCTACTGGCCGGGCCCCTGGTCGTGCGAGGACGGCGGGCCGGAACGGCGCCAGACCGTGCCCGCCGGCGGGCTCCTCGGTCCGAGAGGCGGGCTCGAGGTCACGTCGCGTACGGCGGTGGCCTCGACCATGGTCGTCACCCGCGACGCGGGCGAGGTGTACCTCCTCGGCCACACGGCGGGCGACGGTGCCGTCTCCTTCGTCGAGCGGGTCGATCCCCGCACGCTCGAGCCCCTCGGGCGATCGGCCGACCTCGCCGGCGGGCCGGCGTGGCCCGGGAGCCTCGCCGCCCACGCCGACGGCTCGCTCGTCGTCGTCTTCGGCAACCACGCCCACAAGCTCGGGCCCGACCTCGCCGTCGAGGCGTCGGTCACCCTGCCGCGCCCTCGCCCCTACAACGGCTTCGTCGTGCTCCCCGACGGCACCATCGTCACCAAGGACTTCGCCGGCTCGCGGCCTGGCGTCCCCGTCGCCCCCGACGAGCGCGCGCCGTGCCAGCTCGTCGCCCTCGAGCCCGAGCACCTCGGCATCGTCGCCACCCTCGACCTGCCCGAGCCCTCTGTCGCCCGCCTGTCCGCCGACGGCGCGACCGTCTACGTGGTCGGGGACACCAGCCTGCTCCGGGCCGGCTTCGACGGTGCCTTCCACCTCGACGAGAGCTTCGCCCCCCGCTACCGGACACGGTCCGGCCAGACCTACGGCTGGGACTGCGTCCTCGTCGACGGGGCCGCCTACTTCCTCGACGACGGCGAGGGCTCCGACGCCTACGACGGGACGCTGCGCGGGCACGGGACGTCCACCGCACCGCTCCAGCTGCTCCGAGCCGACCTGGCCACCGGCGAGCTGACGGCGGTCGAGGTGTGCGGCCGGCCGGGGGGTCTCGTCGCCAACCCGCCCGTCGTCGACCCGGTCCGCCGGGTCGCCGTCGCCTACGACAGCGGCAACGGGGTCCTCGGGGGCTTCACGATCGGCGACGACGGCCGCCTTGCCCCTCGCTGGCGACGAGAGCAGGACCACGGGTCCCACCTCGTCCTCTTCGCCGAGACGGGCGAGGTCGTCACCGGCGACCACGACACGGCCGGCGGCCACGACGACGTCGTGGTGCTCGACGTGGCGACGGGCGAGGAGCTCGCCCGGGCCCGGACCGGGAGCCCGCTGCAAGGCGTGCTCTTCCCGGCGCGCGGGTTCGAGGACGACGTCTACCTGTGCACGTTCTCGACGGTGACCCGCGTCTCCCCGCGATGACCCCGGCGCCCGAGGGGCTCGCCCGCCACCTCGCTCGCCTCGCCTGACGCCGTCAGCCCGCCGTCAGCCCGCCGTCAGCCCGCCGTCAGCCCGCCGTCAGCCCGCCGTCAGCCCGCGGTCAGCCCGCCGTCAGCCCGCCGTCAGCCCGCCGTCAGCCCCGCCGTGCGCCGGGGGGGCACGGAGCCATCGGAGCACCTCGACGTCCCCCTGGAGCTCGAGCCGTCGCCACAGCACCGGGTTGCCCTCGGCCTGGCTCGCGTGGCAGGCGATGGCCCGGTGCTGGCGCTCGCGGTCGACACGGACGCGCACGTCGGGGTCGTCGGTGCCGACGAAGGTGGTGCCGAGCTCGGCGTTCAGGGTCGCCGCCACCGCGGCGTCGACCGTCCACGCGAGCACCGCAAGCCCCGCCCTCTCCGCCACGACGACGGCGACCTCCGTCGCCCGGGCGTGGTCGGGATGGCCGGTCACCCCGTCGGGAGCGAAGGCGAGGAGGAGGTCGGCGCCGGCGTCCTCCACGACGGCGTCCACCTCGGCCACCAGGGCCTCGAGCGGCTCGCCGGCGAGCCCCCCGTCGGGGTGGTCGGAGAGGACGAAGGCCCCGACGCCGAGGGCGGCGGTGGACGCCTCGAGCTCGGTCGCCCGTACCCGGTCGAGGTCGCCGGCGGCGCCGAGGGTCGAGGCCTCGCCCCGGGTGAGGCACACGACGGCGGTCCGCGCCCCGCGCGTCGCGTAGGCGGCGAGGACGCCACCGAGGCCGAACGCCTCGTCGTCGGGGTGGGCGCACACGGCTACCACGGAGCGGGCTGGCGGTAGGTCTCCGCGCCCCCTGCCACTCGCGTGATCGACGGCGGCGGCGGACATGTCCCGACGCTACCGTCGGCGGATCGACGGCGGCGCCGGACGGGGCGCCGGACGGGGCGCCGGACGGGGCGCCGGACGAGTCTGTCGGCGAGCCCGAGGGGCTAGTGTCGTGACCGGTGTGCCGGGAAGGCTGGTCGGCGAGCGACCGCCCGACCCCGCCGACACGGAAGGCACCGCCGTGACCGCCACCGACCCGTTCGCCTTCGTCGTCGTGCTGACGGCGGCAGCCGGTCTGCTGGCCGTCCTGTCGAGCCGGGTCACCAGCTGGTCCCGAGTGCCGGCACCGGCACTCTTCCTCGTGGCGGCGGCCGCAGCGGCTGCCCTCGACCACCACCTCCGCGCCTCCCCCCGGCCCACCGTCGAGCGCCTGGTGACCGTCGCCCTCGTCGCCATCCTCTTCGACGGCGGCATGCACCTCGGCCGGGCGCGCCTGACCGCGGCGGCGGGGCCGGTGGCGGCGACCGGGATCCTCGGCACGTTCCTCACCGCCGCTGGCGCCGCCACCCTCGTGCACGGCGCCTTCGGCCTCGGGTGGTACCCGGCGGCCCTCGTGGGCACCGCCGTCGCCCCCACCGACCCGGCCGTCGTCTTCTCGGTGCTGGGCCGGCGCGAGGTGGCCGGTCGGAGCGGGACGATCCTCGAGGGGGAGTCGGGGGCCAACGACCCCGTCGGGATCGCCCTCATGGCCGGCCTGGTCGCCGCCGGCGGCGTGGGTGCCGGAGCGCTCGGGGGGGTCGCCGGCACCTTCGTCCTCCAGATGGCCATCGGGATGGCCGTCGGGCTGCTGGGCGGCCGTGCCCTCGTCTGGCTGGTCCGACAGGTCCCCCTGCCCGGCGAGGGCCTCTACCCGCTGCGCACGCTGGCCGGTGCGTTCCTGCTCTTCGGCGTGGGGGTCGTCGCCCACGGCTCGGGCTTCCTCGCCGTCTTCGTCGCCGGCGTCGTGGCCGGCGACGAAGAGGCCCCCTTCCAGCGCGAGATCGAGCGGTTCCACGGTGCGCTCGCCTCCCTCGGCGAGATCGTCGCCTTCGTCGCCTTGGGCCTGACCGTCGACCTCGGGGTGCTCGCGCAGCGCGACGTCTGGCTGCCCGGCATCGTGCTCGGAGCGGTGCTGGCCTTCGTCATCCGACCGCTCGCCGTCGGGCTGTGCCTCGTGCCGGCGCGGCTCGACCGGAACGAGCGGCGCTTCGTCAGCTTCGCCGGGTTGAAGGGGGCCGTGCCCATCCTGCTCGGCACCTACCTGTTCGGGACCACCGTCCACCAGCCGGCCCGCCTCTACGGGATCGTGGTGGTGGTCGTGTTGTTCTCGGTCGTCGTCCAGGGGGGGCTGGTGCCGGTCGTCGCCCGCGTGCTGTCGATCCCGATGCGCCTGGTCGAGCCCGAGCCGTTCTCGCTCGGCGTACGCCTGCGGCGCCAGCCAGACCAGGTGTCACGCGTCACCGTGGCGGCCTCGGCGCCGGCCGACGGGCGGACGGTCGCAGAGCTCGCCGCCGACGGCCTCATCCCCGAGGGGATGTGGATCAGCCTCCTCGTCCGCGACGGGGTGCTCGTGCCCGTCGGCGGCGCGACACGGCTCGAGGCCGACGACGACCTCGTGGTGCTGGCCGAGCCGGGACGCGGCGAGGAGGTCGCCCGGCTGTTCGGTCGTCCCGCGGCCGGTTGAGCGCCGGTCGGGAGGGATGGCGAGGCGGCGGGGAATATCTGTAGCCCTGCCTACAGTTGTAGAGGGCTGGACGGCTCAGAGCCCCTGGCCGGTGCGATCGTTCCCCCCCGATCGGCCCCCGGGGATCGCTCCACGCAGCGGTGCGGGCCGGGCAGGCGTCCCGCGCCCGCAGCTCGGCCGTCCCTGATCGAAGGGAAGGGCTCATGGTCACGACCGCCCCAGCAGGGAGCGAGCGCGCGGCACCTGACCGCCGACGCGCGGCGACGCGGCACGCCGCCCCGCCCGAGCTCGGGCTGGGCTTCCGGATCGGCCGGTTGGCGCGGGCCCTGCGGCGCGACTGGGCCGACGAGCTGTCCGGCTCGGAGCTCTCGCCTCCCCAGGCCGTCGTCCTGCGGGGCGTTGAGGCGAGCCCGGGCTGCTCCCTGCGGGCCCTGGCCAGGACGCTCGGGTCGGACCCAATGAACGTCAAGCGGTGCGTCGACGAGCTCGAGGCCCGCGGCCTCGTCACGAGCGCCCACCGAGCCACCGACCGTCGCTCGCGGACCCTCACGCTGACCCAGGCCGGCTGCAAGGTCGCAGCCGACGTCGGGACGCTCGTCGAGCGCCACGAGTCGTGGCTCGCCGCAGCCCTCGGCACGGACGGCCGGGGCGCGCTCGAGGCCGCCGTCGGCCGGCTGGAGGTCCTGCTCGGGCTGACCGCCCCCGACGTCGCGCCGACAGCGGCTCCCCCGGGGACCCTCGAGAGCGACGCACGATGAGCGCGGCGCCGACCGCAGTGGTCACGACCGCACGGGCCAACGACGGCACGGCCGGTGTGACGAGGCACCGGGGCCACGGGCTCGCCCTGGTGGCGATCGCCGCCGCCCAGCTGATGGTCATGCTCGACCTGACCATCGTGAACATCGCCCTGCCGTCGATGCAGCGCGAGCTCCACTTCTCGAGCACCAACCTGACGTGGGTCATCGACGCCTACGTGCTGGTCTTCGGCGGGCTCCTCCTGCTCGGCGGACGGGCCGGCGACCTGTTCGGGCGCCGCCGGGCGTTCCTCGTCGGCATCGGGCTCTTCGCGGGAGCCTCGCTGCTCGGCGGGCTCGCCACGTCGCAGGCGTGGCTCATCGCCGCCCGGGCAGTCCAGGGCATCGGGGCCGCCGTCGCGTCCCCGACCGCGCTCTCCCTCATCGCCACCACGTTCGACGAGGGACCGGAGCGGAACCGGGCCATGGCCGTCTACGCCGGCATGTCGGGAGCAGGGGCCGCCCTCGGCCTCCTGCTCGGCGGCGTGCTGGTCGACGTCGCCTCGTGGCGGTGGGTCCTCTTCGTGAACGTGCCCATCGGGGTCGCCGTGCTCGCCATCGCCCCCTTCGTCCTGCCGCGCACGCCGGGCCACGGCGGCCGGCTCGACGTCCCCGGGGCCGTCACGGTGTCGGCCGGCATGGCGTCCCTCGTCTACGGCCTGGTCCGGGCGCCCGACGCCGGCTGGCTCGCCGCCTCCACGCTGGCGGCCTTCGCCGTCGCCGTCGTCCTGCTCGCCGCCTTCGTCGTCATCGAGGCGAAGAGCGCCCAGCCGGTGCTGCCGCTGCGGTTCCTGGCCGACCGGGACCGGGCGGGCGGCTACGGCGTCATGCTCCTGCTCGGCGCGTCGATGCTGTCGCTCATCTTCTTCCTCACCCAGTTCCTCCAAGAGGTGCTGCACTACAGCCCGGTCGTCGCCGGGGTGGCGTACCTGCCCATCCCCGTGATGGTCGGGGGCACCGGGCTCGTCGTCTCGCGTCTCGTCAAGCGCCTCGGCACGCGGCCCTTCGTCGTTGCCGGCCCGGCGGTGGTCGCCGCCGGGCTCGCCTGGGTGTCGTTCGTCACCGCATCGTCCGGCTACCCGTCGGTGCTCGGCCCGCTCGTGCTCGTCGGTCTCGGCATGGGGCTCTCCTTCGTGCCCCTCACCCTGAACGCCGTGTCGTCGGTGGCGCGCCACGAGTCGGGCCTCGCCTCCGCGCTGCTCAACACCAGCCAGCAGGTCGGCGGGTCGCTCGGGCTCGCCGCCCTCGTCACCGTCGCGGCGACGGCCACCCGCGACGCGCTGCGCCACGCCTCGGGCGCCGGGGGGCGTGCGCTCGGGCACGGGACCGCCGCCCTCCACGCGGCCGCCACCGCCGCGTCCGTCCACGGGTACCAGGTCGCCTTCCGGACCGGGGCCGCGGCGGCCGCGCTCGGCTTCGTCATCGCCGTGGTCGCCGTGCGGGCACGCGGCGGCACGCCCGGGCCGGGCGGTGGGCTGGAAGCGGTCGGCGGCGCTGGTTGAGCCGGGCCCCGCGAGCCCGCACGCCCCTCGAGAGCCGTCAGATCGAGAAGTCCTCGCCCCGCCACACGCCGTCGTCGGACGGCCGGACGGCGGGGACGCTCACCCGACCGTGGAGCTCCTCCTCGAGGGCGTCGACGCGACGCTGCAGCGCTCCGAGGCTCACGCCGACGAGGTCGGGGAGGACGCTGTCGTCGAGCCCCGCCGGCAACGACGGCGGGCGGGGCCGGCTGCGGGCGATCACCTGCCCGGGGACCCCGACGACGACGGCGTCCGGCGGCACGTCGCGCACCACGACGGCGTTGGCACCGATCCGGCTGTCGTCGCCCACCGCCACGGGGCCGAGGACCTTCGCCCCCGCCCCGACGGTGACGCGGTGCCCGATGGTCGGGTGGCGCTTGCCCTGCTCGAGGCTCGTGCCGCCGAGCGTGACGCCCTGGTAGAGGGTGGCGTCGTCGCCGACCTCGGCCGTCTCGCCGATCACCACGCCGGTGGCGTGGTCGATGAACACGCCCGCCCCGATGACGGCGGCGGGGTGGATGTCGACCCCGGTGACGAGGTGGACGGCCTCGGAGAGCAGCCGGGCGGCCAGGTGGTGGTGGTGGCCCCACAGCCAGTGGGCGGCTCGATGTCCCCACAGGGCGTGGAGGCCCGGGTAGGCGAGGACGACCTCGAGGGTCGAGCGTGCCGCGGGGTCGCGCTCGAGCACGGCGGCGACGTCGCGACGGAGCGTCGAGAGCATCGTCAGTCGCCGAGCCCCTCGAACAGCTGGGTGCTGAGGTAGCGCTCGCCGAACGACGGGACGACGACCACCACGAGCTGGCCCGCGTGCTCGGGGCGGCGGGCGACCTCGACGGCCGCCCACACGGCCGCGCCCGACGAGATGCCGACGAGGAGGCCCTCCTCGCGTGCCAGCCGGCGAGCCGTCGAGAAGGCGTCCTCGTTGGCGACGGTGACGACCTCGTCGACCACGCCCTGGTCGAGGACGGAGGGGACGAAGCCCGCCCCGATCCCCTGGATGGGATGGGGCCCCTTCTCGCCGCCCGAGAGCACGGGGGACGCGGCCGGCTCGACGGCCACCACCCTGACGGCGGGATTGCGCTCCTTCAGCACCTGGCCGACGCCGGTGATCGTGCCTCCGGTGCCGACGCCGGCCACGAAGACGTCGACGGCTCCGTCGGTGTCCGCCCAGACCTCCTCGGCGGTGGTGCGCCGGTGGACGGCGGGGTTGGCGGGGTTCTCGAACTGCTGGGGGACGAAGACGTTGGCCCCGCCGGTGTTGAGCCGGGGGTCCTTTGCCAGCTCCTCGGCCTTGGCGATGGCACCGGCCATCCCCTCGGGCCCGGGGGTGAGCACGAGCTCGGCGCCGAAGCCGCGGAGCAGCATGCGGCGCTCCTGGCTCATCGTCTCGGGCATCGTGAAGATGCAGCGGTAGCCACGTGCCGCGCACACCATGGCGAGGGCGATGCCGGTGTTGCCGCTGGTGGGCTCCACGATGACCGTGTCCCGCCCGATGAGGCCCGCCTCCTCGGCGGCGTCCACCATGGCCACGGCGATCCGGTCCTTCACGCTACCTGCCGGGTTGAAGAACTCGAGCTTGGCGACCACCTCGGCGCCCGCCCCGTCGGCCACCCGGCGGAGCCGCACGAGCGGCGTGTTGCCGATCAGCTGCGTGACGTCGTCGGCGATGCGCATGGTTCCCTCCGTCCGGCCCGATGGCGGCCTCGATGGTGGTCGCCCCCGAGGGGTGCGATTCTCGACCCAATCTATTGACTTTCGCCCCGCCGCGGTTCACCAGGGGCTGCCTGCGTCGCGCATGCGCATGCGCGTGCACTGCGCCCGGGCCTGCGCCTGCGCCGTCTCGCGGCAGGCGCCCCGGGTCCGCGTGGCGCCGCTCCGCCGCTCTCCGCTACGGTCCCGGCGCGTGGTGGCAGACGGGTCCTCCGAGCGGAGCGGCACGCGAGTGGCACGGGCTGCGATCGCCGTCGTCGGCGACCGGGACCCGGCCAACGACACCCACCGGGCCACGAGCGACGCCCTCGCCCATGCGGCCGGGGCCAGCGGGGTGGACCTCGGGGTCACCTGGGTGCCGACGACCGAGGCCGACATCGCCTCCGTCCTCGCCCGCTTCGACGGCGTGCTGGTGGCACCGGGCAGCCCGTACGCCAGCATGGACGGCGCGCTGGCGGCCATCCGTTGGGCGCGCGCCGCCGACGTCCCGCTGCTGGCGACCTGCGGGGGCTTCCAGCACCTCGTGCTCGAGCTCGCCCGCCACGTGCTCGGCGTCACCGACGCGCAGCACGCCGAGGTCGACCCGTACGCGTCGGAGCTCTTCGTCACGCCGCTCAGCTGCTCGCTCGCCGGGCAGCGCATGGACGTCGAGCTGCGCACGGGCACCGTCGCCCGTGCGGCGTACGGCTCGGCGACGACGACCGAGCGTTACTACTGCGACTTCGGCCTCAACCCCGAGCGCCTCGGCGAGCTGACCGGGGCCGGACTGGTCGTGAGCGGGGTCGACGCCGACGGCGAGGTGCGCGTCGTCGAGCTGCCCGGGCTCCGGTTCTTCGTCGGCACGCTCTTCGTGCCCCAGACGTCGAGCGCTCCCGGACGGCCCCATCCGCTCGTCGCCGCCTTCGTCGCCCGCGCCGCCCGGGGGTGAGCCCACCGGCTGCGGCGCCCGATGGCGACGCCCGACCGTGGCTCGGGACGGTCACGCCAGAACGCTGTGCCGGACGGCCACCCCCGACCGTGGCGCGGGACCGCACGTTCGTCGGTGGCCGAGGGCGCTGCCCCGACCCGGTACCGACCCGGTACCGACCCGGTACCGACCCGGTGCCGGGTCGGTACGATGCCCCCATGGCGGACCCCTTCGGGCACACGCCGCTCCCCGAGCGCGGCAAGTCTCCCGCCGACGTGCTCGGCGAGCTGGCCTCGCTGAAGGACGGCGACCGCGACTGGCGGAGCGGGAAGGTCTTCAGCCTCGTGTACTCGGCCGGCGAGGAGCACCACCGGCTCCTCGAGCGGGCGCTCGCCCTCTACGCCGCCGAGAACGGCCTGAACGTCCTGGCGTTCCCGAGCATCGGACGGCTCCAGCACGACCTGGTGCGCAACACGGCCTCGCTGCTGGGCGCAGACGATCCCGCCTCGGGCGGCGCCGTGGAGGGCCACGTGACCTCCGGGGGCTCCGAGAGCCTCGTGCAGGTGACCAAGGTGGCCCGTGACGTCGCCCGCAGCCGGGGGATCGAACGGCCGTCGGTGGTGGCGGCCACCAGCGCGCACGCGGCGTTCACCAAGGGGGCCGAGTACTTCGACCTCGAGCTGCGGCGCGTCCCCGTCGGACCCGGCTTCCGGGCCGACCCGGCCGCCATGGAGGCGGCCGTCGACGACTCCACCGTCCTCCTGGTCGGCTCGGCGCCCGCCTACCCGACCGGCGTCGTGGACCCGATCGAGGAGCTCGCCGCCGTCGCCCGCCGGAACGACCTGCTCCTCCACGTGGACGCCTGCCTGGGCGGGTACCTGCTGCCCTTCCTCGCCCGGCTCGGGCGCTTCGACGAGCCGTTCGACTTCCGACTCGGGGGCGTGACGTCGATGTCGGCCGACCTCCACAAGTACGGGTACGCGGCCAAGGGTGTCTCGGTGGTCCTCTACCGCACCCACGAGCTCGCGCGCCGACAGGTCTTCGTCACCACCGACTGGGACGGCGGCTTCTACGCCTCGACGACCGTGGCGGGCAGCAAGCCGGCCGGCCCCGCCGCCGCCGCCTGGGCGTCGATGATGCACCTGGGCCTCGAGGGCTACCTCCGGCTGACCGCCGAGGCCCACGATGCCGCCCTGCGCCTGCGCGCCGGCATCGAGGCGGTCGACGGGCTCGTGGTGCGGGGCGACCCCCCTGCCACCGTCCTCGCCTTCGGGGCGGAGGACCCCGAGCGCCTCGACGTCTTCGCCGTCGGCGACGCCCTCGCCGAGCGGGGCTGGTACCTCGACCGGCAGTCCGGGCCCGACAGCCTGCACGCCACCGTGCACGCCGGCAGCGCCGGCGCGGTCGACGGGCTTGTCGCCGACCTGGCCCAGGTGGTCGACGAGGTCGGGCGGCGGCGCGCCGCCGACCGCACGACGACCTACGGCACGGCGGGCTGAGGCCCGGGAGCGCCTGCGGCGCCGGCGAGCGACAATGGCGCATGCCCCCTTTCGAACGGCTCGTCGTCGACGGGCTCGCCCGGCTGCCGCAGTTCTGCCACGCCGGCCTGACCGACGACCTCGTCTTCGTCTCGGGGACGCTCGGCACCGAGCGCGGCTCCTCGGCGGCAGGACGCTCCCTGGCCGCGGGAGCGTCCCTGGTCGCGGGAGGTGCCGGCCCGGAGACCACCCGCGCGCTCGAGAACGTCGAACGGATCCTGCGCGCCGCAGGGGCGTCGTGGGACGACGTGGCCAAGGTGAGCGTCTACCTCGCCGACATGGCCGACTTCCCGGCGATGAACGACGCCTACGGAGCCTTCTTCCCCGGCGTGCCGCCGGCGAGGACCACCGTCGGCGGGCTCGGGCTGGCGTTCGGAGCCCGGGTGGAGATCGAGTGCGTCGCGCGACGGCGGCCATCCGTGCCGGCGACGGGGCACGCACCCGAGCGGAGGACCGGGTTCGTCGAGCACGACGGCGAGCGCATCTACTACGAGGTCGTGGGGCGGGGCGGGGTCTCCCTCGTCCTCAGCCACGGCGCCGGAGGCAACCACGCCGTGTGGTACCAACAGGTGGCGCCCTTCGCGAGGGACCGGACGGTCGTCACGTGGGACCACCGCGGTTTCGGGCGCTCGTCGGACGTTGCGGGACGCACCGGGCCGGAGGTCGCCGTGGGCGACCTGCTGGCGGTGCTCGACGAGCTGGGGGTGTCGAGGGCGGACCTGGTCGGACAGTCGATGGGGGGCTGGACCGTGGTCGGTGCTGCCCTGGCCCGCCCCTCGCTGGCGCGCAGCCTGGTCCTCGCCGACACCCTCGGCGGGTTCACGTCGGACGCCATCGCCGCAGGGCTCGCACGCCGCAGAGCTGACCTTCCGGACGCCTCGGGGCCTCCGGGGCCTCCGGGGGCACTGGGGCCTCCGGACCTCCTCGGGCGTCACCCGGCGCTCGGCCGACGCTTCACTGCCCGCGAGCCCGAGCGGGCTCACCTGTACCAGTCCCTCGGCCGGATGGGCACTGCCGACCCTGCCGTCGTCCTCCCGCGCCTCGTCGCGATTACCCACGACGCATCGGAGGCCGCCCGGCTCGCCGTGCCGGTGCTGTGCGTGGTCGGCGACGGCGACCCGCTGTTCCCACCGGCGTCGGTCCGGGCCCTGGCCGACCTGCTCCCGGACGCCCGCGTGGTGGAGATCTCCGGCTGTGGGCACTCCCCCTACTTCGAGGACGCCCGGGCGTGGAACGCCGCGGTGCGCCACTTCCTGGACGGGCTGGACGCCGGTTGACGGAGCCCGGAGGGCACCGGTGGGGGGCCGCTCCCGCCGTCGACGCGACGTCGGTGACGCCGTGCGCTCCCAGGTCGGCCGCTCGAGGGCCGGGGGCGCCGGGGTGGCCTCGAGGTCCTCGTCGAAGGGGTCGCCGGCCCCGCCGGGCGGTCCTCCCACGGGAGCGGCTCCGGGCACTCGCCGGCACCCTGGCCAGCATGGCGACCGCCGCCGAGCAGGGCTCGCGGCTTCGCCAGGTGTGACGTCCGTGCGATGGACGGGCCCGGACAGCAAGACAGCCGGGGCGCGTTCCCCGGCTGACCTGCTGTTTCGAGTGGCAGTCCCAGGTGTATCGTGTTCGAACCGCGACGTGATAGTCGATGGCCCGTGGATCCAGCTGAGCCGGCGCGGCAGCTCGCCAGCGGCGCCCCCAGGGCAAGCGTTCGATGGCTCACTTGGAACCTGAACTGCCGCAGCCGGCGCCGCGGGACACATAGGCTGCGGTCAGCCCGCCGTGCGCCACTCGAACAACTGATCAGCCAACCACCCGGGGATTCATCGATCGGCGGGCGCAACGGGCCGTTGCCGTCATTCTGGTTGCCGGTCGTCCGTATCGCTGCGCAAAGCGCCGCTGACCTCGTCGGTGGGCGGCCGTGTACAGCCCTGCTCGGGATGGACATAATGGCCGCCTTCGGGTCGGTCAGGCACGTCGATGAACGGATTGCTCGGCGTCTCGATCGGCTGCGCGGCCATCGGCGGCAGCTCGGTCCTCGTAGGCGCAGCCGTCGACCGGTGTCAGCTTCCGGCTGCCGAACGATCCGGCCGGCAACCCCGGCGCTGCGCCACGAGACGAACCACACCGTGATCAGGCTGCCTCGCACCCACGGAAGCGAGGGTTTCCGTGGCGCCGTGGTCCGGCGCGAGGCCGCCGCTCCCGGAGTTGAGGGGTCTCGCTGCGGCAAGCCTCAGCGACGTCGCGGTGCCCGCGACGGACTCGGTGAGAGCGTAGACGCCAAGGCTGGCGGTGATCGCCAGCGCACCGACTGCGACCAGCCATCCCCAACGCCGGTGCCGTGCGTCCTGGCCTGGTGCCCGTAGGCTGCGTAGGGGATCATCGAAGGGACCTCGTGGCGGCGAGCGGTTGGGGCACGGTCGAGTTCGGGGCGCTCTGTTCGCGTAGGTGATCTGCCCCTTGGTGTCGATCAGGTAGTTGAAGTCTCGACATGGGTGAGCGCGCCACCTACCTCGCCGTCGACCCCGTCCGCCGGCCGCGCAACCGCATCCCGACCGTTACCGAAGGACATCCCTGGCTCGTCGCCAAGATGGCTTTCGAGCGCGCCTACCTCGCCTTCGCCCGGCGCGGAAGGTTGGTGCCGACAGCCCTCGTATGGTGAGGACTGCACGAGCGGCCAGCGCACAGCCACCTTGTAGGGGCGTCGACACGCTGTCCGGCGGTCAGGCACCGTGATCGATGACGTGGCAGACGAGCCTCGGGTCGCATCGGTGGGGATCGAGGCGTCGTGCTCGCCGATGAAGGCTTCGGAGCTCGTCACGTAACGCCTGAAGCTCGGCGATGCGGGCATCGAGCTCGGCAGCCCGGCGGCCGATCAGGTCGACCACGAAGCGGCACGGCGTCTCGCCCCGGTCCCGAAGGGCGATGATCTCCCGGATCTCCCCGAGGCGGAGCCCCACCGCCTGAGCGGCGCGCACGAACCGGTAGCGGTCGAGGGCGCCGTCGCCGTAGAGGCGGTAGCCGGACTCGCTGCGCTCGGTGGGCCGGAGCACGCCGACGCGGTCGTAGTAGCGGATCGTCTTCACCGACGTCCCCGCCCGCTCGGCAAGCTCCCCGATCCTCATCGCCATCACCACCACGCTAGCCCTTGACCCTCCTCTACAGGGGAGGCTTTACGGTGGACCCATGGCCGACACGATCACCATCCTGCACACTCCCGGCTGCCCGAACGCCACCCTCATCCGCCAGCGGCTCGACGGCGCCCTCGCACGGTTCCCCGGTCCCGCTCCTCGGGTCGTAGTCGAAGAGGTCGCCGACCCAGACGAGGCCAGCCGACAGGACTTTCACGGCTCGCCGGCCCTGCTCATTGACGGCGTGGACCCCTTCGCCCCTCCAGAGGCCCCTCCGGCGTTCGCCTGCCGCACCTACCGCACCGAGAGTGGAATCGAGGGGGCTCCCTCGGTCGACCAGATCGTGGCCGCCCTCGGCACCGGCCATTGAGGTTGACGCCTCCCACGTGGCGCTCGCCGTCCTGGCGGCACTCCATCAGCAGGCTAATTCGAAATGGTGGCTGCAGAACTTCGCCGGAGCCTGCACCGGCGGGGTCGGTCTGCCGGCCCTCACCCGGTGCCGACCCCGCTCGAGCTGTCCGACCCGCACCTATCCCTCGACGCTGAGGGCGGCGGCGCCCGCTCCGAGCAGCTCCACTAGCTTGCGATGCATCGGTGCCGCATGGAGAAGGCGGACCGGGCGGGAGGGGCTTGCCGCGCTCGCCAGGACGAGCAGGGCGCGGTGGTCGATGAACTCGACTCCCGAAAGGTCAACGACGAGCGGGGCCTCGCTCGGGGCCGCCACCACAACCTGGGTAAAGGCGTCCGCCGAGTAGAGGTCGAGCTCGCCGGCGAGGATGCTCGTGCCCTCAGGTCCGGCGGTGAGGGTGAAGGGCGGCGGCGGGGTGGAAGCGCTGCGCGCGGTGTGCAGGGACGCGAGCGCCATCTGGCGCTCGCGTGCGAGCCGGGTACGGTCGAAGTAGCAGATGCCCGTGGCCCCGGAGCTGGCCTGGAACCGGTCGGCCATGTGCTCCCAGGTGAGCCATCGGCTGAAGGCCTCCTCGCCGTCGGCCGCCCACGCCGTGTTGTCGGCCACGACCCGAAGCCCTCGGTAGCCGCTGGAGATGGCGTCGTCGAGCAGCCGCTCGAACATCGAGCTCAGGTCAGCGGGATCCAGAGCCGCGTCGGCGGAATAGACGGTGTCCGTCGCCAGAACCTGTAGTTGCCCCGAGGCAAGGAGCCGGTCCATTTCGCCCCGGGCGCGGAGCCGATCGGCATCGCGCTGCTCGGCGACGAACAGCAGCTTCTCTCCTCGACGTGCTCCGGCGCCGAGGGCTCGGGTCGCCAGCTCGTAAAGGTCGTCGATCCCGTCCCCGAACCACACGGTGTGCTCGCAGAGGTCGGGGTCGGCCGAGTCCTCGACGCACCGCCCTGCTTGCGTCGACACCGCGTTACCGTCGCCCATCCGCCCAGCTCACCCTGCGATCATCCTCCATCAAGCGATACAATGGCCGGCGCCCGGCCACGATAACCGAGCCCTGCCAGCCCGGCGCGGTCGGGTCGACATCACCCCCCCGCCTCGCCAGCAACCCGATGGGGCGCTCCAGCGTCCGAGCCCAGCCGAGCAGGAACACGGTCCAGGTCCGTTCGTGCGTGGCCAAGAGGCCCTCCGGCACGTGCTGGCGTGGGCGCGCTGGGCTACTCCTCTTGGAGGCGGAAGGCGATCCGGGCGACGGTCACCTCGCAGCGACGGCGCAGCACGTTGGCGAGGATGATGCCGCGCTGGTTCTGTCTCTGGCGGCCGGCTCGAGCCCGGCGCAGTGCCCGCAAATTGGCGGGCGGCCCACCTCGGTCGACCCCCTGACACCTGGACGGCGACGTGGGGCCTGCCCGTGGGCTCGGGCGGGAGCCCTCCGGTCAGAAGCGGACCACGCGCCGATGGCGCCGGGGCCGTGGAGGCGCACCGCGCGCGGTCGCCGCGAGCGACGGCGGGCGGGCGGCATCGCCGCGCGGCCCGCCGGCCGATGCGAGGGCGCGAGGATGGCGTGTGATCCTGAGCACCGTCTCGGACGTGGCCTTGGCGCGGAGCCAGATGGGCACTACGCTGGCCTTCCACATCGTGTTCGCCTGCTTTGGGGTGGCGCTGCCGACCGTGGTGATGCTCGCCCACTACCGGGGGCTCCGCCACGGCGACGCCGACGCCCTGTTGCTCGCCCGCCGGTGGTCGAAGGTGATGGCGGTCCTGGTGGCGGTGGGCGCGGTTTCGGGCACCCTGTTGTCGTTCGAGATGGGGCTTCTGTGGCCGGGGTTGATGGGCAGGTTCGGGGGTGCGATCGGCATCCCGTTCAGCATCGAGGGGATCTTCTTCCTCCTCGAAGCGGTGTTCGTGGCCATCTACCTCTTCGGCTGGGACCGCCTGGCGCCGTGGTGGCACTTCTGGTCGCTGGTGCCCGTGGCGGTCTCGGGGATCTTGGGGGCCTGGTCGGTGGTGGCGGCCAACTCGTGGATGAACCAGCCCTCGGGGTTCCGCCTCAGCCACGGCCACGTGTACCGGATCGACCCGTTCGCTGTGTTCTTCAACAACGCCTCGTGGTACGAGGTGCCCCACATGGTGCTGGCCGCCTACATGGTGACCGGCTTCGGCGTGGCCAGCGTCTACGCCGTGGGAATGCTGCGGGGTCGACGTGACCGCTACCACCGCCTCGGGCTCCTCATCCCCTTCGCCGTCGGCGCCGTCTGCGCCCCCCTCCAGATCGGCATCGGTGACACCGCGGCGCGGGCCATCGCCAGCCAGCAGCCGGCCAAGTTCGCGGCGATGGAGTACGTGCTGCACACCCGGACCCACGTCGCCGAGTACCTGGGGGGTGTGCTGCTCAACGGGCGTGTCGTCGGTGGCCTGCGGATCCCCGACCTCGACTCCTTGCTCGTCGGGTTCTCCTCCAACACCCGGGTGGTCGGGCTCCACAGCGTGCCGGCCCGGCTCCGCCCGCCGTTCCCGACCCTCATCCACCTCTCCTTCGGCCTCATGGTGGCGATCGGGTTCGCGCTGCTCTTCTGGTCGGCGTGGTGCGCCTGGGCATGGTGGCGACAGCGTGGCCTGCCGACGCTGCGTCGCTCGACGACGCCGTTCCTCGTCGGCGTGGCGGTGAGCGGGGTGGCGGCGACGATCGCCATGGAGGCCGGGTGGGTCGTGACCGAGGTCGGGCGCCAACCGTGGATCGTCTACAAGGTGGAGCTCGTCTCCCAGGCCGTCACGACCTCGGGTGGCGTGACCTTCACGTTCATCGCCGTGCTCGTCATCTATCCCCTGCTCACCGCGGCCACCATCGCCACCCTCCTCGTCATGGCCCGCCGATGGCGACGCGGAGCCGACGCCTCGGCACCCGGCCTCCCCTACGACCCGACCCGGCAGCCGCATCCCTCCGAGGTCGCCCCGTGATCGTCGACGTCCTCGCCGCGCTGCTCTGGCTCATCGTCACCCTCTACGCCTCGACCGGCGGGGCGGACTTCGGGGGCGGGGTGTGGGACCTCCTCGCCGGCGGCGACCGACGAGGAGCCGCGCCCCGCCAGCTCATCGACCGGGCCATCGCCCCGATCTGGGAAGCCAACCACGTCTGGCTGGTCATCGTCTTGGTGGTGCTGTGGACGGGTTTTCCGCCGGCGTTCGCGGCGATCATGACGACGCTGTTCGTGCCGCTCAGCATGGCCGCCTTCGGCGTCATCCTGCGCGGCAGCGGTTTCGCCTTCCGGGCGGCCGCGACCAGCCTGCGCTACCGCCGGCTGAGCGGCGCCCTCTTCGCCTCGTCGTCGCTCATCACCCCCTTCTTCTTCGGGGCGGCAGCGGGCGCCATCGTGACCGGGAAGGTGCACGCCGTGGCGCACGGTTTCGACATTTCGGCCTGGACGTCCCCGACGGCGCTCACCTTGGGCGTCCTCTCCGTCGTGGCCTTCGCCTACCTCGCCGCCGTCTACCTCACCTGCGACGCCGAGCGGCACCAGGCGGCCATGACCGAGTACTTCCGGCGCCGGGCGCTCGCCTCGGGCGTCCTCGCCGGCGCGCTCGGCGGCCTGGCCCTCTACGAGCTCGACCAGAGCGCGCCTCGCATCGCCCATCACCTCATCTTTGGGCCGGGGCTCGGACTGCTCGTTGCATCGGTGGTCCTCGGCACCACGGTCCTTGTCGGGCTGGCCAGGCGCCGGACCGCCGGGCTGCGGTACCTGGCTGCCGCCACCTTCGCCACCATGCTCTGGGGATGGGCGGCGGCCCAGTACCCGGCGATGCTGCCCGGGACGCTCACCCTGCGTGCCGCAGCCGCACCCATGGCCGCGCTGGTGACCGAGCTCGTCGTCGCCCTCGTGATGGTCGCCGTGGTGGCCCCCGCTTTCGTCCTCCTCTACCGGCTGTCCCAGCGCGGGACGCTGAACGGCGAGCACCCGGAGCCGTAAACGGTGGCCTTCCGCGACGTCGAGCTGCAGCGGCGACCGAGCGAAGGACGCCTGGTCGGCTGGGTACGGGGGGCGAGCGCGGCAACACCGACGTAGAACCCCAACCACCGACGCGGACCGACACCCGCACGCGGCGACTCGTGCGGTATCAGGAGGTGGCCACCGGTCTGAGCCGGACCGCCACAGGTGCAATGGACTTGCGCAATCAACTTGCGTATCGTCTCGTGCCGTGGCCCGTCGCTCGCTGATCGCCGAACAGGTGCTCGAGATCATGCACCGCGCCGACCGGCACTGCTGGACGCTTGACGAGCTCCAGGACGACCTCGCACGCCGGGGCCTCGCGCCCAATCCGTCCTCGGTGTTCCGGGCCGTCTGCGGGCTCGAGCGGTCGGGTACCGTCGTCCAGGTGCCGCTCGGCGACGGCCGTGGGCACTACGAGGTGGCGAGTGAGCACCACGACCACCTCGTCTGCGGCTCCTGCGGTCGGATGGAGCCGCTCGCCTGCTCGATCGTCGCCGACCTGGCGAGCCGGGTCCGGGTCTGGTCGGGGTTCCTCGTTTCGGGTCACCAGCTCGTCCTGTCGGGGACCTGCCGCACCTGCGCCGAAGAAGCCCATGTGGCGCCCCAGCACGGGGGCCCGAGGTCGGCGGCACGAGCAGGCACGGGCGGCTCATGACGGGGATCCTGGCGGCGATCAACCTGTGGAACCCGACCCACGTCGCCGGGTTCGCGATCGTCGGGACCGCCTTCCTCCTGGGCATGGTCCACGGCGTCACCCCCGACGAGCACACCTGGCCGATCACCTTCAGCTACTCGATCGGCGGCTACTCCACCCGGCGGGGGCTACGCGCCGCGCTCACCTTTTCGTTGGCCTTCACGCTGCAGCGGGCGCTCGCCAGTGAGCTCGCCTACCTCGGCCTGTCCCACCTCTTCACGTTCGCCTCGGTCGACTACGTCGTCTACCTCGTCGTGGGCGCCGTCATGGCAGCGGCCGGCGTCGTCGTCGTCCGGCGACGCCGGACCATCCATCTGCACCTTCCCTGGCTGAGAACGCACCCGACCGACGGTGACCGCGCCGGCCAGCACCTCGCCCTCGACGACCCCCGGCCGTGGATGCCCGCCGTGCACGGGTTCGTGGCGGGATGGGGGTTCGGTGCCTTCGCGCTCATCGTCTACACCGTCCTCGCCCCCGCCGAGCACAGCGCCATGTGGGGCTGGGTCCCCGGCGCCTGCTTCGGGCTCGGCACCACGGTGGTCCAGGTCGTGGCCGGAACCCTCTTCGGCCTGGTCGCGGCCCGGCGGGGGCTCGATCCCGAGGCGATCCGTCGCGTGGCCCTGCGCGCGGCCGGCAACACGCTGACCTGGGGTGGCGTCGCCTTCGTCGTTGGGGGTGCGTTCGGGCTGTTGTTCCCGGACGTCGCTGGCCTCAGCCTCGCCACCGGTGTCCACGTCCACAACCTGGCGCACCTCGGCATCGCGTTGGTCCTCGTCACC
>CAZSYT010000012.1:0-9139 GCA_964610905.1 uncultured Acidimicrobiaceae bacterium
GCCCGCCAGGGGTTCGCCCGGGTGCGGATCGACGGCACCGGCATCGAGCTGACCGAACGAGACCAGGTGGACCTGGCCCGCTACGAGCAGCACACCATCGAGGTGGTGGTGGACCGCCTGGTGGTGCGGGACGGCATCCGCCACCGGCTGACCGAGTCCCTCGAGACGGCGCTGGGGTTGGCCGAGGGGGTGGCCGAGGTGGTCGTCGTGGACGGCGAGGGGGCCGAGGCGGAGGCCATCACCTTCAGCCAGCACCTGGCCTGCACCCACTGCGGCATCAGCTTCGAGGAGCCCTCGCCCCGGAACTTCTCCTTCAACTCGCCCTACGGCGCCTGCCCGACCTGCCTGGGTCTCGGGACCAAGTTCGAGGTCGACCCCGAGCTCGTCGTGCCCGACGACTCGCTGTCGCTGGCCGAGGGTGCGCTGGCGCCCTGGGCCGGGGCGCGCTCGGAGTACTTCGCCGGCCTCCAGGCGGGCGTGGCCGAGTTCGGCGGGTTCGACGTCGACGCACCGTGGCGGTCGCTACGGGCCAAGGACAAGAAGCTCGTCCTCTACGGCACCGGGAGCCGCACCATCCGCGTCACCTACCGGAACCGCTTCAACCGCAAGCGCTCCTACGACGCGCACTACGAGGGCATCGTGCCGTGGCTCCAGCGCCGCCACGGCGAGTCCGAGTCCGACTGGTCGCGCGAGCAGATCGAGGCCTTCATGCGCGAGGTGGACTGCCCGGCGTGTGGGGGCGCCCGCCTCAAGCCCGAGTCCCTCGCCGTCACCGTCGGCGGTCGCAACATCTACGAGCTGTGCAGCCTCTCCATCGCGGCGGCCGTCGAGGCGATGTCGGAACTGGAGCTGACCGAGCGCGAGCACATGATCGCCGACCGCGTCTTCAAGGAAGTGCGCGAGCGGATGCAATTCCTGCTCGACGTCGGGCTGGACTACCTCTCGCTGGCCCGGTCGGCCGGGACGCTCTCGGGCGGCGAGGCGCAACGCATCCGCCTGGCCAGCCAGATCGGGAGCGGCCTGGTCGGTGTGCTCTACGTCCTCGACGAGCCCTCCATCGGGCTGCACCAGCGGGACAACCAGCGCCTGATCGCCACCCTCGAGCGCCTGCGCAACCTCGGGAACACGGTGATCGTCGTCGAGCACGACGAGGAGACGATCCGCACGGCCGACTTCGTCGTCGACATCGGGCCGGGCGCGGGCGAGCACGGCGGCAACATCGTCCACGCCGGGCCGGTGACCGGCCGCGGCGGGCTCGTCTCGAACAAGGCGTCCATCACGGGTCAGTACCTCTCGGGCAAGCGTTCCATCCCGGTGCCGGCGCGCCGGCGCCCGGGCACGGGCGACGTGGTGACCGTGCGCGGGGCCAAGGAGCACAATCTGGGGGACCTCGACGTGGCCTTCCCGCTGGGGTGCCTGGTCGCGGTGACCGGCGTGTCGGGGTCGGGCAAGTCGACGCTGGTGAACGACATCCTGTTGCGGGTCCTGGCTCAGAAGCTGCACCGGGCCAAAGCCCTGCCGGGTCGTCACCGCAAGGTGGAGGGGATCGAGCATCTCGACAAGGTGGTCGACGTGGACCAGGCCCCGATCGGGCGCACGCCGCGTTCGAACCCGGCCACCTACACGGGTGTCTTCGACCACGTCCGCAAGCTGTTCGCCCAGACGGCGGAGGCCAAGGTGCGCGGGTACCAGCCCGGGCGCTTCTCCTTCAACGTCCGGGGCGGACGCTGCGAGGCGTGCGCGGGCGATGGCACCATCAAGATCGAGATGCATTTCCTGCCCGACGTCTACGTCCCGTGCGAGATCTGTCACGGTGCCCGCTACAACCGCGACACCCTCGAGGTCACGTTCCGGGGCAAGAGCATCGCCGACGTCCTCGACCTCTCCTGCGAGGAGGCGCTCGAGTTCTTCGCCCACCAGCCCGCCATCGCGCGCCACCTCCAGACCCTGGTCGACGTCGGCCTCGGCTACGTCCGGCTGGGCCAGCCAGCGACCACGCTGTCGGGAGGCGAGGCCCAACGGGTCAAGCTGGCCTCCGAGCTGAGCCGGCGCTCGACCGGCCACACGTTCTACGTCCTCGACGAGCCGACCACGGGGCTGCACTTCGACGACGTCCGGCGCCTGCTCGAGGTCCTCGACCGCCTCGTCGACCAGGGCAACACGGTCGTCGTGATCGAGCACAACCTCGACGTGGTGAAGTCGGCGGACTGGATCGTCGACCTCGGGCCGGAAGGTGGCGACCGGGGGGGCAGGGTGGTGGCGACGGGCACTCCGGAGGAGGTCGCCGGCCACCCCGACAGCCACACCGGTGCCGTGCTGGCGCCCGTGCTCGGGGTGCGGCGGGAGGAGACCGGGGACCCGCCGGCACGAGGGCGGGCGAGGGCGACGGCCGCCCGACGGGCGGCGCGGAGGACGGGAGCGGAGAAGACGGGCGCGCCGAGGAAGTCGCCAGCGACGACGAACGGGGCTGCCGCCGACCAGCCGGCTCGCCCCACGCCCGGGGGAGCCCGCTCGAAGAAGAAGGCGGCACCTTCGACACCGCGGGCGAGGGCGATGGGCGCGGCACCGAGGAGCAGCGTCGCGCCCACGGCCGCGGCGGCTCCGTCGGCCGACGGCCCCCCCGGAGGGACCCGCCCGCACAAGGTCGCCGCAAGACGGCGAGGTACCGGCTAGCGCAGGCGGGAGCGACGACGACCGCGTGGTGCGAGCACGGCCCGGAGGCGACGGGTCGCGGCGACCGCCTCGGCAGCTGCCGCCGGCGAGGTGGGGAGGGGTGCGAGCACGACCGCGTCGGCGGCCCCGGCCACCCGGGCGAGGTCGTCGGCGGCATCGGGCGGGAGCCCGCCGCCCACGGCGCGAGCGTGGGCGGTCGGCGTCCGGTGGGGCGGGCGCGTCCACCCGGACCGGGTGAGCCTCCGGTCGATCTCGGCCCATGCGGCGAGCACCTCTGACCCCGGGCGGCCCCACCCGAGACGACGGAAGCGGCGCGCTGCTCGCCACTGCCGGGTGCGGCGGCTGAGGAGCCCGGCCGCGGCGGCGATCCCGACGACGGCCCCGCCAAGCACGAAGGGGAGCACCGGGCTGCCGCCGGGCGCGCGCGATCGGCCGGCAGGAGGCGTGGTCGGGGCGGTCGGGGCGGTCGTGGGGACCGTCGGCACCGTCGTGGGCACCACGCTCGTGGTCGGGGCTGACGTGGCAGGTGGCGGGGTCGACGTGGGAGGGGGTCCGGACGCGGGCCCGGTCCCCCCGCCGCCGGTGCCGGGAGGTGCCTCGGGGCCCGTCGGGCGGAGGACGCCGGACGGGACGACCGAGCCGTCGCCGGCTGGCGGCGTGGGCTCGACCGGAAGCCACCCGACCGGGGCGCCGAGGTAGACCTCCGGCCACGCGTGGGCGTCGCGACCTCGCACCACGGTCGTACCGTCGGGTGCGACGGATCCCGCCGTGAAGCCCACGGCGACCCTGGCGGGGATCCCGTCGAGCCGTGCCAGGACGGCGAAGGCGCCGGCGAACTGCTCGCACGATCCCCGGCGACCCGACGTGAGGAACCACGCGAGCGGGTCGCTGCCCACCGGGGCGGACGGGGGGTCAGCCACGTAGTGGAACCCGTTCGTGGCGAAGTAGCTGAGGAGGGCCCGGGTGCGGGCGAGGGGCGACGAGGCCCCGGCGACCGCCTGGTGGGCCAGCGCGACGACGACGGATGGGAGCCGGGGCAGGGCGAGGTCGGGCCCCGTCCCGGTCGGCCGCCCGGTGCCGCCCGCGGGGACCGGGGAGGGGAGCTCCACGGGGGCAGTCACCGCGTAGCGGGACGGGACCCGTTCCCCGCCGGCGCTCCTCCGGAAGACCACCCCGTCGGCGGCGTCGACGGAGGCCACCGACGGGGGCGACACCGACACGGTGCCGGGGGGTGCCGGCAGCAGCGAGCCGAGGTAGGCGCGCAGGACGACGGAGATCGCGTCCATACGCCGCTTCCGACCGCCCGCGGCGGGGACGGGCGCGCCCCGGGCAGGGAGCGGCCGGCCCGCCGCCGCGGCGCTGACGGCGGGGCCGGCGAACCAGCGGCCGTCGCGGAAGCGGCTCAACGTGGCGACCTGCCAGTAGGTGGGCACCGCAGGGTGCGCCGTGAAGACCACGAGGCCCGGGTCGTGCTGGCGGGCGGCGACGACCCGGTCCTCGAGCAGCAACGACGCCACGGTCGCTCGTCCGCCGGCGGCACGGGGCGGCGGAGCCGCCAGCGCGCCCGCCCCGACGGCGGCGAGGACGCCTACCCCAGCCACGGCGACGATGCCGGGGCGCACGGTCCGGCGGCGTGGGCGGTGCTGCGGACCCAGGTGGGTCCCGACCGGTCCGACGGCGAGGGCGACGACGGCGAGGACGGCCGTCGCGACGGCGAGCACGATCGCCGCGCCGTCGGGTCGCGCCAGGGCGCTCACCGCCACGAGGACGGTCACCGGCGCGAGGGCTCCGAGGGGGAACGGTGCGGCGCCGAGGTCAGGCCGGCGCCTCCACCAGGCGGGGAGCGCCCGCGCCGCCAGCGCGGCGACGGCGCCGACGCCGGCGGTCAGCCAGACGGTCCCAGGTCCGACGGGGAGGGGCGGGGAGAAGGCGGTCAGGCTCGGCCGAGCGGCCAGAAGGGCGCGGTGGAGGACCCGGACCGTCGTGGGCGTCGGGAGGCCGGCCCGGGTCGCGCCGGGGACGGCCGCCCAGGTGGCAGCGAGGAGCGCCACCGGCACACCGACCAGGACGAGCACGCCCGGCACCGTGCGACGGGCGGCGACAGCCGTGACCAGGGCCACGCCGCCGCACGCCACGAGGACGGGCACGGCGGGCTGGTGGCCGGCCGACGCCCCGAGCAGGTGCAGCAGCGCACCTCCTCCGAGGAGCGAGGCGCCGACGAGCACGGACTCGGCGGCCAGGCCGGGGCGGGCGAACGGGCCGCGTGCCGGGGACGCGAGCGCGCCAGCGGAGCCGGGTGCGACGGTCACCTGGCCACCACGACGACCGCCGTGGGCGGCAGCAGCGCCGCGAGGGAACCTGCCCCGGTGGGCGAGGTCACGGCGACGGGTGCCACGGGCAGGGCGGACGGAGGTGGGGTCGGGCCCCGGGCCGGCGGTGCCGGCTCGAGCGCGGCGAGCTCGACGGCCAGCTCGACCCGCCCGCGGTGACCGACCGGCGCCGGGAGCGGACGGCCCGACAGGGCCACGACCTCCACCACCATCCCTCGCTCGACCCACGCGTCGACCATCCCGAGGCACAGGCCGAGCACGTGGTCGAAGTCGTGACGGCGGTGGACGCCCGTGCGGTCGTCGACCACGAGGGGGACCTGCACCGGAGCGGCCGGGTCGCCGAAGGTCCGCACGAGCGGCGTGCGACCCTGGGCGAGCGACGGCCAGTGGAGCCGCTGGAGCCGGTCACCAGGACGGTAGGGACGGAGCCCGACCAGCTCCTCGCTGCCGTCGTCGCCGTCGGTCGCCGGTGTGCCTGCCGGTCGCCGGCTGGCGCTCGTCCCGTCCGGCAGCTGCCCGTCAGCCGGCGGGCGCGCTGCGGGCACGACGACGAGCGACCACGCCGGGAGCGGCGCGACGACGGTGCCGGAGACGGCCAGTGGGTCGAGCGTCCACAGCCGGCAGGGACCGCCGCGGAGCCTGCCCCGCCGGACCGTCGCCAGGGGCAGCTCGAGCGTCGCGGCGCCACCGGGCGGGAGGTCCGGGGTGCGAGCCACGGACCGTGCCGGCGCCCAGCGACGGTCCGGGCTGAGGTCCACCACGGTGCCCGGGCACCGGTGACTGCCGCGATTGGCGACCGTGACGTGCAGGACGGCGGTACCTCCCACCTCGACGACGGCTGGTACGGGGTGGGCGGTGACGACCAGCTGGCACCAGGCGCGTGCGCGGACGGTCGCCAGCGTGCCGGCGAGCAGCACGGCGGTCGCCGAGGCGGCGAGGGGGGCGAGCACGCGTCCTCGTCCGGGGTCGAGGGCGACGAGGACCCAGCCCGCCCCGGCAACGACAGCCACGCCGGCTCCCCGGGCGCTGAGGCGGAACGACGGCCGCGGCCGGTCCTGCCCGCCGGGACGCCCGACGTCCCGCCCGCCGGCCGCCACCTCAGGCCGGCGCGTCCGGAGGTGGGCCCGCCTGGGTCGGGCCCGGGACGGGTACCCGGACGACGACCTCGCCTACCAGCGCTCCTGGGTCCTCTCCGGCGCGCTCCGCTCCCGGCTCGAGCAGGACCCGATGGGCGAGGACCGGCACCGCCATGGCCTGGACGTCGTCCGCGGTCACGAACGTGCGACGTCGGGAGACGGCGACGGCCCGGGCGGCGGCGAGGAGCGCGAGGGCGGCACGGGGCGAGGCGCCGACGGCGATCGTCGGATGCGAGCGCGTCTCCGACACGAGTTCGTAGACGTAGCGGAGCAGGGCGGGGGAGGTGTGCACCCCTGCAGCAGCCTCCATCAGGGAGGCGAGCCCGGCAGGGGTCACGGCCGGAGCGAGCGAGGCGAGCCCGGATGCCCCACCGGTGCCGGCGAGCAGCGCGAGCTCGTGCTCCGCCCCCGGATAGCCGAGCACGACGCGTGCCAGGAAGCGGTCACGCTGGCTGTGGGGGAGCAAGGACGTCCCGGCCATGTCGAAGGGGTTCTGCGTGGCGATGACCATGAAGGGGCGGGGGAGAGCCGCCGTCGTGCCGTCCACGGACACCTGGCGCTCCTCCATGGCCTCGAGCAGGGCCGACTGCGTCCTAGGAGAGGCCCGGTTGAGCTCGTCGGCCAGCAAGACGTTGGTGAAGACGGGTCCGGGTCGGAAGCGGGGCTGGCCGTCTGCAGGATCGAGGACCATGGCACCGACCACGTCGGCCGGCAGGAGGTCAGCCGTGCACTGGACCCGGCGCACCTCGAGGCCGAGCGCGCCGGCCAGGGCCTTGGCGAGGGTGGTCTTGCCCATGCCCGGGAGGTCCTCGACGAGCAGGTGCCCGCCGGCCACCAGACAGGCGACGGCCACCGTCACGACGTCCGGTCGCGGGCTGACGAACACGGACCCGACCGCCTCGACGACAGCGGCGAACGCGGTGCTCGCCTCGTCGAGGACGCGACCGTCGAGGACCTCGGACGTGCGCACGGAGGCAGCCTAGGACGCGCCAGCGCAGAAAGGCGGGACGACGGCCCCGGCGCGGCCAACGTGCACGCGCCCCGGCCCGGAGCGCGACACTGGGGCCCAGCAGGGCCGGGGAAGGGCGGCTCGGGAAGGCCTGAAGGCGGCGACGGGGAGACGATGGCACGTTCGGCGTTCCGGTCGGTCAGCTACGACCTCGAGGCGAGCATCGAGGCGGCAGCGGTGGCCGTGCGCGCCGGCGGCAGCATCGAGCCGGAGGCGCTCGCCGCCGCGCTGGGCTACAGCGGGGTGCGCAACGGTGCCTACCTCGCCCGACTGGCCAGCGCCCGCTGCTTCGGGCTGGTCTCGTCCCGCACGGCACGCGTGGTCGCAACGGGACGCGCCCGCGCCGCGCTGTCGCCGGACGCCGGCGTGGCCCGCCGGGCCCGTACCGAAGCGGTGCTCGCGGTGCCGCTCTTCCGCACCACGCTCGAGCGGCTCGGGGAGCGTCCCCTCCCGTCCGGCGACGACCTCGTCGCGTACCTCGTGGACGAGCTCGGCGAGCACGCCGCTCGGGCGCCGGCGGTGGCCGCCAAACTGGTCGCCTCGGTCGTCCAGGCCGGCGGGGAAGCGGCCGTGCGGGACGCGCTCGCTCCGTCTGTGACCTGCGATGTTGCTGACTTTACGGAAGTTACGGTTAGTGCTGTACACGATCGTGTTCTCCCAGTACGCTCCCTGTTGGCCCGGCGGGGCCGACGGCGGTCGTCGACGGCCGCCTCGGACGGACGTCGGGCCGGCGGACGACCAGGGGGTGCGGACATGGGCGGAGGACGGCGGCAGACGGGGCGGACCGGGGACGGCCCAGCCGGGGACGGGACGCCCGCCTACCTCGAGGACGAGCCGGTGCGGCTCCCCCGGCTCCGTGGAGCGACCGCCCTCCGGGTCGCAGCGGCGGCCGTGGTCGTCGCTGCGGTGGCAGTCCCCGCGGGGCTGCTGGCCACGGGCGGCGGCAGGCACGCCGCGACGCCGCCGACGACGTCCACACCGGCGCCCGGCGGGAGCCCCGGCGCCGCCCGCGCCGTCCTCGGCGCGCTCAGCGCCACCACGGCGTCGGGGAGCTTCGACATGAGCTACCACCTGACGCAGACGGCACCGCTGTCCACCGGCTCGACGACGACCACGAGGTGCGTCCCGGTCTCGGCGTCCGGCGGCGCCTCGCCGTTCACTCCCTCGGGGACCGCCACGGGCGGTGCGACCCGGGGTGGAGCGCTCGTCATCCGAACAGGAGCGGCCGCGGTCACCATTCCCGCGGCGCCCCCGTCCACGACCTGCTTCCACTCGGGGCCAGCACCGCTGACCAGGGTGACCGGCTCGGGGGTCATCGACGTCCACCCCTACGCCATGGTGGCCACGGCGCAGATCGGCACCGAGGGCCCGGGGGGGAGCCCGACGTCGGGGCTCTCCGTGTCGGTGCGGGTCGACGCCACCAGGGTGTGGGAGCTCTCCGGCGGTGACGGCGGCCTGGCACCGACGCCAGCCGACGACCACGCGACCGGCGGCACGACCCTCAGTCAGTTCAGCAGCCTGGTGGACGGCACGCTGGGCGAGCGCGCTGGACCTGTGGCGGTGCTCGCCATGGCGAGCCCCACCGGGTACCTCGACCTGGCCCAGAGCGAGGTCGGCTCGGCGGACCGGGTCGGGACGGGTGTGGTGGACGGCCAGCCCGTCACCACCTACGCGGTGCCCATCACTCCGGCGGCCGAAGCGAGCCTCCCCGGGACGAGCACGGAGGAGCAGGCGGCCATCGAGCAGTCGCTGAAGCGGCTGGCGGGCCTCGGCTACACGGGGACGACGGACCTCGTGTCGGTGGGCTCCTCTGGCTACATCTTGGCGTCGAAGGCGGTCGCGCACTTCGGTGACGGCGCCACGGTGACCCTCGCCACGACGTTCTCGGAATTCGGCTGCGCCGGCACCGTTCTCATGCCCGGGCAGCAGGGGAGCGGCGTGCCTCCTGCGGGGTGCACGTCACCGGTGGTCACCACCGTGCCGGGCTCCTC
>CAZSYT010000012.1:9239-56548 GCA_964610905.1 uncultured Acidimicrobiaceae bacterium
GACGACCGCGGTGCCGGGCTCCTCGACGACCGCGGTGCCGGGCTCCTCGACGACCGCGGTGCCGGGCTCCTCGACGACCAAGCCGACGACGTCGGGGTGACGACCGCGGGGCGCGGTGCACCCGACGGCAGTCGCTGACCAGAATGCCCCAGGCCGGAGCCGCCGGTGCGCGGTCGGTCAGACGGTCGCCAGCATCCGCTCGAGGGCGACCCGGGCCCAGCGAGCCGTCTCCTCGTCGACGGTGATCCGGTTGCGGACCTCGCCGGCCACGAGGCCCTCGAGGACCCAGGCCAGGTGGGCGCCGTCGATGCGGAACATCGTCGAGCACGGGCACACCAGCGGGTCGAGCGACAGGACCGTCTTGTCCGGGGTCTCGGCGTCGAGCCGGTTGACCAGGTGGACCTCCGTCCCGACCCCGACCACCGAGCCCGACGGGGCCCCGGCCACCGCCTTGATGATGAAGTCGGTCGACCCCGCGAGGTCGGCCACCTCGACCACGTCGTGGGCGCACTCGGGGTGGACGACGACCAGGGCGCCGGGGTGCTCCTCCCGGAAGGCGGCGACGTGCTCGGGCCGGAACCGCTGGTGGACCGAGCAGTGGCCCTTCCACAGCAGGAGCGGCGCCTCCTTCATGGTGGCGTCGTCGAGCCCGCCGCGGGCCCGCCGGGGGTCCCACACGGCCATGTCGTCGGCTCCGTAGCCGAGCTCGTAGCCGGTGTTGCGCCCGAGGTGCTGGTCGGGGAAGAAGAGGACCTGGTCGCCGAGGGGCGTCCCGCCCCCCGACCGGCGGTCGCCGATGGCCCAGCTGAGCACCGCCCGGGCGTTCGAGGACGTGCACACGGCGCCCCCGTGCCGGCCCACGAAGGCCTTCAGGGCCGCCGACGAGTTGACGTAGGTGACCGGCACCACGCGTTCCACGTCGGTGACCGTGGCGAGGACGTCCCAGGCCTCCTCGACGGCGTCGAGGTCGGCCATGTCGGCCATCGAGCACCCCGCGTTGAGGTCCGGCAGGACGACCTGCTGGTGGTCCCCCGTGAGGATGTCGGCCGACTCGGCCATGAAGTGGACGCCGCAGAAGACCACGAACTCGGCGTCACGCCGCTCGGCGGCGGTCCGCGAGAGGGCGAAGGAGTCGCCGCGGGCGTCGGCCCACCGCATCACCTCGTCTCGCTGGTAGTGGTGGCCGAGGACGAGGACGCGTGGCCCGAGTGCCTGCTTCGCCGCAGCGATCCTGTCGGCGAGCTCGTCGGGCGTCGCGGACGCGTAGCGCTCAGGGAGCGCCGCCTGGAGCCGGATCATCGTCGTGCTACCCCCTTGGGGAGGCGCTCCGGCGGTGGCCGGCGGGGACAGCCTGGTCGCCCATCCGCGGGGATGTCGGCCCCGGAGCGGTTCGTGTCGCCGGATCCCAGGCCGGCGTTGTCCCTACTCTAGGCCCGTGGCCGGCCGATGTGCCGCACGCCTCGGCCGCGGCACCGGGGCCCCGCGGCGGGCACACTGGACCCCGTGGTCACCCGTCCACCCACGTCCTCGATCCCCGACGGCCCGGGGTCGTACCAGTTCGTCGACGCGTCGGGTCGCGTCCTCTACGTGGGCAAGGCGAAGTCGCTCCGCCAGCGGCTCGGCGCCTACTTCCAGGACCCCCACCTGCTCGCTCCCCGCACCGCCCAGATGGTCGCCCAGGCCGACCACGTCGAGTGGGTCGTGGTGGACAGCGAGGCGGAGGCGCTCCTGCTCGAGCACAACCTCGTCCAGGAGCACCAGCCCCGCTTCAACGTCCGCCTGAAGGACGACAAGAGCTACCCCTGGCTCGCGGTCACCGTCGGGGAGGAGTGGCCCCGTCCGGCGGTGGTGCGAGGGCGCAAGCGGGCGGGCGTCCGGTACTTCGGCCCCTACCCCAACGTGGGCGCCATCCGCGGCACCCTCGACCTGCTGCTGCGCTCGTACCCGCTGCGGACCTGCTCGGACGCGAAGTTCCGCAGGCACGAGCGCCTGGGACGCCCGTGCCTCCTCTTCCACATCGAGCGGTGCTGCGGCCCGTGCGTCGGCCGCGTCGGCCACGAGGAGTACGACGCCATGGTCGACGACGTCATGGGCTTCCTCTCCGGACGCACTGCGCCGCTCGAGGCGGCCCTCGAGCGGGCGATGGGAGAGGCGGCCGCCGCGCTGGCGTTCGAGCGGGCGGCGAGGCTGCGCGACCGGCTCGAGGCTGTCCGTGCCGCCGACGCCGTGCGCCAGATGGCCCTCGAGCGGCCCGAGGACCTCGACGTCGTGGGGGTGGCCGGGGACGAGCTCGAGGCCGCCGTCCAGGTCTTCCACGTGCGCGCCGGCAAGGTGGTCGGCCGGCTCGGCCTGCTGGTGGACAAGGTCGAGGACCTGACCCCGGCAGAGCTGCTCGGCCGCGTCCTCGTCGACGTCTACGCCGATGCCGTCAACGGGGTGCCGCCCCAGGTGCTCGTTCCGGAGCTCCCCGCCGACGCCGAGCAGACGGAGGCCTACCTCCGGGCCCGCCGCGGCGGCCCGGTGGCCGTGCGCGTGCCCCGCCGCGGCGCCAAGCGCGCGCTCGCCGAGACCGTCGAGCGCAACGCCCACGAGGCCTTCGTCCGCCACCGCCTCGCCCGGATGGCCGACCACAACAGCCGCGCCCGTGCGCTCGAGGCCCTCCAGGAGGCGCTCGGGCTGCCGCAGGCACCGCTCCGCATCGAGTGCTACGACATGAGCCACCTGCAGGGCACCGACTACGTCGGCTCCATGGTGGTCTTCGAGGACGCGCTGGCGAAGAAGCAGGACTACCGCCACTTCCGCGTCGTCACCGTGCCGGGGAACGACGACTACGCGGCCATGGAGGAGGTGCTCACCCGCCGCCTCACCGCCCTGCTCGACGAGGATCGCCACGGCCGCGTGCCCGAGGGCGAGGGCGTGCCCGAGGGCGAGGGCGTGCCCGAGGGGAAGGGGGAGGGCGTGCCCGCGGGCGAGCCCGGTCCCGAGGGGGCGAGCCGGGGTGGAGGCGACCTCGCCCGGGGCGCCACCACCCGGCGCCGCTTCGCCTACCCTCCCCAGCTCCTCCTCCTCGACGGCGGGCTCGGCCAGCTCCACGTGGGGATGCGGGTGCTCGAGTCCCTCGGGCTCGCCGACCGGGTGCCGGTCGCCGCCCTCGCCAAGAGCTTCGAGGAGGTCTACGTGCCCGGCCGGTCCGAGCCGCTCCGGCTGCCCCGCCAGTCGGAGGCGCTCTACCTCCTCCAGCAGGTGCGCGACGAGGCCCACCGATTCGCCGTCTCGTACCACCGCACGCTGCGGGGCAAGCGGATGACGGTGAGCGCCCTCGACGGCGTCCCCGGCCTGGGCCCGCGGCGGCGTGCCCGCCTGCTCGAGCAGTTCGGCGGCCTGGGGGGGCTGCGTGCGACCTCGCGCGACGAGCTGCTGGCGGTCAGCTGGCTCCCCGCGTCGGTCGGGGCTGCCGTGCACGCCCACCTCCACGCCCCGCTCGCCCCTGCCACCGGCACGAACGGTGCGCTCCGTGCCAAGGTGGGGCCGTGAGCGAGTACCTGGTCGTCACCGGCATGTCGGGCGCGGGCCGCTCGACGGCCGGCGCGACGCTCGAGGACCTCGGCTGGTTCGTCATCGACAACATGCCCAGCGCGCTGATCTCGAAGGTCTCCGAGCTGGTCGACGGAGCCGGGTCGGAGATGGAGCGCGTCGCCTTCGTGGTCGGGCGGGCCGGTGGCGACGTCGAGGACGTGCTGCCGGCGGTGGACACCCTGCGCTCGGCGCGCAACCGCGTGCGGATCCTCTTCCTCGACGCCCCCGACGAGGTGCTCATCCGCCGGTTCGAGGGCACCCGCCGGCGGCACCCCCAGGGATCGGGCGGCGTGGAGGCCTCCGTCGCCGAGGAGCGCCGGCTCCTCGCCGACCTTCGCGACCGGGCCGACCTCGTCGTCGACACCGGCGAGCTCAACGCCAACCAGCTCCGGTCGCGCCTCATCGAGGTCTTCGGCGCCGGGCAGCCCGACGCCTCGATGAGCACCTCGGTCGTGTCGTTCGGCTTCAAGTACGGCGTGCCCATCGACGTGGACCTCATGTTCGACTGCCGGTTCCTCCCCAACCCGTTCTGGGTCGAGTCGCTCCGGCACCACACCGGACTCGAGGCGCCCGTCCGCGACTACGTGCTGGACCGCACCGAGACGCAGGACTTCCTGGCCAAGCTCGACGACCTGCTGTCCATGCTCGTCCCCGCCTACGTGCGCGAAGGAAAGTCCTACCTGACCATCGCCCTCGGCTGCACGGGAGGGCGGCACCGGTCGGTCGCCATCGCCGAGGAGCTTGGACGCCGGCTCGCCGGGCGAGGGGTGGCGGCGACCGTCTTCCACCGGGACGTCGAGCGGTGAGCGCCGCGCCGACGGGGCCGGAGCGCACCGGCGGGGCACCGGCCGTCGTGGCGGTGGGCGGCGGCCACGGCCTCGCCGCCACGTTGCGGGCGGTCCGGACGTTCACCGACCGGGTCACCGCCGTGGTCTCGGTGGCCGACGACGGGGGCTCCTCCGGGCGACTTCGCGAGCTCCTGCACGTGCTGGCCCCGGGCGACCTGCGCAAGTGCCTCGTGGCCCTGGCCGAGCCGGGGTCGCTCCTGGCCCGGGCGTTCGCGCTGCGCTACACGGAGGAGGAGCTGGCAGGTCACGCTCTGGGGAACCTGATCATCGCCGGCCTGATGGACGTGGCCGGCGACCCGGTGTCCGGGCTCGACGAGGCGTGCCGCCTGCTCGGCGTGCGGGGCCGGGTCGTCCCGGCGACGACCGAGCCGGTGGTGCTGAAGGCCGACGCCGACGCCGGTCCGGTGGCCGGCCAGGTCGCGGTGATGGGCACGCCCCACATCCGCCGGGTGTCGCTCGTCCCCGCCGAGCCACGGGTCGCACCTGCGGCCGAGGCGGCCCTGGGCGAGGCCGACCTCGTGGTGGTCGGCCCGGGCTCGCTCTTCACGAGCGTGCTGGCCGCCGCCGCCGTCCCGGGGCTCCGGGCCGCCATCGCCGAGTCGCCGGGCCGGACGGTCTACGTGTGCAACCTCCGGCCCCAGGATCCCGAGACGCGCGGGTACGACGTCGCCGCCCACGTGGACGCCCTCGTCGCCCACGGCATCGAGCCGGACGTGGTGCTGTGCGACTCGCGCGGCCTCGCCGTCGGCACGCCGGCAGCCCCCGTCGTCTGCCGGCCGTTGGCCCGGCCGAGCGGCCTCGCCCACGACCCCGAGCTGCTCGCCGGCGCCCTCCGCGACCTCCTCGGATGAGCACCCCCTGGTGGATGCGGCACGGGCCGGCCGCGTCGCCTAGGTTTGTGCGCCGCACACCGAGCACGGCGGCGTCCTGCCGGTGGGAGGTCCGACGCGGGCCGTCCCGCCGCCCGGAGGACGCCACAGGGGCAGAATGGACGAGGTGGACGGACGATGACCGTACGTGTCGGGATCAACGGGTTCGGCAGGATCGGACGGAACTACCTCCGAGCGGTCCGGCGGGCCGGGGCTGACGTCGAGGTCGTCGCGGTCAACGACCTGACCTCCGCGGACACCCTCGCGCACCTCCTCCGCTACGACTCGACGCACGGGCGCTTCGAGGCCCCCGTTGCGGTCGACGGCGGGGACCTGGTGGTCGACGGCCGCCACGTGCGGGTCCTCGCCGAGCGCGACCCGAAGTCGTTGCCGTGGCACGACCTCGGGGTCGAGGTGGTGGTCGAGTCGACGGGGCGCTTCACCACCCGGGCCGGAGCGGCCGAGCACCTCGACGGCGGCGCGCAGCGGGTGATCGTCTCGGCACCGGCAACCGAGGTCGACGCCACCTTCGTCGTCGGGGTGAACGACGACCAGTACGACCCCGTGCGCCACGTCGTGGTGTCGAACGCGTCGTGCACCACCAACTGCTTCGTGCCGATGGTCAAGGTCTTAGACGACGCCTTCGGGGTCGAAAACGGGCTCATGACCACCGTGCACGCCTTCACGAACGACCAGAACCTCCTCGACCTCCCCCACAAGGACCTCCGGCGCGCCCGGGCTGCCGCCGTCAACATCGTGCCGTCCTCCACGGGGGCGGCGCGGGCCACCGGGCTCGTGCTCCAGGCCATGCAGGGTCGGCTCGACGGCGCGTCGCTGCGGGTGCCCGTGGCCGACGGCTCGATCACCGACTTCACGGCCGTCGTGCCGAGGGCGGTGACCGTCGAGGAGGTCAACGCCGCCTTCGCCGCCGCCGCGTCGAGCGGGCCGCTCGCCGCCGTGCTCGACTACACCGAGGACCCGATCGTCTCCAGCGACATCGTGGGCAGCCCGGCCTCGTGCACGTTCGACGCCGGCCTGACCATGGTCATGCCCTCGGTGGCCGGCACCACCCTCGTGAAGGTCCAGGGCTGGTACGACAACGAGTGGGGGTACGCCAACCGTCTCGTCGACCTCACCCTGGTCGTCGGGTCGGCGCGCTGACGCCGGGCCGGACGCGCCGCGGCGGCGAGCACCTCCCATGACCTCTGCCACGAACCCCCTGCTCTCCGGGCTGCCGCTGCTCGAGGACCTCCCCGACCTGGACGGGCGCAGCGTGCTCGTGCGCGTCGACTTCAACGTCCCCCTCACCGAGGTCGACGGCCGCACCGAGGTCGCCGACGACTTCCGGATCGCCGCCGCCCTGCCGACGCTCGAGGCCCTCTGCCGACGCGGGGCGTCGGTGACGGTGTGCACGCACCTCGGTCGGCCCAAGGGGGCCCCCGATCCCCGCTACGACCTCGGCCCGGTCCACGAGCACCTGGCCGAGCTCGCGCCGGGCGTCGTGCTGCTCGACAACCTCCGCTTCGAACCGGGCGAGACGGCCAACGACCCGGCGTTCGTCGAGCGACTGGTGGACCGGCACGACGCCTTCGTCAACGACGCCTTCGGCGTCTCCCACCGGGCGCACGCGTCGGTGGTCGGCCCGCCGGCCTTCCTGCCGAGTGCGGCGGGCTACCTCCTCCAGCGGGAGGTCGAGATGCTCGGCCGCCTCCTCGGCTCGCCCCGGCGGCCCTTCGTGGCCGTGGTCGGCGGCGCCAAGGTCGCCGACAAGCTGGGCGTCCTCACCGCGCTCCTCGACCGGGTCGACACCCTCGTGGTCGGAGGCGGGATGGCGTTCACCTTCCTCGCCGCCGCCGGGCACGACGTGGGCGGCTCGCTCGTCGACCACGACCACCTCGAGGCGTGCCGCACCCTCCTCGCGTCGGGGCGGGAGGTCCTCCTGCCCGTGGACGTCGTGGCGCTCGAGCCCGGCGCCCCCTTCGGACGCGGGTGCACCGAGGGCTCGGTGGCCGTCACCGGTCCGGACCTCCCCGACGGGTGGCAGGGGCTCGACGTCGGCCCGGAGAGCGTCGAGCGGTTCTCCCGTGCCGTCCTGGGCGCGGGGACCGTGCTGTGGAACGGTCCGATGGGCGTCTTCGAGGACGAGCGCTTCGCTGCCGGCACGGCCGGCGTGGCCCGGGCCCTAGCCGCGTGCCGCGGCTTCACCGTGGTGGGAGGGGGGGACTCGGCGGCGGCGGTCGACGCCCTCGGGCTCGCCGGCCAGGTGGGCTTCGTCTCGACGGGCGGTGGCGCCTCGCTCGAGCTCCTCGAGCACGGCGACCTGCCCGGTCTGGCCGCCCTGCGGGGGGCGTCGAACGCTCCCCGGCCGGTCGGGCCGGGCCGGTGACGGTGCCACACGTCGGAGGTGGGCCGGGGGACCGTCGGTGACCGCCGGGCGTCGGCCGCTGGTGAGCGGCAACTGGAAGATGAACTTCGACCACCACCAGGCCATCCACGCTGCCCGCGACCTCGGTCTGCGCCTCCGTCCGGCCGACACGGCGGCGGTCGACCTGTCGGTCCACCCGCCCTTCACCGACCTCCGGTCCGTCCAGACGGTCGTCGAGTCCGACGACGTCCCCGTCGCCCTGGGCGCCCAGAACTGCGCGGTCGAGGACGCCGGGGCCTTCACCGGCGAGGTCTCGGCCCCCATGCTGGCGAAGCTCCACGTCGAGTACGTGATCGTCGGGCACTCCGAGCGGCGTCGGCTCTTCGGGGAGACGGACGAGGTGGTGGCGGCCAAACTGCGTGCCGTCGTGCGCAACGGCATGACCCCGATCTGCTGCGTGGGCGAGACGCTCGAGGAGCGCGAGGCGGGGGAGACCCTCGCACGCCTGGCCGGCCAGGTGGACGCCGCGCTGGGGGCCTTCGGAGCGGACGCGCTCCCCGCCCTCGTGGTGGCCTACGAGCCCCTCTGGGCCATCGGCACCGGCAGGGCGGCGAGCCCCGACGACGCCCAGGAGGCGGCGCGTGCCATCCGGGCCGTGGTCGCCCGGAGGCGGGGCGAGGAGGCGGCGGCGCAGCTGCGCGTGCAGTACGGGGGGTCGGTCACGCCCGACAACGCCGCCGAGCTGCTGGCGGGACCGGACGTCGACGGGGTGCTGGTCGGCGGGGCCAGCCTCGACCCTGCCCAGTTCGTGGCCATCGCGAGGGCCGCGCACCCGCCACGCTGACGTCGTTTGGTAGCGTCTGCGCCCGTTCCCCGGCGAAGGAGTCCGACCCCGTGCTGACCGACGTGATCGTCGTCCTGCAGATCCTCTCGGCGCTCGCGCTCGTGTTCCTCATCCTCATGCACAGCGGGAAGGGCGGCGGGCTGTCCGACATGTTCGGCGGCTCGGTGGGCTCGGCGGCGGCGGGCTCGACCGTGGCGGAGAAGAACCTCGACCGGATCACCATCACCGTGGCGGTGATCTTCGCCTTCACCAACCTGGTCCTCGTCCTGCGCCTGCAGTGAGCGACGGGCGCGCCGACGGCGGATACCGGCGCTCCCTGGCCGACCTGTGGGCCCGGCACCGCTCGCGCTGGGCGCTCCCCCTGGTGATCGTCGTGGTCATCGTCCTCGTGGCGGTCGTCGACCACCTCGGGGCCCACCGCATCAGCCAAGTCGACGCCGCCCCGTCGCCACCGCTCGTGGCCGCACGCGGAGGGACCGCGACCGTCGACCTCGGCGCGCCGTGGTCGGGCTTCAACCCCCACACGCCGGCGGGGGCGGCCAGCTCGACGCCGGACCTGCTCGAACCCGTCCTGCCCAGCGCCTTCGTCACCTCGGGATCGCTCCAGCCCGCCCTCAACACGGACCTGCTCAGCAGCGTCGAGGTGCTGACCACGACGCCGCTCACCATCCGCTACCAGATCGACCCCCAGGCGGTGTGGTCGGACGGGGTGCCGGTCACCGCCTCCGACTTCATCTACGCCTGGCAGTCGCAGCGGGGGACGGGCACCGGCCCGGCGGCGACGCGTGACCAGGTGGCCTCCACGCTCGGGTACCGCGACATCGCCTCGGTCACCGGGTCCGACAACGGGCGCACGGTGACCGTGGTGTTCACCACACCGTTCACCGACTGGCGGGTCCTCTTCCACGAGCTGCTGCCGGCGCACATCGCCGAGCAGGCGGGGTGGAACACGGGCTTCGCCTCGTTCTCGCCGGCACGGGTGCTATCCGCGGGTCCCTACGAGCTCCAGTCGGTCTCGGGCACCTCGACGGCCGTGCTCGTGCCCAACCCTCGCTGGTGGGGCAGGCGGCCCTCTCTCGACCGCGTCGTCGTCACCACCGGCGTGGACCCGACCGCGGTGCTGGCGAGCGGGGCGCCCGCCGCCGCGACCGCTCCGGCGACCACGTCGTCCCTCCTCGCCGGCCTCACGTCGCTGCCGGACGTCCAGAGCGAGGTCGTCCAGACGCTGTCCTTCCTCGAGCTCGACTTCGACACGACCTCGGCGCCGTTCACGTCGCCCACCGTGCGCGAGGCGATCGCCCACATGGTCGACCGGACGAGCCTGCTGGCCAAGACGGTGGGCCTGGTCGCCCCGTCGATCGGCTTGCTCGAGGACCACCTGAGCGTGCCGGGGCTGGCCAGCTACACGGCGTCGTCGGCCTCGGGCGGCTACGACACCGCAGACCCCGCCGAGGCCACCAGCCTGCTGGCGAGCGCCGGCTACCACCGGGACGCCGCCGGCACCGTGGTCGACGCCGCCGGAGCGCCCCTGTCGCTCACGATGGCCGTCGAGTCGTCCGACCCCTGGGCCATGCCCGTGGCACGCCTGGTCGCCGCCCAGCTCGGAGCCCAGGGCGTCGCCGTCGACGTGGTGGCCGTGGGGGGGACGGCGGGGGTCCGCATGGCCCACGACCTCGGCGCCTACCAGCTGGCCCTCGTCCAGCGCACCGCCAGCGCCTTCACGACGGCGAGCGCCCCGTGGTACTCGACCACCCTCGGCGACGAGGGAACCGACGGTGCGGTCGACTGGTCGAACTTCGACGACCCCCAGGTCGACCAGCTCTTCTCCCAGGCCGCCCAGCAGCTCAACCCGGTGACGGGCGCGTCGATCTACGCCCAGGTCGACGACCAGCTGTGGGACCAGATGGTCTCCCTGCCGCTCTTCTGCGACCCGGCCGTGGTCGCCCACACCGTCACGCTGAGCGGCGTGGTGGCCGACCCGTCACGCGACGGCATCTTGTGGAACCTGTCCTCGTGGGAGCGCCTGGTGCGCAAGCCGGCCACCTCGACGACCGGTGCGCAGGCGTCTGGACCGTCCCCGGGGCGCGCTACCATGCGATCGCTCGGGGCACCCCCGGGCCCACTCGTCGGAGTGGCGGAATAGGCAGACGCGCCAGCTTGAGGGGCTGGTGCCCGCAAGGGCGTGGGGGTTCAAGTCCCCCCTCCGACACGTTCCAGGTCCACGGTGCTGAAGGTGAACCGGAGTTTGACCTGCTCACAGGTGCCAACTCGCCGGTAGAGGACGGTCAGCCCGAGGGCCTGGTAGAGCGCTGCGCGGTCCGCCTGCTCGATGACTTCGAGCAGTTCGGGCAGGTTGCGCAGCGTCGAGAGCGTTTCGACCACCTCGTCCAGAGTGAGGGGTTTGGGGGCTGGAGGCGCCGTCGCCAGCACTGCTTGGGCGGCGGCCTTCTCGCGCTGGGCGGCGGCGATCCGGGGGGCGATGATCTCAGCGGGGATGCCCGCTTCCAGTCCGTCGAGGTGCTTCGCGAGCTTCCTTTCGCTCTCCACGAGCGCAGCCCGAGCCCGGACGACGGCGGGGTCCTCGCGATGGCCCTCGGCGTCGGACTGCACGACCTCCCTGGCGGTAGCCGCTATGCGTTCGGGGGCGAACATCTCGCTCAGCCACGAGTCGATGTGTGGCAGCAGCCGGTCCTCTCGCACCGACAGGCTGGGCGGGTGGTTGTTGATCGGCACCGGGTAGTCAGGACTGACCCGGCAGCGGTACAGGGCATTGCCGCGGACCATGTTGCCCTGGAGCTTCTTGCCGCAGCAGTCGCAGAGCACGAGGCCGGCGAGCGGGTATCGGGACGGCTCTGACCGCCGGGAGCCACGGTGGGTTCGGTCCCGGCTCGGCGTGACGGCCTTGGTCCGGGTGCTGGCGACGATGAGCGCTTGGACCCGGTGCCAGGTCGTCTCGTCCACGATGGCGTCATAGGTCTGGACCGATGCCGTGACCCACTCGGAGCGGTCCTGCCACTGTTGCCGAGTCACATGGCCCAGGGTAGGAATGTCCGGGTCGAGTAGGACATCCGCTTTCTTGGTACGACCGGAGACGTGATAACCGAGATAGCGAGGATTCGCCAGGATGCTCCCCACTGCCGTCTTGGCCCAGGCATGACCCGGCCGGTGCGAGTTCCGAGCCCGGTCGTGTGCGGACGGGCTCGGAACGCCCTCGTTGGTCAGCACGGTCGCAATGTGCTTGTAGCCGGCCCCGGCGAGGAACATGGCATAGATGCGCTGGACGACCGGCGCCGTCTCGGGGTCCACTTCGAGCTGGTGGAGCCGGGCTCCCGACGCCGCCTTGGACGGGTTCGGGTGGGGGCCGAGGTCCCCGATCCGGTAGCCGTAGGGCGGCCGACCGCCGAGCCACCGGCCCGCCTGGGCGTGGGCTCGGACTGCATTGGCGACGCGTAGCCGGGTCCGGTTGCGCTCGGCCCGGCTCATGGTCCCGTAGTTGGACAGGCACATGTAGTGCCCGTCGTTGTTGATGTCCACCGGGCCGCCCAGCTCGGGCACCCACAACGGGACGCCGTAGTGGGCGAACTGGAACAGGATGCCCTCGAACTGCGTCCCGGAGAAGGCTCGCTGCGGCTCCGCGATGACCAGGGCATCCCAGCCGCGGTTGGGGTTCTTCAGGTCATGCAGGATGCGCGATGCTTCGGGTCGGCGATCCCACGGCAGGCTCCGGCTCTTGTCGATGTCGTGGTAGACGGTCACGATCTCGCCGTGCGGGGCGATGAGCCGAGCGGCCGTGTCGGTCTGCCACCGCAGGCTGTCGGCCGGGTCTTGGAGGTCGTCGGTCGAAGTACGGGCGCTGAGCGCAAAACGGATCACGCTGCCTCACGTTTCTGGCGGTCGCGTAAGGTCCGCACGATACGAGCTAGGACCGCGGCCACGGCTGGAGTTACGACGGGTGCGCCCTCGGCCTCGAACTGGATCGGCTCGCGGCGGATCGGGACCGACGGTGCATGATCCCCAAGGGTACTGCAGGGCACTTCGCCAGCCGGTGGACCAACTGGGGTGGTGCCGGCCGTGGTCACGGCAGGTCGTGACCGTTGAGATCGGTTCGGGTGGTCGGGATGACCGCGTTGTCCCTGGGGCCTCTACCGATCCCGCTTTCTGCCCCACCGGCCGCCTCGATGGCCATCCCGAGGCGCCGTTCGACCTGTTGGAGGGCGCCGAGCTGGTTGGCGTGGACGATCTCCGCGGCCCGGCGGGTGAACTCGGTCCGTCCGGCTGGTGGGAGCCTGGCCCCGTAGGTGGCGACGTGCTCGACGATGGTGGTCACGTCGCCATTGGTGGCGGCGTCGATGGCGACGCTGACCGCGACGGGGGCGAGCAGGGTGGCGGCGGCGGTCGAGCAGCGCTCGCCTGCCTTGGGGCCGAGGTAGCGGCTGATGTTGGTGACCTCGGCGGCGAGCCTGCGGAGCCCGGCGGATCGCTCGGCGGGGCTGTCGGGGAGCTGGTCGAGGGCGGCTTGGGTGAGCACCGTCCCGCAGTGGCGGGGTCGCAGCTCGTCCGGGGCGGGGTCGAGGCAGCCTCGGCGGGTGATGGCGGCAAGACCGTCCGGGCCGTGGTTGGCAAGCCAGGAGGCGGGGTCCTCACCGGCGGGCCACGTGGTGATGACCGTCTCCCGGTGGCGCAGGGCGATGCGGGCGGCCCATTCGAGGTTGGCGTCCCGGCCGGCGGGGTCGCCGTCCGCGGCGAGGACCGGGGGTCGGGGGTGGAGGTCGAGGATCGCGTCGAAGTGGTGATCCGAGAGGCGGACCCCGGAGGCGGAGACGGGGGCGTACTTGGCTGACAGGCCGGCTCGGGCGGCGTGGGCGGCGATGGCGAGGGCGTCGAAGGTGCCTTCGGCCACGACCACGTTGGCGTCAGCGTCGAGGTGGTGAGGGGCGGGTTGGTAGAGGGCGAGGTGCTTGTCGTAGGTGTGGGTGAGGGCTTGGTTGAGATACCTCGGCTCCCGGCCGGTCGTGGACCGGCCGATGATGCCGGCCACTTGGCCGTGGTCGTCGGTGACCGGCACGAGCAGCCGGTCCCGGAAGAAGTCGATGACCGAGCCGTCCCGGCGGCGGAGGGCGAGACTGGCATCGACCAGCTCGTCGTCGGTGAAGTGCTGGGCTCGGAGCGATTGGGTGACCCCGTCCGCCCGGCCAGGGGTGTGGCCGACGACGGGCCGGCCCGCCTCGGCTTCCAGGGCGGCGACGTCGATGTTCCGTACTCGGGTCAGGTGGTCGACGCCCTGGTGGTGGAGGGAGGTGAAGGTGTAGTACCGCCAGGCGGCGTGCATGGCGGCCTGGACCCGTTCGGGCGGGGTGCGTTCCAGGTCGGGCGCGTCGATATCAGGCGGGGTGAGGTAGCGGCGGGCGGCGGTCCCGCCGGTGTGGGCGCCGTTGATCGGCCGGCCGTCGTCGAGGATGGCGACGGCCTCGCCGGGCCGGACCCCTTCGACGTCGCACACCCACTGGATCACGTCGCCGTGTGCCTGGCAGCCGAAGCAGTAGTAGCGGTCCCGCTCCAAGTCGAGGTGCATGGAGGGGCGGCGGTCCTCGTGGCCGGGCAGCGGGCAGCACACCATTGCCCGCCCCGTGTCGGGAACGTCGAACCCGGTCCGGCGGGCAACCGCACCGAGGCGGTGACGGGCACGGATGTCGTCCCAGTCGATCCCGGCCATCACTGCGCCCGTTGCCCGGCGATGACCGTGACCGTGCCGAGGCGCTTGGCCCAGGCGGCGAACGCGGCGGTGCGCGGCGACCAGCCCTTTGCACAGGCGTCGGGCCAGTCCCAGTCGAGCAGGGACCGCTCGGTGCTGAGCTGGTCGAGGTGAAGGTCGACGAGCTCCAACCACAGAGCGAACCGGCACCCTGGTCCGTCGTCGCCGCTGAGGCTGGCGTCGAGCGCCAGTTGGACGGTGACGGTCGGTTGCGTGTCGAGCCAGGTATCCACGGCGAGACCCCTTCAGCCCGGCGTGCCGGGTTGGCGTTGGTCTGGCCGACTGGTGGCCATCACCAGCCCTGATGGTCGAGGGCGGTGCCGATGGCGTGCTCGCAGCGGCGGCCGGCGTCGTCAGTGAGGAACTGCTCCCACTCCGCTGGGTCGAGTGGCTGGGGTCGTCGGGCGCGGGCCTCGTGGGTGGCGCCGCAGGGGAGCTGGCCGGTCCAGTCCCGCAGGCGGGTCTCGACGAACTGGAAGGCGCGGTGCCAGTCCACCCCGGCGGTGCCCGGAGCGGTCTCGGCGTAGTTGACTCGCTCGGCGTCGCGCAGGGCGGCGAGGGCTTCGACGTGGCCGGGGTGCCGGAACCAGCAGCGGGGAATGACGTGGTGGTCCAGGTGGCCGAACCGTTCGCTGAGCGCTTCGACCCAGGCGCGTAGCGCCGTCCATTCGTGCCGGGCCTCATCCCGGGTGAGGTCGGGCCAGAAGGTCGGGCCGGTCAGCTCGTCGAGGTCGGCGGGGCCGTCGGCCTCGTAGAGCTTGGCGAGGGCGGCAACACGTTCGGCTCGCCGTCTGTCGTCCTCGGCGGCATCGACGGCGATCGGGCCGGTATCGGTCACGGATGCGCTCCTTCCTGGCAGCTCGCGGCGCGGTGGAGCGCGGCGACGATGAGGTCGGTGGCCTGGGCGCGGTCGAGACGACGCCATGACCGGTCCGATTCGAGGACCCGGTGGACCACCTGGTGGCACCTTCGACAGAGCGCGATGAGGTCACGGTCGGCTTCTCGTCCGAGCCGGGCGTAGCTGCGGTGGTGCAGGTCGTCCCGGCTGAGCCACCACCGGGCGCCACAGACCAGGCAGCTCGGCGGGCCGCTGTGTCGGGCGGTCCAGGTGAGCGCCCATCGTCGGCGACGGGCCAACCAGGCCGGGCTGTCCATGTAGTCCCGGTAGGCGACGCGGCGCTGGAGCCGGCCGAGGGACCAGGCCAGGCCGGGCCGGGGGTCACGCACCGGCTGACCATCGCTGCTCGGCCGCCGCCCGAATGGCACCCTCGATGACGGTGCGGTCGCTGCGGAGCTGGGCGGCGTCGAACCGGGCAGTCCAAGGACGCAGGGTGAGCATGATCGGCGGGGCCGAGCGGAGCAGCAACAAGCCGTGGCCGAAGGCGATGGAGCGCAGGGCGGCCACGTCGAGGATCGGCCGTTCCCTGTTCGATGCGGACACGGATCGGCCGCCGCCGGCCTGGCTGGTCTCGCTGTACTCCCGCTCGGTCCGCTCGCCCACGAGCCGGGCAATGGCCGCCAGGTCGTCGGCGTCACCGCCACCGCCGAGGATGATCTTCACGATGGCCGAGTCCCAGATGCCCTGGGCCGCCTCCCGACCCCAGCGGGCACGGGCTTGGGCCAACGATTGGAGGACGGCGAGGACGGCGATCCCGCTCCCTCCCCCTTCGGACATGAGCGCCCCGAGGCTCGGGATGGGATAGTTGGCGGCCTCGTCCAGCACCAGGCTGAGCGGTGGGTCGAGCCGGGCGCCGGGCGACGCCGCGGCGAGGCGGCGGGCCGCTTCCACCACGTCCTCGATCAGCGCGGCGACGAGCCCGGCGGTGGCACTCGCCCCCGACGCCGTACCGAGCAGGTACAAGGTGCCGTGCCGGCGCAGGAAGTCGGTGGGGTCGAACCGCTCACCGACGCCGGGGGTGACCGCGTCGAGGACCTGGGGGTCGGCCAGGGCGGCGAAGGTGTTGGCGACCATCGCCCAGGTCGAGTCCCGTTGGCGTTGGTCCGCCGAGATGATGGCGTCGAGCGCCTTGTCCCACGCCAAGGCCGCACCGGGAGTGCGGACGAGGACGTCGACCGCGTCCTTGGCGGCAGCAGGGCTGAGCGACCATCGGTACAGGTCGGCCGCGGTGCGGCCGTCGAGGGCCGCGGAGTGGAGCAGGCAGCGCACCGCGGCGGTGGTCTGCTGGCGCCAGAAGCTCCCCGACTCGGTGCCGTCGCCGGCGTCGGCGCACAAGGCGTTGGCCCGGATCATCGCCGTCTGCGGGTGTTCGCAGCCCCGGACCGGCGACCAGCGCAGGGCCGAGGGGACGCCGCTCGCCAGGCCTTGGGGGTCGAACACCCCGACCGGGCCGACCTTGGTCCGAGCGGTGATCGTCGCGGTCAGGTTGTCGGCGCGCGTCCCGGTGGTGATGACGGCGCCGGGGGCGTCGAGCAGCATTGGGATGACGACGTGGTAGCCCTTGCCGGAGCGGGGCGGACCGAGCAGGACCATCGAGTCCTCGACCGACGACCAGCACTCGACGCCCCCGGCGGTGCCGAGGCGGTAGCCGACCTGTGCCGGCCGTGGGTGGGTGAGAGAGGGGCGTAGCGTCGCAGCCCGGGCGAGCAACGCTTTCGTGCTGGCGGCCCGCTTCACCTGCCGGCGGTCGGCCAGGCCCTTGGTCCTGGTGGGGTCGTCGGTGTTGCGGCGGGCCGCACCGACGACGAGCTGGCGCCCCAGACCGGCGGCGATCACCCCGAGGACCACCGCGGCAGCGGTGACCGACCAGTACAGCACGGCTGGCCCGACCGGGCCATGCCACGCCAGGCTCGGGTCGCCGGCATGGGCGAACGCCGTCAGCCCGGCGAACGGCTCGTGGCGGGGTACCCGATGGCCCGAGAGCCACGCCGAGGCGGCGCCGGCCAGCCACAGCACGCCGACCACCCCGACGACCCCGGCCAGTGCGTGCAAGGCCAGATCGGTCGCCTGCGACGACCCCGGCCGTGCGGGCTGGACGCTCACGCCACCCCCGGCCCGTCCGCGCTGATCGGAGCCGGCTCGCTCTCCCAGCCGCCCAGCGCCGCACGCCGGCTCGCCTCCTCTCGGTCGATCTCCTGCATGGCGGCGAGAGCCAGGTCCGCGCCGGGGGGCTTGCTCCCCGCCAGGTGCTCGGCCGGGGAGCAGGCGATGATCGCCTGAGCGGCCCGGGTGACCCGGGCCTGGGTCTCGCGCACCGTCTTGTCCCTCTCGTTGTCGGCCCATGTCGCGACGTCGGGGAAGCGGGAACCGTCGGTCGCCATGCCGTGGACCGCGCCGACCACGTAGGCGACGCTGTCGGCCTCGACCTCTTTCACCGGGTGGGCCAGGTAGCGTCCCGGCGGCCCGCCGTGCAGCAGCACGTGCGCCGCCTGATGCAGCAGCGCCCTGGCCGTCTCGGCATCGTCCAGGGTGTCGCGGAGGGTGACGAACCGCCCGCCGTAGTAGGTGCGGCCATTCGCGCCATCGGCCAGGGTCGCGTCGGAGACGGTGGAGACCTTCCACCCCCGCTCCTCGATCAACGCCTTGACCGCCTCGGTCAGTCCTGGTGGTGCGTCGCCGGTCGCCAGCGTCGGACGGGACGGCATGGCCAGGTCCGGGCCGACGGTTTGGCTGGCGGCGAAGACCGTCTCGGTCTGCACGCCCCGCACCACCGCCCCCGTGGTCTCGGTCTCGCCGGCGGCCGCCTGCCCACCTCGGCGCAGCACCCGAAGGTCGCCGTCGTGGCCGCGAGCATCGGCTCGGACCGAGCGGACCGCGGCCAAGACGGTGTAGCCGTGCTGGCCCCGCTCGACGTGGCGGCCGAGCGCCTTCCAGGTGTCGAAGCTGGCCACGTAGGTCGAGGTCGAGTCGGGTACCCGGCCTTCCTCGTACGCCCGGCGATGCTGGGCGACCACCAGCATCGTGTTGGTGGCGTCCAGGTCGTAGAACCGGGCGTTGTCGTCGAGGAACCGCCGCCAGTCCTCACCATTGACCAGCCCGGCAACCTCGGCCGCCACCAGCTCCTGGGCGGCGGCCACCTTCTCGGCCGTCAGCGCCCGGTACTGCTCGTTGCTCAGTCGTGCCATCACGTCGGCCCTCTCCGGGGCGACCCCTCGCCCCTCGTGGCCCGGCCGACGGGCCGCCACCACCCGCCCTCAACGCGCGAGGGGGTCGATCGTGGTCGCCGGGCGGCCGAGCGGCAGGAACCCGCAGGGACCGGAAGGAGCCGATGACCGCAGCCCAGCTCGCCCGCCTGGCCGAGCTCGCCGCCTATGCGGCGGGCTTCTACGCCATGTCCGATCCGCCCGCGGCCCGGATGTTCGAGGACACGGCGCTTCGGGCCGACACCCTCTCGGCCGAGCTTCGCCGCGACGAGGCGAACGCGCGGGCCGGCGCGGACCTGGCGGTGACGGACCCCGAGCTGTCCAGCGGGGTGGCCCTGTGACCGGCCGCTCGGGGTCGCCGGTCCTGATGTCGGTGGTAGCTGGAGTGCTGGGAGCGTGAGCGCAGCAGATGGGAGACCGCGATGAGCAGCTCAGTTTCGACGACCTCTTCGGCGCTAGCGTCGATGACGATGAGCCAGGACCGTCCGTCGAGGACGGGCGACTATGGCCGCTACGGGAACCTGGCCGCGGCGCACATGGCCCGGTGGCTGCCGGCCGCGTTCGCCGCCGTCGAGGACCCGGAGGCGTACTTCCGCGCCTTGGACGACCGGGTGAGCGAAGCGATCAGGGACCGCGAACGCTCTTTGACGCCGCCGAAGAGCTTGCAGGAGACGGACTTCCCGGCCTACGCAGGCCAGGTGCAGATGGCCCACCAGATGGCGGAGGACGCAGTCCTGGCCGAGATGGTCTACCTGGACCCGGAGCCGGGGACGGAACCCGACGAGCCGGGGACGGACCAGGACGGGGCGTTCCTCGACCGGGGTTGGACGCCCCCGAGGTCAGACGAGACGGGTCTGAGCGACCTTTAGACGGCCGGGTCGGTAGGTCCAGCCCGGTCGAGTGGCGGGTCACCTCCGGCGCCGACTTGGCCCCGGCCGGGAGCAAGCATCGGGCCGAGGCCAACCTGGCCGCCCTGGAGACGTTGCGCCGGGTGCAGGCCGAGAACCGACCGGCGACCCTTGACGAGCAGGCGGTGCTCGGTCGCTGGTCGGGGTGGGGGTCGTTGCCCAAGGTGTTCGACCCGGCCGGCGACGACTACGCCGACATCCGGATCCGGCTACGAAGGCTGCTGGACGGCACCGAGTGGGCGGCGGCCTCTCGGACCACGTTGAACGCCCACTACACGAGCTTCGAGGCGGCCGACGCCATCTGGCGGGCGGTGCGCCGAGCCGGGTTCGCCGGTGGCCGGGTGCTCGAACCGGGCGTCGGGTCGGGCACCTTCCTTGCCACCTGGCCGGACGACCCCGGCCGCCTGGACGCAGTGGGAATCGAGGTCGACCCCGTCACCGCGGGCATCGCCCGCCTGCTGCATCCGGCGGCCACGATCCGCGCCGAGAGCTTCGCCGCCACCCGCTACCCGGACGGCTGGTTCGACCTGACCATCGGGAACGTACCGTTCGGCAACTACAAGCTGTTCGACCCGCTGCACAATCGGGCGGGGCTGTCGATCCACAACCACTTCATCCACAAGTCGTTGGCGTTGACCCGCCCCGGCGGCTACGTGGCGGTGCTCACCTCTCGCTACACCCTCGACGCGGCGAGCACGACCGCCCGGTCCATGTTGGCCGACGACGCCGACCTGGTTGGTGCGCTCCGTCTCCCGGACGGGGCGATGCAGGCCGTGGCAGGCACCGACGCGAGCATGGACCTGCTCCTCCTTCGCCGCCGACCGCCAGACGCACCCCCGGCGGGCGAGGCGTGGTCGGCCGTGACCGACGTGGAGACCCGCGACGGCCCGGTCGCCGTCAACGAGGTCTTCGCCGCCCACCCCGAATGGGTGCTGGGCGAGCTCGGCGCCGGCCGCGGCCGCTACGCGGACGGTGAGCTGGTCGTCCGGCCCCGCACCACCCTCATCGACGGCGAGACGCGGCGCCAGCCGCTCGGCCCGGCCATGAACGCCGTCCTGGCAGAGATCGCGGGCCGAGCGATGAGCGCCGGGCTCGGGATCACCGAACGCACCACCGACCCCGAGATGGCCGCCACCGGCGGCGCCGAATGGGTCACCGATGTGATCGTCGGCCCGCACCACGTCGAGGGGTCGCTGCTCGCCCGGGACGGGGGCGGGTTCGCCCGGATCGAGCACGGCACCCCCGCCCCCTACCGGCCACCTGCCGCCCAGGCCAGTGAGCTTGCCCGCCTCATCGAGCTGCGCGACACCTACTTCGAGGTCATCGACGGCCAGGCCGCCTCACTGGACGACGCCGACTGGGAGGCCGCCCGCCAGGCGCTCAACACCCGTTACGACGCCTACGTCCGCTTGTACGGGCCGGTCAACCGCTACCGCACCTACGACACCGGGAGGCGAGACGACAGCGGCCGGCCGGTGCTCGGTCGGCGCTGCCCGCCGATGGGCGGCTTCCGTTCCGATCCCGGCCTGCCGGTGGTGCGGGCGCTGGAAGACTTCGACGACGCCAGCCAGAGCGCCACCAAGGCGCCGATCTTCGAGCGGCGCGTCCTCTCGCCCCGCCAGCCGGTCACCGCAGCAGAGCGTCCGGAGGACGCGTTGGCGCTCTGTCTGGACGAGCGCGGCCAGGTGGACGTCGAGACCATCGCCCGGCTCCTCGGCTGTGATGCGGTCGAAGCCAGGCAACGCCTAGGAGCACTGATCTTCGACGACCCCGACGGCGAGCCGCCGGTCCCCGCCGCGGTGTACCTGTCCGGCCACGTTCGCTCCAAGCTGCGGGCCGCCCGCACCGCTGAGGCCGAGGACCACGAACGGTGGCGGGTCAACGTGACCGCCCTCGAAGCGGTCCAGCCCCGGGACCTGGAGCCCGGAGAGATCGATGCCCGCCTGGGCGCCCCGTGGATACCACCATCCGACGTCCAGGCGTTCTGCGCCGAGGTGTTGGAGGCCCCCGACGTGCACGTCACCTACACGCGGGCAACCGGTGCGTGGACCCTGACCGGGACCGGACGGGGCAGCCTGGCGCTCACCTCCGATTGGGGCACCCGGCGGATGGACGGCATCCATCTGACCGAGGCAGCCTGCAACCAGTCCGAGGTCACCGTCACCGACCCCGACCCGTCCGACCCCGACGGCCGCAGGCGGATCGTCAACCTGCCCGAGACGCTGGCCGCCAGGGAGAAGAAGGACGCCGTCAGCGAACGGTTCGCCGCCTGGGTGTGGGAGGACCCGGGTCGCACCGCCCGCCTCGTCGGCCAGTACAACGAGCTGTTCAACTCGACGGTGCTCCCCGCCTACGACGGGTCGCACCTGAGCTTCCCCGGCCTGGCCGATGGGTTCGTGCCGCACCCCCACCAGCGCGACGCGGTGTGGCGCATCCTCTCGGAGCCTTCCGCGCTGCTCGCCCACGCCGTGGGGGCGGGCAAGACGGCCACGATGGTCATGGCCGGCCGGGAGATGAAACGCCTCGGCCTGGTGAACCGTCCCTGCTACGTGGTCCCCAACCACATGCTCGAACAGTTCTCCCGCGAGTACCTCCAGCTCTACCCCGACGCCAAGATTCTCGTCGCCGGCAAGGACGACGTCACCCCGGCCCGGCGCAAGGAGCTGATCGCCCGCTGCGCCGCCCAGGACTGGGACGCCGTGATCCTCACGTCCTCGAGCTTCGAGCGCATCCCCGTCTCGGCGCAGACCGAGGCGTCCTTCCTCGCCGCCAAGGTTGACGAGCTGCGGGCCGCCATCGCCCAGAGCCGGGCCGAAGGCGACGAGAAGGCCATGAGCGTCAAGGGCCTGGAGAAGGCCCTCGCCCGGGTCGAGGAACGCCACGCCCGGCTTCTCGACGAGCGCCGGGACGGCGGCGGGGTGACCATCGAGGCCACCGGCATCGACTACCTCGTCATCGACGAGGCCCATCGCTACAAGAACCTGTACTTCCCGACCCGCATCCAAGGCGTCAGTGGGGGCGCCTCGAAACGGGCCGAGGACCTCGACATGAAGCTCCGCTGGCTCCGAGAGACCGAAGGGTCAAGGGTCGTCACCTTCGCCACCGCCACGCCGATCTCCAACTCCATCGCCGAGATGTGGGTGATGCAGCACTACCTCCAGCCCGATGCCCTCGAAGCGGCCGGGATCGAGCACTTCGACGGGTGGGCCGCCACGTTCGCCAGGGCGGTCACCGCCTTGGAGATGTCCCCCGACACCACGACGTACCGGATGAAGACCCGCTTCGCCCGCTTCGCCAACGTCCCGGACCTGTTGCAGATGTTCCGGGCGGTGGCCGACGTGCGCCGCATCGACCAGCTCGCGCTCGTCGTCCCCGACGTTGCCGGCGGGAAACCCGAGACCGTCGTCGTCCCCGGCACCGAAGAGCTGAAGCAGTTCGGGCTGGAACTGGCAGAACGGGCGGCCCGGATCAGCGCCGGTCGGGTGGACCCCCACGACGACAACATGTTGAAGATCACCTCCGACGGGCGAAGGGCCGCGCTCGACCTTCGCCTCGTCGGCGGCGAACCCGACCCGGCCGGCGGAAAGATCGCCGCGGTCGCCGACCGCGTGGCCGGCACCTACCACCGCAACAGCGACCTGGAGTACCCCGGCAGCACCCGCCGAGGCGCGCTGCAACTCGTGTTCTTGGACCTGAGCACGCCGACCAACGACGGATCGTGGAACGCCTACGACCAGCTCCGCTCCGACCTGTCCGCCCGCGGCGTACCCCGCGAGTCGATCCGGTTCATCCACGAAGCGAAGAACGACACCGAGAAAGCCCGCCTGTTCGCCTCCGCTCGTTCCGGGGCCATCTCGGTGCTCATCGGCTCGACCGAGCGCATGGGGGTCGGCACCAACGTCCAGGACCGGGTGATCGCCCTGCACGACGTGGACTGCCCCTGGCGGCCCGCCGACCTCGAACAGCGAGCCGGCCGAGCCGTCCGCCAGGGCAACGCCAACCGAGTCGTCGCCCTCCTGCGTTATGCCACCCGCGACTCGTTCGACTCGTTCTTCTGGCAGACCGTGGAACGCAAGGCGGCGTTCATCCACCAGATCATGGCCGGCGAGGTCACCGAACGGTGGGTCGAAGACATCGGGGACGAAGCCCTCTCCTACGCCGAGGTCAAGGCCCTCGCCACCGGCGACCCCCGCATCATGGAACGAGCCGGCGTCACCAGCGAGCTGTCCAAGCTCCAACGGCTCGAAGCCGCCTGGCGCAACGACCAGTCCCGGCTCCGCTCCCGCCTGGCCGCTGGCGAACGCGACACCAAGCAGTTCACGGCCCTGGCCGCTGCCCTGCGCGCCGCGGCTCCCCAGGCGGTCGACACCAGCGGCGAACGGTTCGCCATGACCCTCGCCGGCCGGACCTACACCAAACGTACTGACGCCGGCGACGCCCTTCGCCGCACCGTGCTGCGCGACTGCACCCCCGGTGCCGGGGAACCCAAGGCCCGCTTCCTGCTCGGGGAAATTGCCGGGTTCGACCTATCGGTCACTGCCTATCGAGACCCGGAGGAGACCAGCTACGGCTTCCACCTCGACGCCGTCCCCACCGGCACCAGACTTCTCACTCGCCAACAACTGGCCCAGGACGCCCCGCTCGGGGTCATTCTCCAGATCGAGCACCTGGCCGAGAACCTCGACCGCCGGGCCGACGACGCCGAGCACGAAGCCGCTACCGCTCGACGCGACAGCGAGCAGGCCCGCGAACGGCTCGGCCGGCCCTTCGAGCACACCGAACGGATCGCCACCCTCGCTGCCCGGCTCGACGCCATCGACGCCGCCCTTGTCGACGATCAATCGCCCGGCGAGAGCTCTCCTGGCCCTGACAGCCCGATCGCGGTCTCGGGTCGACCAAACGGCCCCGAATCCAAGCGCGAGCCGCAAGCCTGGTACGACGAGCAGCGGCGCCTGCACCGCGACGACGGTCCGGCTTACGTCGCCGCTGATGGCAGCCGCGAGTGGTGGTGCCACGGCCAACGGCACCGCGACGGCGGCCCGGCCATCGAAACCGCCGACGGCGCTCGGGCCTGGTACCAGCGCGACGAGCTCCACCGAGACGATGGTCCCGCTCTCGAAGACGCCGATGACCGCCGGCAGTGGTTCCACCACGGCGTCCGCCAGGCCGCGCCCCACGCTGGCCATACGCCAGCAATTGACGCCGACGAGCTGGCGCTCACCCCTGCGGGCGTCGAGCTATGACCGCCACGGAACGGCCGGCCCAGCCCGGCCAGTACTGCACCTGCGGACGTCAGGCCGTCACCGTGTTCATCACCGAGGACTTCGGGGAGACCGGGTGGTGCGGGATCAGCGACGGCGGCGCCCAAGCCGGGCCGTGCCCGTTCTGCGGCGGCGCCCGCCACGAGGGACGCTGCCCCAACTACCAGCTCCGACCTGGCCCACCGGACCGACCGGAAAGCCCAGCCTCACCGGAGCCCCGAGGGAGCAACGTGACCTATTTGCACCGTGACGACACCCCGCACACCCTCCGCCTGCTCGACGGGCTGCTCGGCCACCGCAGCGACCGGGCCGAGTTGGGCTACCAGCCTGACCAGTGGGGCGCCGAGGTCGATTGGGACCGGCTCACGGGCGGCGCCCTGTCCACCACCGAGGTCGCGGTGGTCCACATCGCGCTGGGCTGTGCCATTGCCGAGCGTCACGGCGGGCCGCTCCCCTCGGCGGTCCGAGGACCGCTCCGTGCACTTCTCCGTGACCTCGCACCAGGCGACGGCCGGCCGGGCGCCGGTCGAGGACACCGGCCACGCACCAACGTTGCCAGCCGCCGAGCCGTCACCACCGACGACGACGTGACGCCGCTCCCGCCTGGCATCGACCTCTGAGCCGGAGAAAGAGAGACGGTCAGGATCACAGAGAAGCGGTCAGGATGTAGCCGAACCGTCGATGTCACATTGCCCGGACATGCGGGCGTTGGTGTCGAACAGTGCCAGCTCGGCGGGGGTGCAGAGGTGGCGGACCATAAAGGAACGCTCCCCGATCCGCCAGAGCCCTTCGCCCATGTCCAGCTCGGGGAGCTGCGCGATCTCGGTGGACGACAGGCCGAGCACGCCGCCGGTCTTCTGCGCTTCGCCGGCCTCTTGGGCATAGACGATCTTGGTGGAGCAGTCGGCCAAGAGGCCGAGGGCGAGGTTGCGGGCTTCGCTGTTGGCGTCGCCCACCGCGTCGAGGTCGGACAGGCGGTGGATCACCATGAGGTTGGCGATCCCGAGTGCTCGTGAGAGCTTCCATTGCGATTGCATTCGGGCGAGCAGCGCGGGTTGGGCGATGAGCCGCCACGCCTCGTCGTAGATCACGTACCGGAGCCCGCCGGCTGGGTCGGCGAGGGCGGCCTCCATCCACGCCGACGCGCAGCTCATTACCAAGCCGATGAGCTGATTGGAGCCCGAGATGAGCGACAGGTCGAGGGAGACCATCGGCAGGCTCGGATCGAAGCGGACGGTGGAGGGGCCATCGAAGAGGCCGGCCAGATCGCCGTGGACGAGCCGGGCCAGGGCATGGCCGACCTCTCGACCGTCAGCCACGAGCTGGGAGGCCGACGACCCGAGCCAGTCAGCGCCAGGTGAGAACAGGGCGTCGACCACCATCGGCAGGATCGGCGTGGACGACCCCGCCACTGCCGCGGCCAGAGCGGCGTCGAGCGCAGTGTGCTCGGTCGGCCGCAACGGCCGGCCAAGAGCGGACTCGGTGAGCGAGCCGAGCAACGCCCGCCGTCGCTTGGCCGTCTCGCTCCGCCAGGTCTCGTCGTCGGTGCTGCCACGACGCAGGCCCTCGTCGAGCGGGTTGAGTCGGGTGGTCAGGGTGCCGCCGAGCTCGATCGCCTGGCCGCCCACGGCCCGGGCCACCACGCTCCACTCGCCCTTGGGGTCGCCGGGCACGTAGACACGCCGTCCGAAGGCAATCGAGCGGGTGGCGAGGCTCTTGGCCAGCATCGACTTGCCCTTGCCGATGACCCCGGCCAAGAGCTGGTTCGGGTTGGTGAGGACGGCTGCGCCGTAGAGGACCCACGGGTCGTAGACGAACGCCGCCGCCGACCAGGAGTCCTGGCCGATGAGCACGCCCTCGGTGCCGAGCCCTGCTTCGGCCAGGAACGGGTACGCGCCGGCGAGCACGTCGGAGGTGGCCCGGTGCGCCTGGACTCGGAGACGCCGGTAGGAGCGCAGGGCGGCCGGGCCTGCCTCGCCGCCGCGGGGCAGATAGGCGGCGGCCCGCTGCTCGGCCCGCAGCGCGTCGAACTCCGCCCGACGTCGGGCCACGAGCGCCCGGCGCTGTGCTTGCTCGATCTGGCGTGCCGCCTGCGCCCGGCGGTGCCGCTCCCGTCGTCCCGTCTCCGCCGGGGTGAACAGCGGCGCCCCGAACGTCCGGCCGTCATCGACGGTCACTGGCCGGTCGGGTCCCTCGACGGCGCGCTCGGTGCGGGCCATCACCGCACCGACCGGGCGAACGGCAGAGCCGAGACGACGAACCCTTGGGATTGGCGGCCGTACAGGACACGGGTCTCGCATGTCGCCTGGCCGGCGGCCTGCTCGACTTGGGAGACCGCGGCGGCCAGCTCGTCACGACCCGGAGCCGTGACGGTCAGGAACCCGGAGAACTCCATGTCGACGTGTCCGGCGATGAGGGCTTGTTCGCGGGCCAAGATGTCGTCGTACTCCTGGCGGTCGGAGAGGTCTTGGAGCTGGCCGACCTTGGCCTTCTGCGCCGAGTCGGTGATCGCTTCGGTCTTCTCCTTGCGTATCTGCTTCATGGCTTCGGTGGTGCCGAGCGGGTGGGCGACGATGGACAGGGAGCGGCGGACCCCTTGGGCGAAGATCACCGCGTGCAAGAAGTTGGGGGCGACCACTTGGCGGGGCCACTCGCTGATCCACAGCACCGTCGAGTAGCCCGAGTCGTGGCGGAGGTAGCTCCAGTGCTCGGACACCCCGACCGGCCCCGCCGTGGCCACCTCCGCGCCGGGCAGCTCCGCCCGGACGGTGCTGGCGGGGTCGTAGGCCTGGCGGACGATCACCGCCACAGAGGCGGCGTCGAGCCAACGGTCGACGTGCAGCTCGGCGGCGCGCAACGAGTACTCGAGCGCCGCCATGTCCCCGCGCATCACGACCGCCGCGCCCCGCACGCCGCGCCCGGCCTCTCGGATGACCCTTGCCGCCTTTCGCATGTCCAGGCTGATGGTGATGGTGGTCCGATGGGTCGAGGACTCGTGCGAGGACTGGGCCAGCAGGGTGGCGTAGTTGGCGTCGGCCCAGGAGCCGTCGTGGGTGCCCTGCGCCTCGTACCAGCCGGCGACGCCGGTGCCGGGGTCGGGGACGGTCGCTTCGAGGACCTGGACCGCCGCGCAGTGCCCGGACTTGGACAGGGAGGCGAGCAGCCGTCCCCAGGCGGTCACCCGGATGTGCTGGTCGGTGGGTGACAGCAGCACGTAAGCCGGGTGAGTGATCTGCACGGTGACCGAGAGGGTCTGGCGATGCGGGTCATGGACCATGCACGCCCCGGTCTCGGGGTCCTCGTAGAAGCGCAGCGCGGCGGCGTCCCCGGGCAGGGCCATCGTCCCCGCCGGGCGGGGTGCGCAGACCCTGGCCCGGTACTCGGTCTGTCCGGATGCCTTGCGGGTCGCCCAGTGCCCGACGACCGGCACCCACTCGACGAGGGCGAGGCCCTTCCACGACACGAAGGCCACCGCCAGCAGCGGCACCCACACGATCCCGGAGGCCACCAGCCCGATCCCGCCGCCACTCACCAGACCGACGACGAGCACGCCGATGGCGGCGCCGACCGAGAGGCAGCGGGCCGTCGACAGGCCGAGCAGCAGCCCACGGGTGGAGCGGCGACCGAAGCGGACCGGGGCGGGGCCGGGCGACGGACTGGTGGACGACATCGGGCGAGCTCCTTCCTTCCTGAGGGTTGGAGTGGCCTACGTGGACTTCGGCGGCGGCGCCGCTGCCGGTGGCGGCGGTGCTGCCGCTGCTGGTGGTGGTAGGTGGGCCTCGCCGGAAGACGAAGGCGGCGGAGGAGCTGGCGTGTGCGCCGCCGGGCGTGCAGGACCCGGCGCAGGGCTCGGGCCACCCGTGCCCGACGAGCCCGGAGCGGGCGCGGCGGACGAGCCGGTCGAGGACGACGCCTCGCTCACGTGTCGCGCCTGTCGGTCCACGGCCCCCTTGGCCGCAGCCCCGACCGCGACCGCGGCCCCAGCCGGACCGGCCGCGGCGGCTGCCCCACCCGTGCTCGCAGCGCCGGTCGAAGCGGCTCGGGCTTCGCCCGTCCCCGTCCCCGGCGCCGACGACGGCCGAGGGCTCGGCGGGTGACCCTGGGGCGCCGAGGTGGTCTGCCCGCTCGCAGGCCCGTTCGACCCGTTGGAGGCTCGGCCCATCGAGCCGGCCCCGTTCGAGGCCCCCCCGACTGCGCCCCCGCCGAACCGCCCGCTGAAGGATTGGACCTTTTGCGGCGCAGCGGCGACGGTCTGTGCCCCGGCGATGGCGGCCTGGGCGTGGCCGTGGACGGCTTGGAACTGGTCGCCGCCGAAGTGGACGAGCTTGATCGCCAGCCACGGAGCGAAGCCGCCCATCAACAGGATCAGGGCACCGATGATCGTCTGGGTGACGGTCTGGGTGGCCGAGCCGCCGGCCGTCTCTCCGAGCCCGTCGACGAGGACGCCGAGGCCGATCACGAAGATGATGACCAAGACAAGCTTGGAGACGATGAGGGCGACCATCATCTCGATCCACTTGCGGACCCACGAGGTCGAGATGTCCGCGGTCGCCCCGGCGAAGGCGAGGGGGGCGAAGACGGCAGCGACGATGATGAGCAGCTTGCGGATCATCATGGCCCCCCACACCACGACCACCGCGCCCAACACGATGAGGGCCAGGAGCAGCATGGCGGCAGGGTTGGTGGCCGAGGTGATGCTGGTGGCGGTGAGGATGGCCGAGCCCATCTGTTGGAGGGAGTCGCCGGTGGCGACCTGGACGAACCCCGCCGACAGCGAATCGACGGCGGCCAGCAGCAGGATGGTGATGGCAATGGCGGCCACGCTGCCGAGGAAGGCGACGAGCAAGCCTCGGACCCCTCGGGCCAGTCCGCCACCGTCGCGTCGGAGCACCGAGGCGATGATCTGGATGACGAACAGGCCGGTCGCCACGACGACGGCGAGGGTGGTGACGATGGCCAGGTCACGGGTGAACGCCGAGCCCGAGAGGCTGATGGCGGTGGCCCCGCTGATCTGGCCCCACAGCCAGTTCACCGCTGCGCCTGCGGTCTTTCCGAAGTCCTTGGCGATCGCATTGAACGCGGAGCCGGCAATGGAGCTGGCGGCGGAGCCGGCGAGGTCGGACAGGCAGGCGCCGGGGTTGGTGAGCGAGCAGCCCATCAGTTCACCGTCCAGTTCCCCGCCGCCATCGCCCCGTAGCCGTGCACGTGGGCGGCCGATCCGAGCGTCAGGGTGAGGGTGAACGACACCGGGGTCGCCGCCTTGCCCTTGGTCGTGACCGTCAGGGTCCCGGTGACGGTCTCGATGGTCATGAGCGGATCGCGGGGCTGCCAGCCCTCGGAGACGATCTGGGTCCAGTCGGGGTCGACCTGCGCCTGTACGTCGGTGACGGTCTGCACGACGCCGTTGTTGGCGTCGGTGGTCCAGGCGGCGGCCGGGGGCGTCGGTGACGGGGTGCCGCCGGGCAGGTTGGGGTCGGCCAGGGAGAGCACGAGGGCTTTGCCGGCGACCGAGGCGGGGACACCCGGCAGGGTGTTGGGCGCTTCTTCGTGCTCGGCCCACGCCAAGAGGGCAGCGCGGGACTGGGTGGCGTAGTTCGTGTCCAGCAGCTCGGTGGTGAACGCGATGGCGTAGGCGGTCGGGTCGGAGCGGTCCGCGGTGGGGATCGACGGGTACGAGGCCGAGACCGCCGGAGCCGGCACGTTCGTCGCCTCAGCCGCCGCGATGGACGCAGGGGTCTCGGCCTGGGCCAGCTCGGCGTCGATCTGCTTCTGGACCGCGGTCTGGGGCACCTTGACCGTCGGCGTCGGTGCGAGTGGCCGTGAGGGCGGCGCCGTGGTAGCCGAGCGTGGGCGCGCTGGTCGGGTTGGGGCTGGTCGGGTGGCGCTCGGCTGCCCGCTTCGGCCGCCGACGACGACCACCGCGGCAGAAACGGCGAGGAGGACGCAGACGGCGACGCCGAGGACGAGACGGCGGTGGAAGCTCCACAGCGAGCGCATCACAGGCCCTGGCCGGTGGTGACGAAGAAGTTCACGAGCACGTTGGCGCCGCCGATCAAGATGGCGGCCACGAGCGCCACCAAGACGCCGGTCTTGCCTCGGCTGGCCAGGCTCGGGTTCGAGCTGTGCGACCCGATGGCCCACACCATTGCGGCGATGACGAGCCCGGCGACACAGGCGATGAGCCCGATGGACAGCAGCGCACCGACGATGTTGCTGAGGCTGCTGATCCCGGGCAGGCCCGTCGTGTTCGGGGACACGTTCGCGAGGATCGGTGGAGCGATGGGAAGCATGATCGTGGCCTCCTGGGGTTGGTGGCGGACCCGAGCGACCCGCACGTCGCCCCGTCCGACCGGCGGCCACCATCAGCCCCCTGCACGGTTCGAGCAGCAGGGTTCAGCCGAGGTGGCGGATGCCCGAGAGCCCCCCGGCGACGAAGTTGGCCCAGGCCTGGACGATGACGCCTTGTTGGGGGTCGACGGCGGAGAGCACGAGCCCGTAGCCGATGTAGATGCCGACGTGGCCGGGGTTCGCCAGCGTGCCGTCGGAGCCGGGGATCAGCACCAGGTCGCCCGGTGAGATCGCCGCGTACCCGGCGACGGGGGTGCCCTCGTTGATCTGGTCCCCGGTGTAGTGATCGAAGGTGACGCCGGCCTGCGCCCAGGCCATCATCGTGAGCCCCGAGCAGTCGAAGGCGTTGGGGCCGGCCGCCCCCCACACGTACGCGTCGCCGAGTTTGGAGATGGCGTAGGTGAGAGCCAGGGTCTCGGCCGGCGTCGCGTCCGAGGGGATGGTGTAGCCGGTGGGTAGCCCGTACTGGCTGGCCGGGCCGGCGGGCACGGCACCGTTCTCCCCGCCGCAGCTCTGGGCGTTGGAAAGGCCGGTGATGGCGGTGAGGAACGTGCCGGCCAGGGTCCAGTTCGCCTCGTAGTTCGACCCGCCGCTGAACGCCGAGCGCTGCACGTCTTGGGCCGCGACCCACGGCGGGATGCTCTGCCAGCCGGGCACGGCCAAGAGATGCTCGATGAACATGCCGGTGGCGTCGGTCGGGTCCTGCTCTTGCGCGGCGGTGCCCCATCCTTGCGAGGCTCGCTGCTGGAACAAGCCGAGGGAGCCGTGGTTGCCCGGCTCGGGGCCGAGATCGTTCATGGTCGACTCGGTGTAGGCGACCATCAATGCGATCTGTGCGCCCTGGCTGCCTGCACCGAGGGCCTGGGCCGCGGCCACGATGGTCTCCGCGTTCGCGGCCTGCGCCGCGTCCAGGCTCGGGACCGGACCGGTAGCCACGCACTCTGCGGCTTGGAGCTGGCCCAGGACCGATGCCGCGGCTGCACCCTGCGCGGCAGCGGACGAGCCGGTGCCGCCGGCCAAGGTGACCAGTGCCAGCACCAGAGCAAGCAGCGCGCCGGCGATGCTGGCGCCTGCCGCCTTCGCGCCGCTGCTCATGGGTCCACCTCCCGAGCTCCCCGCCCCGACGGCGGGGTTTCGACCCCGTGGCCGCCGAGCGGCCACCCATGACCCTCGGCGCCCGGCGCTGCGCCTAGATGGCGTGCGCCATGAAGGGGTGCTCCACCTCGGCCGTGGTGGCCAGCTCGAAGGTGCGGCGGAGGTTCTCGCCGCGCCGGCAGCGGTCCCGCACCCGGCGCCGCCGCCGCTCGCTGAAGGCCAGCACCGCCGGGGTCAGCGACGGCAGTTCGGCCCGCCAGTCCGCCGCCACCTCTGGCGGTACCTCCTCGGTCTCCAGACCACGCAGGTGACGCCACAGCAGCGACCCCTCGGGACGGCGGTCGGTGCCCAGCAGCAGATGGGCCAAGGCCACGGCGGTCGGATGGGGCAGGTCACGGAACACGTCGGTCATCCGGTTCGCCTTGGCTGCCCGCCGGGTCGGGCGGGCTGCGGCCAGCAAGGCCAGGCCGCTCAACCCTTCCGGTCGCCCGGCCGTCACGCTCCTCGCCCGGACCGCGTCGAGGTGATCGACCGCCAGGTCCACGGCCCGGTCCAACAGGGCCGCGGCGGCCGGGGTCAGGAGATAGCCGTGCTCACCGAGAGCTGCTCGCAGGTCTGCAACCACTGCCGGACCGAGCGACGAGCCGGCTGGCGGCTTGGGCGCCGGCGCCTCGTCGCCCAGCTCGCAGTCGAGTGCCTCGTAGCTCACGAAGCGCACCTCGTGGCCGAGGTGACGGTGGACCGGAGCGTGCTCGGGCCGCCGGCCGGCCTTGGCGACCACCGCCGCGAGTCGTTCGGCGCTCCACAGCCCGTCGCGTACCCGGTGGGCGCCCGCAATCGCCGTGCGGGTCATCGTGTCCACCCGATCCAACGTCGGTTCCGGCCATGCCGCCATCACCCACACCGTCATCGCCTCGTAGATCGGACATGACGTCACCAGCGCCCAGGCCCGCCATGCGTCACGACCCCGGCGGGCCATCAGATCGGTCGGCAGCCATGGTGGCAACAGCTCGCGGATAATCCCTTCGAGACGGTCGAGCGACCCGGGCGCCGGTTCGGTTCGTTCGGCCGATGCCCGGAGCACCGCAGGGGGAACGACGTGTCGACTTCGGCAAGCAACAATGGTCATCCGCCATATGCAGCCACCGATACGCCCCGATTCCTGGGACGAGACTGCGGTGGTACAAAGATGCGGGCTTCCGACGACGACACCGCGTCACATCCCACAACAAGGCCAGGACCGGCGGGCCGCACGTCGGGAACCGCGGAGGGAAGACGGGACCGTTACTGCTCGGCGTCCGATGCCCGCCCCGGACAGGTCGTCCGCTACCGAGAAGGTGGCGAGGTGCTCAGGCGCGGTAGGGCGCGGACGGCCACGGTCGCCAGTTCCGGCGCGTCAGGCGGGTTCGACGGGTCCACTGACGCGAAATGGACGCCGGCCCCTTCGAGCGTCGCCACACTCCGGAAGAAGACCGGATGCGCCCGGAGGGCGTCGTTCACCCACGGCACGACGGCCACCGGCACCGACCGGCCGAAGGCTTCGTTGAGCACCCCGAGCGCCAGGGTGTCGTTGAACCCGGCCGCCCAGGCGTTGATCGTGTGGAACGTCGCCGGGACCACCAGCACCGCGCTCGCCAGGGGCTCGTAGCGAGCCTCGTCGGGCCGGCGCCGCTCGCTGCGAACCGGATGGCCGCTCATCTCCGCCAACCCTGCCGGTAGCCAGCCAGCCTCTGCGGTCGGGGTCGCCACCACCGACACGTCCCACCCCGCCGCCTGCGCCGACCGGATGACCGCGCCGGTCGCGGTGCGCGCCGGTGGCGCCGCGCACACCACCAGGTACAGCTCGTTCCCCACGCTGGCAGTGAAACTCGGCATAGGTGGCCCTTCAGGCGATGATCCCCACCCGCTGCGCCAGCGGGCGCAAGCCGGGCAGCGCCGTGCGCCGCTCCCGGCGGAGACAGGCGCCCAGCAAGTCGCGGGCAGTGGGGTCGTAGCGGAGCACTTCGGGCGCGATCCGCTCCGCCTCGATCAGCGAGAACACCACGGCCGGGTCGTTGCGTTGCTGCCCATACGCCCACGCCAGGTCGACGTAGAGCTGGGACCGCCGGCCCGCCAGCCCCACCCCGAACCGGCCCGGGTCGACCCGTTCGCCCTGGCGGATCACGTCGGCCGCGTCTCCCAGCTCGACGGCCGAGCCGACCGCGTGCAACGCCACGTTGGTCGGTCCGAACGCCGTGAAGTGGTCGTTGCGATCCTCACCAACGGTATCGGCCACCGCACCCGCCTCCCGCAACAACACCAGGCTCTCCCGGCCATCCCCACCACGCGCCGCGGCCAGAGCGCCGGTCAGGAGCAACGCGCCCCGCAGCGACAGACCGGGCACCGACGCAGACGGCGCGGTGGCAAGATCGGCCGCGGCGGCGGTCGCCACCCGATAGGCGTCGTCCACCTCGCCCGCCCGCAAGAGCGCCTGGGCCAGCCGGTAGATACCGAGGGTCACCAGTTCCGGATCGCCAGTGTGCTGGGCCACCAGCACCGCCCGGTCCGCCGCCACCCACGACAGCCCGGCCTCACCCACCCGACTCAACAGCGCCGCCGTCGACGCGTACACGTCGACCAGCAAACGCAACGCCCGCCGCCGGCCTTCACCGTGCGCCGAGACCACCGCGTGCTGGGCACGCTGGACCAGGCTCGTCACCATCTCCCCGGCCGCCACGTACCCGGCGGCCTGATAGGTGGCCTGGAGCTCGCGCACCGCGACGACCAAGCCGTCGACATCTGGCGGACCGTCACTCTCGGGGTCGACGGACGGCCGGATATCGGTCAGCGCGGCACGGACCGCCGCCGCGTTCACGTACCCGTGAGCACCAGCCGGCCGGCCGAGGGTCAGCGGCTGGCCGACGAGCTCGGACAGCTCGACCCGCAGGACCTTGGCCAGCTCGACCAGCACCGACACCCGGTCCACGTCCCGCACGCCGCGCTCGACTTGCGAGAGCCAGCTCTCCGAGCGGCCTACCAGTCCCGCTAGGACCACCTGGCTGATCCCGCGGCGGGTCCGGTAGATGGCGATGCGCTCACCAATCCCACGAGCACGCTCCATCCCGGCCGCAGAATGAGAGGCAAACCCCTCCCCGGTCCTCGTCCCCCCAACCGCTGGATGGCGCCGAGCCGTGCCCGCACAGGTCGGACCCATCGACGCTCACGTAGACCCCACCGTGATGGGACGCCGACATCGAACCTGCGGCTCCACCGGGACCAACCGACGCGACGGCCAGGTTTGCGCGCCTGGTGGGCACATCGACTCGATGCCAGGTCCCAAGTGGTCACGCATGGCGCCTCCGCCATCACTGTGCATGACCGTTGCCGCGGCTGTCATTGGGGTCGGTCCAGACGTCGCACCTTGAGGCCGATGCCGACTCAGCCCGGTCTCTCATCCCGAGGTCGCTCCCGACACCTGTGGCTACTTCGGTGCTCAGTCGATGTTGGCGTGGTCTCGGAGCTGGTGGCGGTCGGTGACGGTGATCCCGGTCGAATCGGTGTGCAGGGTGCCGTCGTGGGTGAGGGAGGCGAGGGTGCGGCTGACCATCTCGCGGGAGCTGCCCACGGCGGTGGCCAGCCGGGCGAGATGGACCGGCGGTGGCGTTCCGTCCGGCTCGGCGGTGAGGGCGAGCAGATGATAGGCGAGACGTTGGCGGAGCTGGCCGAAGGCGAAGTAGGCCAGGCCGGTCTCCAGGTCGTCGAGCAGGCCGGCCAGCTCTTGGATGGTGGCCCAGCCGAGCGCGGGGTGGGTCTGGTGGAGCTGGCGGGCGCGATCGTTGCCGACCACCACGAGCCGGCTGTCTTCGATGGCTTGGAAGGCGGTCGGGTAGCGCCGGCCGGCCAGGTAGGCGAGCCCGAGCGTCGAGCCGGGCCGGAGGTAGGTGACGGTGACCTGGCGGCCGGTGTCGTCGGCGATGAACGCCCGCACCAGGCCGGTGGCGACCACGGTGACCTCGGGGTCGTAGAGCAGGTGCCCGGCCCGCAGCCTCGACTCATGGACCTCCCCGGCCAGCCGCACCAGCTCCGGCTGGGGCAGGGCAGCGAACACCGAACGGGCCAGGGCGTCGTGGCGGAGGTCTGATCCCTCCGTCGTTCGTCTCGTCGTCACCGTTGTCCGCGGTCAACCGTCATGCACTCGCTCATTCGGTGCTCTGGAACTGTGGGCTCAGGTCCCGTTTCGACCGTGCAAGCCGGCGACGCTGGCGCTCCGAAGCGCCGCCCCATACACCGTGGTCGATCCTGTAGACGATGGCGTAGTCCAAGCAAGCATCGCGAACGGGGCAGGCGGCACACACTCGCTGAGCAACAACGACACCGGCGCCATCAGGGGGAAAGAACAACTCGGGAGGATGGTCTCGGCATTGGGCCGAGACCATCCAGGCCGTGTCGGCAAGAGGCATGGACTCAACTCCAGCGAGGGTCCCTCGCGAGGCTTTCCAACCTCATCCCTGCTGAGACCCTCCCCCAGGCACGGAGGAATCGGAGTTCGCGATGCCCGTTGTGAGGTAGACGGTGTAGTCGACGACCGTGCCATCCGGCAGCGGCGTCGGGCGGTTCCCCGACACCGCCAATCCATTGCCAACAGGAGCGGCGATAACCGCCTGGTACTGAAGCACGGCCGACGTTGTGGGATTGAAGATGAGCTGTCCCTGGATGCCGTTCTCGGTAAGACCCACACCGACACCCGCACGCCCGAGTCGATCGGTCATGGGGCCAAGCGCCTGGATACCCGGAAGCTGCTTGATCATCTGGAAGATCGCAGCGCGCAACGCCGGAGCGGCACCTTCTTCCAGGATGTTTCCGGCCTCATTGAACGTGCCCAGAGGATCGGAATGTCCGTGCTCGATCTGCGTAACGATGGCCTGCTCGAGGGCTGACGCTGTCGTCGGCAGGTTTGCCGAGTCCGGGTACGCCATGCCGCCCGCCGGGTACGTGTTATCGGACGAGATGGCCGTCGGCATGGGCTTTCCTGATGCAGCCCAGTCGGCCTGGTCCTGCGCGGTGAGGAACGTCACCGTGGGATTGGCTGCGATGACCTCCCTCCCCGAACCGTCTGGTGCGATCCACTGCTGCGCGCTCTCGCTGAATTGATAGCTCCACCCCGGAAGGTTCCCAGTGGTTTCGCTCTGCGTACGGCCCTTCAGGGTCTTCACGTAGAGGAACTGCCCGGCCGCCGGCACTGGACCCAGCGGCTGGTCGGCAGCGACCGTTGCGGCTCGACTGAGCACTTGCGCTGCCGCCGCATTCGGACGGACCGGAGAGCCGGGCACGGCCACCATGCCGACGACAAGGGCGACGGCCGCAGCCGCGGCTACCCCGACAACAACCCCGGCGGACTTTCTGGCGCTGCGAATGGAGTGAAGCGGCTCCTCATTCGAACGGACCACCCGCGCATCGCGTTCGCTCGCCAGGATGCGGTGCAACATGGCCTCGGCCGAGAGGCTGGCGGAGGAATCAGTCAGAGGCTCAACGGGAGCCGGGTCATGCGTGCTCAGCTCTGCGATGACGGTCTGGGAACGGGTCATGGGTGTAGCTCCTTCGGGAAGAGGGACGAGACTGCCTGGACAGGGGACGGCCATGCGGCCGCGGGGGCGAGGTCACTAGGGGGGCTCGGGTCCGACTCGAGTAGTCGGGCCAGACGACGACGTGCACGATGGAGTCGCACCTTGAACGCCGAGACCGAGCAGCCGAGCACCACCGCAGCCTGAGGGGGTGAGAGGTGCTCCCAGGCAGCGAGCCGGAGCACCTCGCGGTCGCGGTCGCTGAGCGACGCGAACGCAGTAACCCACTGAGCGCCCCAGGTCACCTCCTCGGCGGGGTCCGGCACCGGATGGTTTCCGCGTCCGGCGACGATGAGCAAACTCCGCAAGCGGTCCTCACGGTCGAGTTGCCGGTATCGCTGCGAGACCTCATAGGACGCTGCCCGGTAGAGCCACGGCAGCGGATCGGCGGGCAGCTTGTCGAGCTGGCGCCATGCCGCCACGAACGTCTCCTCGACCACCTCCTCGGCCAGGTCTGGCCCAAGGCGACGACGGGCGAACGCGCGTACCGAGGGGTAGAACGACCGGAACAGTTCCGTGAAGCGTTCGTCGTCGTCCACATGGCCTCCCTCGGTGGTGTTCACCCCGTATACGACAGAACTGTGGCCTCGGTTACACCGGAGCCGGGAGTGTGGAGTACGTCGCGACACCGGCTGGGCACCGCACACCGAGGTATGGCCGGTCGGGACTGCCGGTAACGACGCAACGTATTCAGCGCCACGCCTACCAACCACGGCCGCGCGTTAGGGAATGCACGGTCGTAGGGTAACCATTCAGGTGCCTTCCGCCGTCTCCTCGACGGTCGCTACGCTCCTGTGAGCAGGTGATTCGCGAAATGGCGCCGAGGTGGCTTGACTTGTCGGCATGGCCGAGCCGACGAGGGACGAGCAGGTCGAGGAGTTGCTCGCCGAGCTGGTGGTGCTGCGCGCGGAGAATGAGACCCTGCGACAGCGAGTCGCCGAGCTCGAGCGCCGCCTCAACTTGAGTTCGAGGAACTCGTCGCTGCCACCGTCGTCGGATCGTCCCGGCGACAAGGCGGTGGCGCGAACCTCCCGCGCGGAGCGTCGCGCCGAGGAGCGCCGTGTCGGCAAGGAGGCCCGCCGCCGCGGCAAGCAGCCCGGCGCAGAAGGAGAGCACCTCGCGCGACGTGTCGATCCCGACGAGGTCGTCGTCTGCGACGTCGAGGTGTGCGACGCCTGCGGAGCCGACGTGTCGTCGTGTCCGGTCGAGGCCGTCGAGGTCCGACAGGTGTTCGACATCCCCGTGCCGACGATCTCCTGTGTCGAGCACCAGGTGCAAAAACGCCGTTGCTCCTGCGGGGCGCTCGCCAGGGGTGCGTTCCCCTTGGAGGCGCGAGCCCCTGCCTGCTACGGGGCGAACCTTCGGGCCATCGCCTGCTACCTGCTGCATGCCCAGCACCTGCCGATCGAGCGAACGCGACAGGCGCTGGCGGAGATGTACGGCATCGAGGTGTCCACCGGCTTCCTCGCGGGCCTGGCGCCGGAGGCCGCAGGGGGCCTCGGCGGCTTCGTCGGGGCGCTGAAGGAGCGCCTCGTCGGCTCGCGCCTTGTGCACGTCGACGAGACGAGCACCCAGGTCGGCACGGCGACGTGGTGGCTGCACGTCGTGTCGAACACCGACGCCACTTACCTGTTCGCGGACAGAACCCGAGGAAAGGACGCGCCCGATGCCGCAGGCGTGCTCGCCTCGTTCACCGGAACGATGGTCCATGACCGGCTCTCCATGTACTTCGGCTACGACAAGGCGACCCACGCGATCTGCGGGGCGCACCTCGTCCGCAACCTCGCCTCGGTGGCACACCGCCCGAGCCAGGCATGGGCGGAGCAGATGCGGCGTCTGCTGCTCGAGACGAACACCACCGCGCACGACGCCAGGGCGAGCGGACGCCGCCGGCTGAACCGACGAGACCTCGAGGCCTTCCTCTCCACCTACGACGCCCTCGTCGCCGACGGGCTCGCCGCGAACCGCCCGCCGCTGTCGAGGGACCGCAACACCCTCGAGCGCGAGTCCTACAACCTCGCCGTGGCGATGCGGGACCTGCGGGCAGAGGCCACCCGCTTCGCCGTCGACCTCACCGTGCCCTTCACCAACAACGAGGCCGAACGCAGCCTCCGCATGACCAAGCTCCACCAGAAGATCAGCGGCTGCTTCCAGTCCGAGGGTCACGCCCGCGCCTTCGCCGTGCTCCGCTCCTACCTCGACACCGCTCGAAAACACGGCCAGAGCGCCCTCGCCGTCCTCGGCCTCGCCTTCACCGGCAAACCCTGGACCCCCGCGATCACCTGACCACCGGAACAGCCCCACCTACCACCAACCGACCAGCTCCGCCTCCACGCCCCCGAACCCATCAGCCCGCCAGCGCGCCCGCAGGGACCTGAACGTTTACGTCGTAGGGCCCCCGAGATCGGAACGCCACGTCGCCGAGCAGGTCCTCGGCCGGTCCTCGTCCGACTCGGTGCACCAGGTAGCCCCACACCGCTCGCTCGTGCCGGTCGATGATCTCGACAAAAGCGTCGGGTCGCCGACCAGCGACCAGTCGATCAGTTCCACATCCGACGCCACAGCTCTCCTCGTCCTTGCATCGTCCCACACCCTTGTATTTGCCAAATCGGCCTCCAAAGCGTTGGACTCTCGACACTCCGGATGCCCGACCACTCCAGGTTTCCGCCGAACCATTCAGCGGGTCCGATCCTTGTTGCAGATCCGACGAACCTCAGACTTGCTCAGGTTGAGGACTGCAGCGGTTACTTCGATGCCCATGACACTGGCAGCTTCGCCCACGGTGGCATCAACCACCGCCTTGCTCGCGGCGACGAACCCGTCGTGCTGAGCAACCACCCTGTTGCGGCGGGCGATCATGGCATCGAAGCGAGCGAGCGCAGCCATGTGCGTGGCGACCGCCTTGGCGGCGGCGGCCTGATGTTCGCGGAGTCGCTCGCGAGCGGCGAGTGAAACAGGGGTCGTGGTGGGCATGGGCGATGGTCCCGTCTCGGCCCGACCTGGGCCGTCAACCTGAGGCCATCCGGCGACCATCCGGCGACCACCCCGGTCCCCTCAACGACGGCCAGGGCTACCACCACGAACCTGCCCTCATGGCAAGCTCCCCCGGACCCTTCCGCATCTTCCGAATCGACTCCCGCAAATCATCCTTGATGCTCGTGACACACTGAGCCCGATCACCGCCTACTGCCCGCTGCCGGCCACAATCAGCGGCGGAAGCGCTCCAGAAGTGCTCCACACGTCTGGCATTCGAGGCGGGTGCGGGCCGGCGGAGGGGCGGATCGTGGTCGCCGGCTGACCCGGTAGCTGCGGGGCGAGATGCGTCCCGAGGACGGATCGAGTCGTTGATCTCGCTGCGCCGGATGAGCCTGGGCACCGGCTACCGCTACCTGATGGAGTCGGTGGCGGTGGGTGACGGCGCGCCCGGCGTGTCCTCGAACCTGACGGCCTACTACGCGGCGTCGGGCACTCCACCAGGCACCTTCCTGGGCGCCGGCCTGGCGGGGCTGGACGACGGCCGAGGCATCCCGCCGGGGGCGAGGGTGACCGAGAGCCATCTGTTCAACCTGTTGGGCATGTGTGCCGATCCGATCAACGGGAAGCCGTTGGGCCGCCAGCCGAACCGCTCCCATCTCTCGGCGGCGAAGCGGATCGGGGAGCGAGTGGCAGCTATCTCGGCGACGAGCACGGGTGCGGAGCGCGCGGAGCTGGTGGCCCGGATCGAGGCGGAGGAGGGAGCCACGACCCGCACGCAGCGTCCCCCGGTGGCCGGGTTCGATCTGACGTTCAGCCCGTCCAAGAGCGTGTCGGCGGCTTGGGCGATGGCCGATGAGTGGACCAAGGCGGTGATCTACGACTGCCATCGGCGCGCCATCGACGTGGTGCTCGCCTACGGCGAGCGAGAGGTGCTTCACTCCCGATCCGGCACCAACGGGGTGGTGCAGGAGGACATCGAAGGAGTAGTGGCCGCAGCGTTCACCCATTGGGACTCCCGCGCCGGTGACCCACAGCTCCACGACCACGTCGTGATCGCCAACCGTGCTCGGTCGGTCTCGGATGGGACGTGGCGGACCCTAGACAGCCGGGGCCTGTTCAAGGCGACGGTGATGCTCTCCGAGCTCCACCAGGGAGTCCTGTCGGACCTGTTGACCGAGCGGCTGGGGTGGGGGTGGGACGGCCGACCACGGCGCCACTCGGATCGGTTGCGTTTCGAGGTGACCGGGGTTCCCGAGGCATTGATGGTGGAGTTCTCCCGCCGTGCGACAGCCATCGAGGACGCCAAGAACACGCTCCTTACCGAGTTCGTGGCGTTTCATGGGCGGCAGTCGACCAGTACCGAGGTGCTCCGGTTGCGGCAGCGGGCGACGTTGGAGACCCGCCCGGACAAGACCCACCACGGCCTCTCAGAGCTGACCGGCGAGTGGCAGGAGCGGGCCGCCACGTTCGTCGGCCGGGACCCGGCGGCATGGGTGGCGACCCTGGCCGGCCGGAACGATCTGCCGCTGCTCCGGTCCTCGGACTTGGCCGACGCCATCCTCGATGACGCGGCCGGCGTGGCGGTGCAGACGGTGGCCGAGCGGCGGGCCACCTTCAGTCGGTCGAACCTGTTGGCCGAGGTCCACCGCCAGCTCCACGGGGTCCGCTTCGCCTCCCCGGACGAGCGGATCGCCGTAGCGGAGCGCACGGCCGACCTGGCGGCGGCCCGCTCGCTGTTGGTCTCCGCGCCCGAGTTGCACGCCACGCCCGAGCGCCTCCGTAGGGCTGACGGCACGAGCCGGTTCCGGGCCAAAGGCCACGAGGTCTACACCACGGCGACCCTCTTGGAGGCCGAGGCCCGACTACTCGCTGTCGGGCGGCGCACCGGCGGGCCGGCGGCCACGACCGCCACGGTGGCCGTCGTTACGAGCGCCGACCTCCCCGGCCGGGATCACGGCTTGTCGCTGGACCAGGCCGTCGCGATCGAACAGGTCGCCACGTCGGGGCGGGTGCTGGACGTGCTGGTCGGGCCGGCGGGAACCGGCAAGTCGACCACGATGGCCGGGCTGCGCGCCGCGTGGGAGACCGAGCACGGACCGGGTTCGGTGCTCGGCCTGGCCCCCTCGGCAGCGGCGGCCGAGGTGCTGGCTGACGAGTTGGGGATCGACACCGAGAACACCGCCAAATGGCTCCACGAGCACCGCCAGGAGGCCGAACGGGCAGCCAAGGTCGCCCGCCTCCGTCGAGCTTTGGCCGAACCGGGACGGTCCCCGCGGCGAGACCATGCCCTGCGCTGCGAGGTGGCGCGCCTGGAGGAGGAGATCGCATCCTGGCGGCTCCGGCCGGGCCAGTTGGTGGTCGTGGACGAAGCGAGCCTGGGCGGCACGTTCGCCTTGGACGAGCTGGTCACCGCGGCCGAACAGGCCGGCGCCAAGGTGCTCCTGGTCGGTGACGACGCGCAGCTCTCTGCGGTCGAGGCGGGCGGCATGTTCGCCGCCCTGGTGCGAGATCGAGATGATCTCGCCCCTGCGTTGTCGGATGTTCGCCGGTTCCACCACGGATGGGAGAAGACGGCGAGCGTCGAGTTGCGAGCCGGCTCCACCGATGCCATCGACGCCTACGAGGCGCACGGCCGGATCAGCGAAGGCGACCGGGACCAGATGCTCGACGCCCTGTACCACGCCTGGAAGAAAGACACCGGGGCGGGCTTGTCGAGCTTGATGATCGCCGGACACCTCGGCACCGTGAACGAGCTGAACGCCCGCGCCAGGTCCGACCGCATCGCGGCGGGAGCCGTCAGCGAAGCCGGCGTGACGGTGGCCGGCGGGGCGACCGCTGGGGTCGGGGACCGGGTGACCACCCGCCAGAACGACCGGCGCCTGACCACCGCGAGACAGTGGGTCCGCAATGGGGACCAGTGGACGGTCACAGCCACGCACAAGGATGGTTCCATGACCGTCGTCCGGCTCCACGGCACCGGCAGGCTGGTCCTCCCGGCGGCATATGCGGCCGAGCACGTCGAGTTGGCCTACGCCTCCACCGCCCATCGAGCCCAAGGGCGGACGGTGGACACGGCGCACGCCATGGTCTCGCCTACGACCACCCGCGAGGTGCTCTACGTGGCGGCCACCAGGGGCCGGGAGTCCAACCGGCTGTACGTGGACACCCACTACGACCCCGACCCGGCGACCGGCCACGACGGCATGGCCCCGCCGCTCACCGCTCGGGAGACGCTCGCCGGGGTGCTCTGTCACGAGGGCGCGGACGTGGCCGCCCACGAGATGATCCGCCGAGCCCACGACGACGCCGAAGGCATGGAGCGCCTGTCGGCCGAGTACCTGACCTTGGCCGCCATCGCCCAGGCCGGCCGCTGGGAAGCCCTGCTGGCCCGGGCCGGGCTCACTACCGACCAGTTGGCCGAGGTCCAGGCGAGCGAGGCCCGAGACCCCCTCTACGCCGCCTTCCGAGACGCCGACGCCCACGGACTCGACGTCGAGACCGCCTTCCCCCGCCTGGTCGCCGGGCGCACCCTGGCCGACGCGGACGACATCGCCGCCGTCCTGCACCACCGGGTCCACCGATGGACGACCGCCGCGGCCGGGCGGCGTCGGGCGACGAACAACCTCATCGCCGGGCTCATCCCCCGCGCCCAAGGAGTCACCGACCCGGAGCTGGCCGCGGCCCTGGCCGAGCGCGACCAAGCCATGGAAGACCGGGCCAGGACCCTCGCGGCCCAAGCCGTCGAGACCCGACGACTCTGGGTCGACGCCCTCGGGGGACTGAACCGGCCGACCGACCCGGCCCGCCGGGAGCGCTGGCTGCGCGAGGTCTCCACCGTGGCCGCCTACCGGGACCGCTGGCACGTCACCGGCAGCCGCCCCCTCGGCCAGCAGGCGGACGCCGCGAGCACCGAGCAGGCGGTCCAGTGCCGGCGGGCGCAGGCCGCCATCGAGCGAGCCAAGGCCCACAGCCAGACCGAGGCGCCCAAGCCTGCCGGCCCGGCTCTCGAGGTCGAACTACCCGTGGAAAGGGGAGTCGAGTTGTGAGCAAACGCAAGGATGCCAAGGCCCTGGCCCGGTGGGAGCACGACACGCGCCAGTGGGCCATCGACACCGGCCGCGATCTCGCCCTGGACCTGTACTACAACCGGGACCGGGCGGCCCGGCCCTACGGCGTCGGCGTCGTGCTCGACCCCAGCGAGAAGGTGTGGGCCGAGGTCCCCGTCCGGTTCAACCTCGACTGGAGCCAACCAGCCAAGACCGGCGAACAAGCCGTTCCGGTCGTCCGGCCGTGGTTGGTCACCTCCGGCCGCGTCGTCGGCCGCCTGGCCGACGACCGGCTCCACGGCTACCGCTGGGAGCACGCAGCCGGGGTCCGCGTCGACCTCACCGCCGGACGAGAGATCGTCGGCTTGGACATCGAGGGCCAACCCACCCTCATGTGGTCCGGGCCCGGTATCGCCCCGATGGCCGTCGCCGCCATCTTCCACCTCTACGGGATTGCGGCCATGATCGAGCACCCCGGGCTGGCTCCGCTCCGGGCAGCCCGGGACTGGCCCCAGGGACCCGATCAACTGGAACGGCCGTGACCTGCCCCTTCGTCCTGCCTCCGCTGGCCGCCGCCAGTCGGGACACAGATATATCAAGGGTGTTATAGTGATGGCCGGAGGTGCCCTACCGCTACCTGGCAGAGGCCATCGACGAACGGGAGGCACTGGTGCCCAAGGAGAGGGCCGCACTCATCAACGCTGAGACCAAGCTGGCCGTGCTCGGCCCGAATCTGCCCTACCCGCACAGCAGCGCCGTACAGGGAGCCGACCCGCTCCGCGAGCTACGGCCCCGTAGTGGTCACAGCCCTTGGCGAGCCCTGTACCGTCGGGTCGGTGACGAGTTTGTCATCGCTGCCGTAGGGCCAGAGGCCCAGGTGGACCCGCGAGGGTTCGCCACCGCCTGCCGGCGAGCCGAGGCACGACTCGCGGAGATGGAGAGTGAGCAGCGATGAGCAAGCTGTCGGAGTCCAAGACCGGGGATCAGCTCCGGGCTGAGGACTTGAAGGACCCCGAGGTCGCCGCCGAGCTGGCCCGCACCGCGGTGGCGAACCAACTCGCCATCCTGGTCATCCAGTACCGGGTAGCGCACGGCCTGACCCAGACCGCTCTTGCCCGCCAGCTCGGGATGCGCCAGCCCGCCATCGCCCGCCTGGAGGCTGGCGACCACGAGCCGTCGGTCGCCATGCTCGCCCGGCTGGCGAAGAAGCTGGGCCTCGCCCTCCGCTTGGACCTGACTCCGGACTCCGTAGAGCTCGTCTCCGCCTGACAGTGACAATGAGGTGGGGTCCTTCGGACCCTGTGAGGATGCAGCGGGGCCTGCGCCCACCGGTCTGACCCACCGTCTGACTGGCCAGGTGCCTTCAAAGCGATTTGTCGGCTGGTGGGTCGCAGGTCCTGCTGTTCCACGGGCTGTCGGACGGAGTGACCTCATAGGAGCCTGCGCAAGAGGCGCCCATCACTGTCTTGTCCGTCGTCTGCCAGCTCGTGGCCGTCCCATCGACACGAGCGAAAGGACGACGATGACCATCGTCGCAGATGAACGCGCCTCGGCGCACGTGGTGGAGGTGACGGGCGGGGTCGACACCCACGCCGACGTCCACGTGGCTGCCGCCATCGACCAGGTAGGCAGGGAGCTCGGCTGGGCCAGCTTCCCGACCACCCCGGCCGGCTACGAGGACCTGGCCGAGTGGCTGGGGGGGTTCGGCCGGGTCGGGCTGGTCGGCGTGGAAGGGACCGGCGTCTACGGGGCCGGGTTGACCAGGGCGCTCGCCGCTGGTGGCCTGAAGGTGGTCGAGGTGGACCGTCCCGACCGCAAGTCCCGACGTGATCAGGGCAAGTCCGACCCCATCGACGCCTACGCCGCCGCCCGGGCCGCCCTGTCGGGTCGGGCCGAGGGGACGCCGAAGACCAGGGATGGGGCAGTGGAGATGATCCGCACCCTGCGCGTCGCCCGGTCCAGCGCGGTGAAGGCCAAGGCGGTGGCCCTGACCCAGCTGAAGGCGCTGGTCAAGACCGCTCCCGAGCCGCTACGCAGCGAGCTTCGCCTCTTGGACGGCGCCGAGCTGCTCACCCGCTGCGCCGGACTGCGAGCGGCCCGGGGAGCCGCCCCCAACCCCTCGCCCTTCGCCAAGCGACCGCCACGGCCCGGGACCCTGGCGGACCCGACAGCCGCCTGCAAGCGGGCACTGTCGACCCTGGCCCGTCGCATCGACGCCCTCGCCGAGGAGATCGCCGAGCTCGACGACGACCTCGAGCCGCTGGTCGCCGCCACCGCCCCCACGTTGCTGGCCCTCTACGGTGTCGGCCTCGACGTGGCCGGCCAGTTGCTCACCACCGCCGGCGACAACCCCGAACGGCTGCGGAGCGAGTCGGCCTTCGCCCACCTCTGTGGGGTCGCCCCCATCCCCGCCTCGTCGGGCAAGACCAACCGTCACCGCCTCAACCGTGGCGGCGACCGGGGAGCCAACAACGCGCTGTGGCGCATGGCCATGGTCCGGCTCCGCTACGACCCGGCCACCCGGGCCTACCGGGACCGGCGGGCCAAGGAGCAGAAGACCAACAAGGACATCATGCGCTGCTTGAAGCGCTACCTCGCCCGAGAGGTCTACCGAGCCCTCCTGGCCGACGCAGCCCTCAGGAGCACTTGACATCGATAGGAGCATCGCTGCAGGCCGCCGTTCCGGCGCCGGCCGCCGTGCCGTCCCGGCCGCCCGCGCC
>CAZSYT010000013.1:0-56108 GCA_964610905.1 uncultured Acidimicrobiaceae bacterium
GAACCGCGTGCCCCGGAACCGCGTGCCCCGGAACCGCGTGCCCCGGAACCGCGTGCCCCGGAACCGCGTGGCGCGGGCCACCGTTCCTCGGGGGGGAGGAGACGGTGACGGGCGCCGTGCCGGTGAGCGACGACGCGTCCCGCCCGGAGGCCGGAGCCGGGGCGCGCCCGGACGCCTCGATGCCCGCCGGTCCGTGGCTGCTGGTGGTGGGCATGCACCGCAGCGGCACCTCCGCCGTGACCGGGGCGCTCGGAGCGCTCGGGCTCGCCGTCCCCGTCGCCGAGGACCGTCCCAACGCGCCCGAGAGCAACCCCGACCACTGGGAGAGCCTCGGCATGGGCGTGCACGGTGACGCCGTCCTCGAGGCGCTCGGCGGCACGTGGGACGGTCCTCCAACCCCGTCGCCCGGGTGGGAGGACGGGGGCTCGGTCGCCGTCGAACGCGTGGGGGAGCCCGGTCCGGTGGCCAGGGCGGCCTTCCCCGAGCCCGGTCCCCTGGTGTGGAAGGACCCGAGGACGTGCCTCCTCCTCCCCTACTGGCGCAGCCGGCTCCCCGGGCCGCTCGCCGCCGTGTTCACCTGGCGCCATCCGCTCCCCGTCGCCCGCTCGCTCGAGCGCCGTGACGGCATGCACCTCGCCGACGGGGTGGCGCTGTGGGAGCGCTACAACCGGGCCGCGCTCGCGGGCCTCTCCGGCCTCGACGTCTTCGTGACCGACTACGACTCCGTCCTCGCCGACCCGCTCGGCCGGCTGGGCGAGGTGGCCGAGTGGCTCGGCGGCCTCCCCCAGTTCGCCGCCGTCTCCGGCCGCTTCGACCTCGGTGCCGCGGCCGGCGTCGTCGCCGGTGGGCTCCGCCACCACGGCTCGGCCGAGGACGCCACCGTGCTCCTCGACGAGCAGCGTGCCCTCCTCGACCACCTGACGACGCTCGCCGGTCCGCACCGCGGCTTCGACGCAGCGGCGCCCGGCTCCGAGTCGGCGTGGACGGCGGCGGTGCTCGAGGACCGCCGGCGGGCGGCCGAGCTCGACCTCGCCGTCCACGCCCACGAGCGACTGCTCGAGGAACAGCGAGCAGCGCACGCCACCGAGCTCGTCGCGAGGCAGCGACAGCACGACGCGGCGCTCGCCGCCTGGGAGGCGGAGACCGCACGCCTCGAGGCCGAGCGGGACAGGGTCCGCCACCGGCTCCGGACGACCGAGGACGAGCTGACCGCCGTGCGCACCTCGACCACCTGGCGCCTGACCCAGCCGGTGCGCACGGTGGCCGCCGCCGCCAAGCGCGCCCGCGAGCGGGACCGGCCCGGCACGGCGCACCCCCGGAGCGGCTGACCGGCGGCCCGGTGGTCAGCGCCGGCCGGCGAGGCGGGCGAGCGCCCGCTTGGCCCGCACGACCGGTCTGGTCGCCACGTAGGCCTGCAGGTCGGCCAGCCGGTCGCCGTCCTCGACCCAGCGCCGCTCGAGGAACGCCAGGTACTCGAGCTCGAGACCGGCCCGGCGCTCGACCGCCCGACGCGCCTGCGCGTCCCGGTCGAGGACCGGCGCGCCGTCCCGACGGTCGTCACCTGACGACCCCGCGCCGGCGACCGGGCGACCCCCGTGGGTGGTGGCCGCCGACCGGGCCACCGCTCGGGCGAACCCCCGGCCGCGATCCGGTCGAGGGCGGGGCGGGAACCGCTCCAGGGCGTCCCCCCACCGGGCGCACAGCAGCCTCCGGTTGCGCTCGAGCAGGAACCGGCGGAACGCCTCGTCGGTGCTGTGGCTCCCGGCGTGGACCAGCCGGGCCCTCGGCTCGTAGCGGACCCGGTGGCCCGCCGCGGCGAGCGCCAGGCAGAGGTCGACGTCCTCGAAGTAGGCGGGGAAGTACGTCTCGTCGAAGCCCCCGACCGACTCGAACGCCTGCCGGGTGACGAGCAGCCCGTTTGCCGAGACCACGTCGACGTCGCGCGCGCTCGCCGCCACGTCGCGGCGGTCGGGCATCCCGTCGGCCACGTGCGACGTGGACCCGTCCCGCCACAGCACCGACCCGGCCTCCTGCACCGTCCCGTCGGGGGAGAGGATGCGGGCGCCCACCGCCGCCAGCCCCGGGTCCTCCCGGGCTGCGCCCACGAGGGCGGCCAGGCAGCCGGGCTCCACCACGCTGTCGTCGTTGAGGAAGACGAGCAGCTCGCCGGCGGACAGCGTCGCCGCCAGGTTGCAGCCGCCGGCGAAGCCGACGTTGACCCGGCTCTCGACCAGCGCGACGTCGCGTCGGTCGCGGAGGCGGTCGGTCACCCCGGGGGGCGAGCCGTTCGCCACGACGACGACCTCGGTCCCCTCGGGGCACCCCCCCGGGGCCGCCAGGGCGTCGAGGCACCGCTCGATGGGCGAGCCGGGGTCGACGACGAGGACGCAGACCGACACGACGGGGTCGTCACCTGCCCGGTCGCACTGCCCGGAGGCACCGCCCCGCCCGGCGGGCACGCCGGCCCCGACCTGCCCTGCTCCGGTCACGTGCGCCCGACCACGGCCAACTGTGCCAGCTGGGGGTACTCGGCACCCATGGCCAGCGAGCCGAGCTCGGCGAGGACGCGCTGGGGGTCGAACTCGGGGTAGCCGTACAGCTCGGCCCGCTCGCCGGCGACCAGCGCGCCCCCGAGCAGCCCTTCGAGCCAGGCGATCGAGACGTTCCTGCCCCACCGGTTCTCGTGGCGGTCGGTGAACGGCGCGAGGTCGAGGAACAGGTCGACGGTCAGCACCACGACGCCACCCGGCACGACGACGTCGCGCACCACGGCGAGCGTCGCCTCGACGTCGGCCGGGCTCAGGTGCTCGAGCGTGGACACGCAGACGGCCGCGTCGAAGGGCCCGTCGGGGCGGGCGTCGGGCAGCGTGGCGCGTCGAAGCTCAACGGACGTGCCGAAGGCCCTGTTGAGCGCGGCGTGCTCGGCCTCGGGGTCGACCTCGTAGGCGCCGCTCCCGTAGTCGAGGAACGGGTCGACGTTCACGACGTGGGCACCCTCGGCGGCAAGGGCGAACTGCAGGCCCGAGAGCGCACCACCGACCTCGAGCACGCGCCGGGCGCCGGCGCGTGCCAGCTGGTCGCGTACCCAGGGGTACTCGAAGGCGCGGGTCCGGGTGTTCCACTGGAAGGCGAACGGGCCGCGCCACCGGCGCAGCGCCGGCCGGGCGAGCGCGGCGCGCCCCGGCGAGCCCGTGCGCTCGAGCAGCTGGACGGGCAGCCGGTGCCGACCGAAGGGGACACCCCACCGGTCGTTCCACTGCCGGAAGTCCCGGGGCAGCTCACTCCGTGCCAGCATCGGCCCTCGGTCCCCGGAACGGTGCCGGCCCTCGCCGGCAGGTCGTCGAGCGCTCGTCGGCCCCGAACGGCCCGGCGGGTGGAGCGGCGGTCATCGCGGCGCGGCGGGCGCCCACTCGTCGAGCCACGCCTGGAGCATCAGCACGTCCCACAGCTCGTGACCGAGGTCGCGACGTCCTGCCAGGTGGAGGGCCCAGGCCCGGCGGACGGGACCGGGGTCGACGATGCCCTGGGCGAGGAGGCGCCGCTCGTCGAGGAGCTCCTCGGCCCACGGACGGAGCCGTGTCCGCAGCCATGCCCCGACGGGCAGCCCGAACCCCATCTTCGGGCGTTCGACGAGCGCGGGCGGCACGTAGCGGTGGAGCACCTGGCGCAGCGCCCACTTGGTCTGCCCGTCGCGGAGCTTGAGGTCGAGCGGGAGGCGCCAGGCCAGCTCGAGCACCGACCGGTCGAGGAACGGGACCCGCGTCTCGAGCGACGCGGCCATCGCCGCGCGGTCGACCTTCACGAGGATGTCGTCGGGGAGGTACCCGACGAGGTCGAGCCACAGCATCTGCTCGGTGATCCCCCCGAGGTCCGGCCAGTCGCCGGGTCGTTGGGCGAGTGACCCCCCGGCGCGGGCGCCCCGGACGAGACCGAGCGGGTCGTCCCAGTGCGACACGAGCGCCAGGTAGGCGTCCTCGGGGCCGGCGGCCGCCAGCACCTTGGCCACCTTGGCGACCTTGGTCGACGGCGTACGGACCCGCAGGCGGGGGTGGACGGCACCCGCCACGGCGAAGGCGGCGTCGACGGGGGCGGGAGGGAGCCGGCCCACGCCGGCGGCCACCGAGCGGCGCAGCGGGGACGGGACGCGGCCGGCGCGGGACCACAGCCGGGCGAGCCAGGCGTGGCGGTTGTAGCCGGCGAAGAGCTCGTCGCCGCCGTCGCCCGACAGCGAGACGGTCACGTGCTGCCGGGCCACGGCGCTGACCAGCATGGTGGGGACCTGCGACGAGTCGGCGAACGGCTCGTCCCACACGCAGGGAAGCCGGACGACGGCCGCTGCCGCCTCGTCGTCGGTGACCTCGACGCACGTGTGGTCGGTGCCCAGGTGGGCGGCGACGGCGGCCGCTTCGCTCGACTCGTCGAAGGCGCGGTCCGCGAAGCCGATGGTGAAGGTCCTGACCGGGCCGGTGGCGTGGCGCTGCATCAGGGAGACGACGAGGCTCGAGTCGATCCCTCCCGACAGGAACGCGCCGACCGGCACGTCGGCGACCGTGCGCGCCGCCACCGACGCCGCCAGCGTCTCCTCGAGCTGGTCGACGAGGAGCTCCGGGCTCCCGGCGAGCGGTCGGGCGCGCGCCGTGGCGACGGCCTCCGCCGCCGACCAGTAGGCGTGCGGCTCGGGCAGGACGCCCGCCGCCGAGCTCGGGCCGAAGGCGACGAGGTACCCGGGAGGGAGCTTGCGCACCTGCTCGTAGACCGAGCTCGGAGCCGGGATGCAGTTGTGCCGGAAGTAGCGGGCGAGCGCGTCCCGGTCGAGCGTGACGGTGCACCCCGGCAGGGCACGGAGCGCCTTGAGCTCCGACGCGAAGGCCAGGCGGCCGCCCAACCAGCCGTAGTAGAGCGGCTTCTCGCCGAAGCGGTCGCGGACGAGGTGCAGCGTGCGCTGGTGGCGGTCGAAGACGGCGAAGGCGAACATCCCCTCGCAGGCGTCGAGGGCGCGCTCGAGGCCCCAGCGCGAGATGGCGGCGAGGAGGACCTCGGTGTCCGAGGTCCCCCGGAACGTCTCGCCCGAGGCGGCGAGGCGCGACCGAAGAGACCGGTGGTTGTAGACCTCGCCGTTGTAGGCGAGCACGAACCGCCCGTCCGCCGAGCGCATGGGCTGGCCTCCTGCCTCGGACAGCTCGATCACGCTGAGGCGCCGGTGGCCGAGGGCGACTCCGGCGCTCGGGTCGGACCAGGCGCCCTCCGCGTCGGGGCCCCGGTGGACGAGGGTCGCGACCATGGCCCGCACCGCGCCGTCGAGCTCGTCGGCCGACGACGACGCCCGAGGGTCGAAGAGCCCGGCGATGCCGCACACGGCGATCAGCCCCGGACAGGAGCCACCGGCACGCGCACGGCCGCCCCCCTCGCCCCGTCGGTCATCGTGCGATCTTCAACGCTCGAAGCGGCGGCGTCAAGCAGGGCCGTCGCCCGACCGGAGCCGTCGGCTCCGATTGTGGGGCGGGGAGCCGTGTGGCATCCTGCCGCCATGGACGCTCCGGGGCGCCGGTGAGCGCGGGCAGCCGAACCAGGTCGGCGTTCCTGCGCCTCCCGCACCCGACGCGTCGCGCCATCCTGCACCGGATCGGCCGGTACGCACCGTGGGAGCCCGGGTTCGACTTCACGCCGCCCGACCTCGGACCGGGGTTCGTCACCGGTCCGCCCGACTTCGTCGGGATCGGTGCCCAGAAGTCGGGGACGACGTGGTGGTACGACCTCATCGCCACCCACCCTGGCGTGTGCGCCCCGGCGGGCCTCCACAAGGAGCGGCACCTCCTCGACCGGTACGCGGCCCGGCCGTTCGACGACCGTGCCGTCGCCGAGCTGCACGGCTGGTTCCCCCGACGCCCGGGCACCGTCACGGGCGAGTGGACACCGGACTACTGCACGTTCGCCTGGGCGCCGGACCTCCTCCTCCGGGCGGCGCCCGACGCCCGGCTGCTGGTGCTGGTGCGCGATCCCGTCGACCGCTTCGCGTCGGGGCTGCGCCACCATGCGCAGCGGGGCACGCCCCTCGACGGTCTCGTGCTCGCCGACGCCCTCGAGCGCAGCTCCTACGCGTCGGCGCTCGAGCGGTGGCTCGCCGTCTTCCCGCCGGACCGGGTGCTCGTCCTCCAGTACGAGCGGTGCGTCGAGGAGACCGACGCGTGCCTCGGCGAGACGTTCGCCTTCCTGGGCCTGACCGAGTACCACCCCTCCGAGGCCGAGCGCCCCCCCCGGCCGCCGCTCGGCGACGGCAACGACCTCGACGACGAGGTGGTGGGCCGGCTGGTCGGCCTGCTCGGCCCCGACGTCGTCCGGCTCGCCGAGCTCGTGCCCGGGCTCGACCTCGCTCGGTGGCCGCACTTCGCCCACCTCGCGACCCCGAGCGCTCAACCGTCGGCACGAGCGGGCGCGTCGCCCGCGTAGTCGTCCGGCGTGCCGAGCTCCCCGGTGGTCCGGCCGTACGACGGGTGCTCCCCGAGGCGCCCGTGCACGCCGTCCCACAGGCCGTGGAGGATGGCCAGCCGGTGGGCGCGGCTCGGTGCCAGCTGCAGCTGGCGTGCGGAGTAGAGCGCGTGCCAGACGAACCATCCCCGACGCCCGTGGCGGCGGATGAGCTCGAAGGAGTTGCGCGAGTGGTAGTAGGCGCGCCAGGGCTCGGAGCTGTCCGTCGGGCGACTGCCCCGGAGGGCCGCGTCGCGCCCGGCCGACGTCTGCTGGTGGGCGACGGCCCGAGCCGACCGCCCGTCGAGGAGCACGGCGAGCCCCGCCTCGCGCACGCGGCAGTAGAAGTCGAAGTCCTCGAGCCCGAAGAACCACGACGGGTCCGGGAGGACGCCGGCGTCGACGACGGCCCGCGAGACGAGCGTGGCACCCCAGCTCGCCACGTCGACGGGGGCGAGGTCACAGGCGGCCCCTTCGGGAGGCACGACGTTCTCGGCGTGGGCGCCCCGGCCCACGAAGCGCAGGCCGTACGCCACGACGGCACCGACGCCACGGCCGCCGGGCCGCTCGCCGGAGCCCTCGACTCGTCCGAGCAGTTCGGCCAGACGGGGCTTCGGGAGGTCGAAGAGCCCTACGTCGTCCTCGCAGAGGTAGGCCCACCGGACGTCGGGCTCCGCGAAGGCCCGCTCGAGCCCGGCGCGGAACCCACCGGCCGGTCCGGCGTTGGTGTCGAGCACGACGAGGTCGACGGCACGCTCGAGGGCCGGGTCGTCGAGCCCCCCCGACCCGTTGACCACGACGACGATCGCGCTCGGGTCGACGCCCTCGACGTCGACCAGCGAGCGGACGACCTGGCCGGCCAGTCGGGGACGCCGATGGGTGAGGACGACGGCTCGGAGCGAGGGAGGCACGCGGCCCCCGACCGGGGCGTCCCCCCCGGTCGCCCCTGCCTCTGCCGGCACCCCCGTCATGTCGGCAGGCTACCGGCGCTGCCGTTGTCCCGCCCGGGGCAAGGGGGCGCGTCGTGATGGTGACGGTGACGGCCAGCGTCATCGTCCCGGTGCGCGACGGCATGCCGTGGCTCGATGAGCAGCTCGCCGCGCTCGCCGCCCAACGATGCCCGGTCCCCTGGGAGGTCGTGGTCGTCGACAACGGGTCGACCGACGACAGCCGGGCGTGCGCCCGACGTTGGGCTTCTGACCTCCCCCACCTCCAGGTCGTCGAGGCCCCCGCGGCACCCGGCGCCGCCGGGGCGCGCAACGTCGGAGCGGCCGCCGCCCGGGGGTCGCTCCTGCTCTTCTGCGACTGCGACGACGTCGTCCAGGAGGGGTGGGCGGCCGCGTGCGTGGCCGCGCTCGGACGGGCCGACGTCGTCGCCGGCTCGTTCGACTTCGGGTCGCTGAACGGCGGTCCCGGCGGTCCCGTGCCCGTGGCGACCCGACAGCTCAACTTCCTCCCGGCCGGGCTCGGCGCCAACCTGGCGGTCCGGCGGGGCGCCTTCGAGGCCGTGGGAGGGTTCTCGGAGGACCTGGCCGTCGGCGAGGACATCGACCTGAGCTGGCGGCTGCAGCTGCGCGGCTACCGCTTCGCGGTCGCGAGCGACGCCGTCGTGGCCAAGCGCGAGCGGGACGGTGCCGCCGCGACCTTCCGCGGCGCGCTCGCCTACGGGCGCTCGGGGACCGTTCTCTTCCGCCGGTTCCGCGCGGCGGGGATGCGGCGGGACCTGCGAGGAGCGGTCAGGTCGTGGCTGTGGCTCGTGGTGCACATCGGTGCCGTGCTCGACCGGCGCGGGCGCCGGCGGTGGGTGCGGGCGGCGGGCATGCGGCTGGGACGGCTCCTCGGCTCGGTCCGCACCGGCACGTTCTTCCCATGAGGCGCCCGAGGACGTGCCCCCGCAGGTCGGCTACTCGACGCTCCAGTCGGTGCCGACGTAGACGGGTGACATCACCATGACGCCCTCGGGGGGCGTCAGCAGGTCGGGACCCATGCAGTCGAACGAGACGGCGGGCTTCCAGGGGAGGTAGGGCTTGCCCGCCCACCTCCCGAACCCGCTCATGGCGGCCCACGCCGAGTAGTGGCCCTTGGGGAGCGGGAGGTTCCGGAGCGTGCAGTGGACCTCGAAGTCGCCGGCGGGGAACAACCCGTGGTGCTTGGTGATGAACATCGGGAACGCCGTGCCCTGCGAGATGCCCACGAAGAACTCGGCCTCGACCGCCTCGGGGGCGTTGAGCGTCAACCTGAGCTCGGCGTCCTCGAGCGAGCGGACCTGGCCCCCGTCGGGACCTCGGACCTCGGCCTTCAGCAGGCGGACGTCCCCCTCGTTCGAGGTGACCGTGGCCGCGTCGTCCTGCACGGCGGACCGGTAGAGGGCAGCGACCTGGCGGGTAGGCCCTGCCGCCTTCACCTTGGCGTCGGCAAGCCACACCGCGTGCTGGCAGGTGGCCTCGACCGAGGTGAGGTCGTGGGAGACGTAGACGAGGGTCGTCCCTTGCCGGACGACCTCGTTGATGCGCTTCAGGCACTTCTGCTGGAAGTTGGCGTCGCCCACCGAGAGGACCTCGTCGACGAGGAGGATGTCCGGTTCGAGGAAGGCGGCGATCGAGAAGCCGAGCCGCATCTGCATCCCCATCGAGAAGAACTTGACCTGGCGGTCGATGGCGTCGGTCAAGCCGGCGAAGTCGACGATCTGGTCGAAGCGCTCGCGGGTGACCTGCCTCCGCATCCCGAGCACGGCTCCGTAGAGGAAGACGTTCTCGCGCCCGGTGAGGTCGGGGTGGATGCCGCTCGTGACGCTGAGCAGCGCCCCCATGCGGCCCGACGCCTGGGCGATGCCGGCGGACTGGTACGTGACCCTCGAGATGATCTTGAGGAGGGTCGTCTTCCCCGACCCGTTGACCCCGATCAGGGCGAGGGTGCCGCCGGGCTCGACGTCGAGGCTGACGTCCTTCAGCACCCACCGGTAGTCGTTGCGGGCAGACCGGCGCCCGACCGACTTGCGGAAGCGGGTGAACTGGTCGTAGAAGAGCGGCGCGGTCCGGTCTGCCCGGAACTTCTTCCAGACGTGCTCGACGTGGATGGCCCCGTCAGGCAATGTCGGCAAAGTTCACCTCGAAGCGCTTGAACAGCCAGTAGCCGACGACGCAGTAGAAGAGGGTCCCGGCGCAACCGGCGACGAGGGGTCCCCACAGCGGTGGCCAGCCGGCCAACAGCGTACGCCGAGCGTCGTTGATGATCGGGCCCAACGGGTTGAAGAAGCTGTAGACCAGCTGGTAGTGGACAGGGATCCGGGTGAACGGCCAGATGACCGGCGTGGCGAACATGCCCAGGGTGATGACGATGGGCAGCACCTGGACGAGGTCGCGCATCTGGACGATCAGCGCCGAGACCCCGACCGTCACCCCTGCGGTGAAGAGGAGCTCGAGGAGCACCAGGGGGATCGTCCACAGCAGGCCCTGGACCTTCACCGTGAAGCCGTGGGCGAGGTAGTAGAAGACGAAGAGGACGGCGAGGGGGATCCACGACAGCAGGGTGTTCAAGGCGTTGACCAGGAGCGTCTCGAGGGGGAAGCACTCGCGGGGGAACTGGGTCTTCGACAGGAGCTGGTTGTTGGAGAGCAGCGACGCCCCTCCGGTGCCGAGCGCCTGCGAGAAGAACGTCCAGCACAGGATGCCGATGTAGGCGAAGATCGGGTACGGCACGTGCTCCGCCGTCAGGTTGTTGAAGGAGCTGGTGCGCGAGAAGATGACCGTGAAGATGGCCAGCATGGCGAGCGGCGACAGGATCGCCCACAGCACGCCGAGGGTGGCCTGCTTGTACTGGGCTCGGAAGTCCCGCTCGGCCAGCGTGAAGATGATGTCGCGGCTGGCCCACAGGCTCCGCATCGAGTCGACCACGTGGGTGTCGTGCCGGTAGACGCTCTCGTCGTGCGGCTCGTCCGGCACCTGGGCGGGGTCGGGCGTCTGGAGGACCGAGAAGTCCTGCCGCACGTGCTCGTCCCCCGTCACCGCAGCACCCCCGTCACCGCAGCACCCCCGTCACCGCAGCCCCTCGAAGCAGTACCCCGTAGCCCGTCACATGCCCCCCGCTCATAGAGACGACGGACGTGCAGCTTAGCGCCTCGGCGCCTCGCCGAGGAAGGGCCCGGCCCCTCACCAGGGGCTACGATCGGCCGATGATCCGGAGCGGGCCGGTGGGGGACGGTACGGCGCTCGGTGCCCCTGCCCGGCCGTTGCGCGTCCTCCAGGTCACGAAGTCCCTCGGCCGCGGTGGGGCCGAGCGCCTGGTCGTGGACCTGGTCGCGTCCTCCGACCGTGCGCGCTTCGCCCACGAGGTGGCGTACGTGCTGGCGTCCGAGGACGCCCTCGTCCCCGACCTCGAGGCACGCGGCGTCCCGGTCCGCCCGCTCGGTGCGTCGGGGAACGCGGACCTCCGGTGGCTCGCCGCGCTGCGCCGGCTCCTCGCCGGTGGCGAGTACGACGTCGTCCACTTCCACCTCCCCTACGCCGCGGCACTGGGCCAGGCCGTCGTGGCGTCGCTGCCCGGGGCGCGCCGGCCCGGCGTCGTCTACACCGAGCACAGCCTGTGGGACAGGACGCACCTGGCCGTGCGGGTGCTCCTCCGCCTCTCGCTGACGCTCCGGAGCGACGAGCCGATCGTCGCCGTCTCCCGGGCCGCCTTCGACGCCCTGCCCTCGCGGGTGCGGAGCCGGGCGCGCGTCGTCGTCCACGGCATCGACGTGGCGCACGCGTCGGAGCTGGTGGCCAGCCGCTCGGAGGTGCGCGCCGCCGTGCGCCGCGAGCTCGACCTGGCGCCTCACGAGGTGCTCCTCCTCAACGTGGCCAACCTGCGGATCGAGAAGGGCCACGACGTCCTCCTCGACGCGGCACGACTGCTGGCGGACCGGGCGGTGCCCGCCCGCGTCGTCGTGGCCGGTGGCGGCCCGAGGCGCGACGAGCTGGTCGCACGGCGGGACGCCCTGGGCCTCGGCGGCACGGTCTCCTTCCTCGGCGCGCGGACCGACGTGCTCCGGCTCCTCGTCGCGGCGGACGTCTTCGTCCTCGCCTCGCGTCACGAGGGGCTCCCGGTGACCGTGATGGAGGCCTCGGCCCTCGGCGTGCCGACCGTCGCCACGGCCGTCGGCGGCGTCCCCGAGGTGCTGACCGACGGGAGCGACGCGCTCCTCGTCCCGCCCGGCGACCCCGCTGCCCTGGCAGGCGCCCTCGAGCGGGTCGCCGCCGACCCGGGCCTGCGTGACTCGCTCGGTGCGTCGCTGGCCGCCGGCGCCGGCCGCTTCGACATCCGCGCCGCGGTCGAGGAGATGGCGCGGGTCTACGCCCAGGTGGCGCCGCGGTGAGCGCCGGGGGCGCCCTCCGTCTCCCGGGCGGAGCCGAACCGTCGCTCGCCGGCCGCCGGCTCGTCCACGTGACCACGGCCGACATCAGCCTGGCCCTGCTCCTCGGGCCCCAGCTACGTGCCTTTCGCGACGCGGGCATGGACGTGGTGGGGCTGTCGGCCCCCGGCCCCTACGTGGACCAGCTGCACGAGTGGGGGATCCGCCACGTCGCCCTGCGCCACGCCACCCGCTCGGTGGCGCCGGGCCACGACGTGCTCGCCCTCGCCGAGCTCGCCCGCCACTTCCGCCGCCTCCGGCCCGACATCGTCCACACGCACAACCCGAAGCCCGGGCTCTACGGGCGGCTGGCGGCACGGGCGGTCGGCGTGCCCGCCGTCGTCAACACCGTGCACGGGCTGTACGCGACGCCCGACGACCCACCCGCCAAGCGGGCCGTCGTCTACGCCCTCGAGCGGGTGGCGGCAGCGTGCTCCCACGCCGAGCTCGTCCAGAACCCCGAGGACGTCGAGGTCCTGCGGCGCCTTCGGGTCCCCGGCGACCGGCTCGTCCTCCTCGGGAACGGGGTCGACCTCGGGAGGTTCCGGCCCCGCCGCGACGAGGCGGCCCGCCGGCGCGCCCGTCGAGCCCTGGGGATCGGCGACGACGCCGTGGTCGCCGGGACCGTGGGGCGCCTCGTGTGGCAGAAGGGGTTCCGCGAGCTGTTCGACGCCGCCGAGCGGCTCGCCGGCACCCACCCCCACGTGACCTTCGCCGTGGTGGGCCCGACCGACCCCGCCAAGGGCGACGCGCTGTCCGACGACGACCTCGCCGCGGCGCGCCGACGGGGCAACATCGTCTTCGCCGGGGGCCGCGACGACGTCGAGGAGCTCTACAGCGCCTTCGACCTCTTCGTCCTGCCCTCCTACCGCGAGGGGTTCCCACGCTCGGCGATGGAGGCGGCCGCCTCCGGGCTCCCCGTCGTGGCCACGGACATCCGCGGGTGCCGGCAGGTGGTCGACGACGGGACGACGGGGCTGCTCGTCCCCCTCCACGACGCGAACCGGCTCGCCGAGGCCGTCGCCCGGCTCTGTGACGACCCCGAGCTGCGCGACAAGATGGGCGCGGCCGCCGTCGCCAAGGCCCGCGCCGACTTCGACGACCGGGCAGTGGTCGCCACGACGCTCTCGGTCTACGCCCGCGTGCTCGCCGCCACCTCCCGGACGAGGCTGCGGATGCGCCCAGCCGCCACCGGGCCGTCGTAGCGCTCGCGGAAGCGCACCTCGGCCGCGTCGACCAGCCGCCGGCGGAGCCCGGCGTCGGCGACCACCCGCGCCACCGCCGACGCGAAGGCGTCGGGGTCGTCGGCGAGGAGGAGGTGGACCCCGTCGGTGACGTCGAGGCCCTCGGCGCCGAGCGTCGTGGAGACCACGGGCACCCGGTGGGCGAACGACTCGAGGATCTTCACCCGGGTCCCGCTCCCGTAGCGGACGGGCACCACGGCGACCGACGCCCGCGCCAGCTCGGGCTCGATGTCCGGAACGCGCCCGACCACGAGGACCGTCGGCGGGTCGTGGAGCTGCTTGACCCCCGTCGACGCCGTCCCCACCAGACGGACCTCGACGTCGGGGACGTGGCGCCGGAGCCGGGGGACGACCTCGCCGACCAGCCACCGCGCCGCGTCCATGTTCGGTGCGTAGTGGAGGCTCCCCTGCAGCAGCACCACGGGCGGGTGGCCGGGGGCGTCCGAGCCCACCGGCCGCGACGGGCGGGAGTAGGTGTTGGGCACGACGACGACGCCGGGCAGGCCGGACCGGTGTGCGTCGAGGTCGCTGCAGAGCACCACCCGGTCGACCTCCTCGGCGACCGACCGCTGCAGACGGGCCCAGCCGCGCGCGCTGCGCCGGGCTTGCCAGCCGGCCACCCGGCGCCGCAGGCCCTCGGCGCTCCACGGTGCGCCTGCACCGTCGGCGAGGAGCTCCGCCCGCAGGCCGGCCTTGACGTCCTCCAGGTCCATCAGGTCGACGACGGTCGGGCCGAGGTGCGGCCGGCCCGTCCACTCGTACATGGCCGCCGTCGAGAACCAGACGACGTCGTAGTCCGCCTCGGCCCACGCTTCGAGGGCCCGTCGAGGTCCCGGGTCCGAGCGGAGCATCGCCACCTCGATGGGGAGCCCCCCCCAGAGCAGCCACTCGGAGCGCCAACGGAGGGCGTGCGGCGCCTGGGGGTAGGGGACGGCCGACCAGCGGCGCAGCGGGATCCCCGGGGGCACCGTCGGGGTCCGCCGACGGACGTCGACACAGGCGAAGAGGTCGAGCTCGGTGACCGAGGCGACGGCCTCGATGGCCCGAGCCAGACGGATCAGCCCGCCACCCGGCGCCGGCCACGGGAGGTTCTCGGCGACGAAGAGGGCCTTCACCTGGCACCTGCCGCGCCGACCTCGGTGCCGGCCACCTGGCGCGCCAGGGCAGCGACGCGCTCCCCGACGAGCTCGGAGCGGAACCGGGCACGGTAGTGGGCTTCGGCCGCGTCGACCACCCGCCGGCGGAGCCCGTCGTCGCCGACCACCCGCGCCACCGCCGACGCGAAGGCGTCGGGGTCGTCGGCGAGGAGGAGGTGGACCCCGTCGGTGACGTCGAGGCCCTCGGCGCCGAGCGTCGTGGAGACCACGGGCACCCGGTGGGCGAACGCCTCGAGGACCTTCAGCCGGGTCCCGCTGCCGTAGCGGAGGGGGACGGCGACGACGTCCGCTCGGGCCAGTTCGGCGGCCATGTCGTCCACCGGGCCGACCAGGGTGACCTGCGGCGGGTCGTCGAGCGACCGCTGGGAGGGCTCGTGGCGTCCGACGAGGCGGACGCGGAGCCCCGGCACCCGGGCGCCGAGCAGAGGCGCCACCCGCTCGACCAGCCAGCGGGCCCCGTCGGCGTTCGGCGGGTAGCGCAGCGTCCCGGCGAAGAGCACCGTCGGGTGGTCGCCGACGACGGTCCTGCCCGCCGGGACCGCCGGGACCGGGTACCCGTTGGGGACGACCTCGACGCGGGCGAAGCCCTTCACGGCGGCTCGGGCGGCATCGAGTTCGCTGCAGACCACGGCGACCAGGCGAGCGCGTCCGGTCAGCCGGTAGAGGTGCCGCCACCGGACGACCTCGGCTCGCGCCGACGCCCACGCAGCGGCGCGCCGGGCGACCGCGAGCGGTGGCAGCGCTCCCGAGCGGGCGCCGGTCGCCGGACGGACCGGGAGACGGCCGAGGATCTTCTCGTCGTCGAGGTCGTCGACGTCGAGCACCGCCGGCGGTCGGCCCGCCGCGGGCATGCCGGCGGCGACCCAGGCGTGCACGCCCGACCACCAGAGCAGGTCGTAGGCGTCCCACGGTGTACCGAGGCACTGGCCGTGCCCACCGAGCCCCTCGACCACGGCGGCGCGCACGTCGCGGGCGACCCCGGGGCCCCACCAGCCTCGGACGTCGCGGGGGAACAGGCACCGCGCGGGCAGGACGGTGGCAGCCCGGGCACCGGGGACGCGGACGAGCGTCGTCCGGCGGACCGCGTCGCTCGGAGCCTCGAGGTCGCCCCGTCGCTCGGGGACCACGCTCACCAGGTCGACGGGCCCGCACCGGGCCAGCCCGGCGAGGACGGCGTCGAGGCGCAGGCGCGAACCGCTCGCGAGCGGCCACGGGTACTCATCGGCGACGACCAACGTTCGCATGGCTGCACCACGGGGTCGGCCCCGAGCGCACCGTCCCGACCCGGTGTTCGGGTCCCTCGAGCCGGGACCGGGTGCGAGGCATCGTAGCGGATGTCCTCCACGTGGCTGCTAGCATCCTGCGGAGGTGCCAGACCGACCGCGGCGCCGAAACCGCTCAGGTTCGCCCGCTCGGCCGGGATGGAGGGGGTCGATCGATGTCAGAGCGCGGACGTGGGGAGGCTCTCGTCCTCCACGTGATCCCCACGCCGCGTGGACGCGGCGCGCAGCGTGCCGCCCGTGAGCTGGTCGACCATCTGAACCTGCGGGCCGCGGCTGCTCGGGTGCCCACCCAGCCGGTCCGCCACCAGCTGCTCTGCCTCTTCGACGGGACGCCCGAGGTGCGGGCCGACGTGAGCCTCGGGCACCGGACCCGCGGCGTTCCGGCGGTGGGCCTCCACCCGGCGCTGTGGCAGCAGGTCGGCTCCTTCGTCCGCAGGGCCGACCCGTCGATCGTGGTGGCCCACGGCGGCGACCCCTTCAAGAGCCTGGTGCCCGCCATGATCGGTGCGCACCGACCGCTCGTCTACTGCGTGATCGGTACCTACAGCGGGCCGTCGGACCGGCGGCACGTGCGCCGGTGGAAGCGACTGATGGCGCGGGCGGACCGGATCGCCGCCGTCGGCCACGAGGTCCTCGACGAGTGCATCACCTGCTTCGACGTCGACCCGGCGATCGCCACGATGATCCCGAACGGGCGCGACCCGGCGATCTTCCATCCCGCACCCCTCGACCAGGCCGCTGCACGGAACGAGCCCGTCGTCGCCTTCGTGGGTGCCCTCACCGTCCAGAAGCGTCCCGACCGATTCGTCGACGTCGTCGCCGTGCTCCGCGACCAGGGGTTCCGGGGCCGCGCCATCATCGCCGGCGACGGCCCACTCAGGGCCGCCCTCGAGGGACCGGCCAAGACGGCCGGCGTCGAGCTGCTGGGCCAACGCCAGGACGTCCCCGACGTCCTCCGCGGCGTCGACGTGTTCGTGTTCCCGAGCGCACCCGCCGGTGAGGGCATGCCGGGGGTCCTGATCGAGGCGGGGCTGACGGGTGTCCCTGCGGTGGCGACAGACGTACCTGGCGTCCGCACCATCGTGGCCGACGGCGAGACCGGGCTGGTCGTCGACGACGACGTCGTGTCGCTCGCCGCCGGGGCGTCGAAGCTGCTCGGCGACGCGTCCCTCCGCACCGGGATGGGTGCCGCGGCCATCCGGCGGTGCACCGAGCAGTTCTCCACCGAGCGCATGGTCGACCAGTGGGACGAGCTCCTCCGCAGCTTGCTCACCGACGATCGTCCCCGTCTCCGGCGGCGGGGACGCGCCGCCCGCTAGGGACGCCCTCCCGTCTCGACGGGACGTCGCTGCCCGACGGGCGACCGCGACCGGGCGGGCACGGCGGAACGGCGGCGGCGCAGGGCCAAGCGGTCGCGTCGACGCAGCTCCCAGACGTAGCGGGGAGGCTTGTCCTTCGGCCCACGCGGGAGCGCCAGGACGACCAGCAGGTACGGCAGCATCACCGTGCGCTCGCGGTCGATGAGACCGAGGTTGCTGAGCGCCGCGAAGAAGTAGAGGAACGTGACGCTGAAGGCGAGGCACAGGGCGACGTACGGTCGGGCGAGCATCGCCCGCGGGAGGATCCGCAGGCGTCGCCACGAGGAGAGGACGACGCCGAGGATGACGGTGTTCTCGGCAGCGGCGAGGTACTGGCTGCCGCTGTGGGCGTTGAACGGCAGAGGGTCGAAGAGGACCCAGTACACGTCCTTGGGGTAGGCGGCAATGCTCGGTGAGTACCCCTGCAGGCTGCTGTTGAAGCCGGCGCCGCTGCCGATCCCGTTGTCCTTTGCGATGGTGGTGAGCGAGAGGGAGCCGTGGTTGGCCGGGAGGAACTTGAGCGTCACGACGGTCGCCACGGCGAAGAGCGCCCCGAGGAAGACCAGCCCGGCCGTGCGCCGGGGCCCCTCGAAGCGCGACCCGGGCGGTACCGGACGGATGAGCATGGCGACGACGAAGCCCCCGAGCGCCAGCACGAGCTCGTTCGGGCGGATGAAGGCGCCGCCCACCGTCGCCACCAGGATGAGCGTGTAGCCGCCGCTGCGGTTCGTGAGGACGCGGGCCGATCCGTAGGCGGCCATGCCCAGCAAGAAGGTCATGAGCGCCTCCTTGCTGACGTCCGAGGTCCAGAAGATGAGCGTCGGGAGGAAGAAGAGCAGGTAGCCGTAGCGGCGCTTGCCGGCGCCACCGAACGTCATGAGGAACGCACGGTAGAAGTACACGATGCCCACGAACGAGAGGAAGGCGAAGACGAAGAAGCCGCCCAGCTCGTTCGCCCCGATGATGGCGAAGACGACGCCCGCGAAGATGGACAGGCTGCCGTCGGAGACGATCCGCTTCAGATGGGCCTGCGCGATCGAGAAGTCGAGGTGGCGGAACCCCGGAGCCAGCACGTCGGCCTGGTGGACGTACCCGTTGAAGTCGCCCACGCCGTGGTAGAGGTGGTCGACGACCCAGATTTGCCCCGGCGCAGCTGCGAGGTGGAGCAGGAGGCAGACGGTCAGGGCCTTGCCCAGCCAGGGGTCCCGCTCGGCGTCGGCGACGCGTCGGATGATGACCCTGCCGACGAGGAAGAGGACGAGCGCGACGAAGAGCGCGACGACGGGTTGGGACGGAGGGATTCCGTTCGTCGGCACCGGATCCCTACCTCGAGCCCCTCGCCCCGGGCACCGTGCCCCGGCTCAGCCGTCCGCCGGAGGCTCGAAGCTCGGGAGCCCCGCGAAGGGCCCTGCCGCGACCCCGACCTCGGGCTGTTCGGCGTGGGGCCCGTCCAGCTCGTCGTCCGGCTCGTCGTCCGGCTCGCCTCGGGCGGGTGCTGCCGCCTTCACGTGGACGTTGGTGAGCACCACGCCCAGCACCGGCGCGTCCAACCGGCGCAGCAGGCGGCCCATCCGAGCTGCCTCGTCCGTCGTCGTCACGTTCGTCTCGGCGACGGTGAGCACGACGTCCGCGTCGTGCGCCAAGCCCTCGCCATGGTGGACGGTGAGGAAGGGCGGGACCTCGACGATGACGACGTCGACGAGCGACCGCAGTGCGTCGAGCACGGCCGGGGCACGGGTCACCACCTGTCCTGGGTTGGCCAGGAAGTGACCGAGCGAGAGGCGGTAGACCCGCTCGACCGACGACCCTTCGAGGCGCGCCTCGACGTCGGCGGGACGGACCTCTCCGGTGTGCGAAGGCACCGCGCTCGCGACGCTGCCCACGTCGACCGTGCTGATGACCGCGACGCGCTGCCCGGCCTCGGCACAGGCAGCCGCCAGGTTCGCCGCCACGAAGGGTCGTGTCGGCTCCTCGCCCGGCGAGACGACCAGGACGATCTGACGACGCCGCTGCTCCCTGCGGACTGCGGGTGCCACCGAGCCGGCGGACCTCGAGGCGCCTCCGTTGGCGAGCGCCTCGGCCCACAGGTCGCCGTCGTCGGCCGCGACGACGGGGTCGGACGAGGTAGCCGCGTCGGGCTCGGGGAACGGCTCGTGGAGCAGCGACAGGCGCAGCATCCGGTAGGCCTCAGCCGACGGCGACGAGGAGTCGGGGATCTCGGCGACGACCGGGTACCCGAACGACCGCTCGGTGCGACGGCTGCTCCGAAGCCGCTTGTCGAGGGCCTCGATGGCGAGGATGACGAGGGCGGCGACGATGAGGCCGACGACCAGGCCCCCGAGGGCGCGCACCGGTCGGCTGCTCGTCAGGCTCGACCCGCCGGACTTGGTCGCCTGGGCTGCGTTGGCCGACTGCAGGACGACGAAGCCCGGGTCCGTCGGCGTGGAGATGAGGGCGGCCTCCTTCGCCGCGAGCGTGGCCACCTGGCTCTCGAGCGCTCCGGCGAGCGTCGGGTTGGTGGCGCTCAGCGACTTCACCCTCGCCTGCACGTTGCTGATCGCCGTCTGGACCTGGTTGACCGCTGTCTGCTCAGCCTGCTGCGACGCCGCGACCAGGGTCTCCTCGAGGACGAGGTCGAAGGCGTTGTTCAAGGCCGCCGACTGGGCCGCGCTGCCCTGCCGGACGGTCACGGTGACCACGCCGGGCGGGGGGCCCGACGACGACGCCGCCGCCGAGGCCGCGGGGCCCGACGCCGACGCGCTGAGCGCGATGCTCGCTCGCACCGAGGTCGTCGGCTCGGTGAGCCCCGCCTGCTTGGCCGCGAGCCTCATCACCGACTCGCTGGATGCCACGAAGAGGATCTGGCTGGTGGTGAGCCCACCGGCGAAGGGCCCGGCCGCGGCGCTGGCCGTGGACGGGACGGCTCCCACCTGCGACGTGGTCTTCCACTGCACCGACGCCGTCGAGGCCCCTCGGGAGGCAACCAGGCCGGCCAGGAGCCCGAGGACGCCCAGCACCGCGAGGAGGCGCCAGCCCCTCGCCAGCGCGCCGCCGTAGTCGATCGGCTCCATCGTTCCCCCGTTTCCGGAATCGGTGGTGAGCGGCGCACGATACCATCGCGCGGCCGCGGTCGAACAGCGCGCGATCGGCGAGCGTGCGCGACCCGCCCCGAGCCCACAGCGGGCTCCAGGCGATCCTCAGCGGGCTTCAGGAGAACGGCTCGGCGCGCCGATAGTAGTTCGTCAATAGTGATGATGCCTGTCCGGCGGGCCTCCTCTAGCCTCGGGGACCGTGTCGGCGCGTGTCGGCACATCGGCTGGGGACGCTGGTCCGGACGTGGTAGCGCGTTCGCCACGACGCCGGGGCGAGTCGACGAGGGGCGAGACGCTTGGGCAGGGGGTTGCGGGGGACGACGAGGGAATGGCGGCGCTCCGGGCGAGCGGGACTGGCGGGCAGCGACGTGTCGGCCAGGTCGCGTGGACGTCCGAGCCGACACCCCGGCCGTCCGGTGCACTTCGAGCACGTGACGGGGCACGGTCCAGACAGGACGGGCGTGCAAGAACCGGGGAGAGACGGGGGCGGAGTGGATGACGACGGCGACGTCAGACGAGGGGCCTGAGGACGTGGACGAGCGGCAGGGCGCGCAGCACGAGCGGAGGCGGGCGGCGAACGCGTCGCGGCGGGTGGCGGTCGCCGCCAGCCGCGTCCGGGCGCGCCTGCTCTTCATGCTGCTCGACGTCGCCTGGGTGGTCGCCGGCTACGGCACCGCCGAGCTCATCTACTTCCGCAACCAGGCGCCGACCGACTACTACCAGCACTTCGTCGTCTTCGTGGCCCTGACGGTCGTCCTCACGTTGGTCGCCAACCACCTCTTCGGGCTGTACGGGCGGATGTGGCGCCACGCCGGGGTGGAGGAGGCCCGGCAGATGACGGTGGCGGCGGCGACCGTCGCCGTCGTCCTCTCCGCCCTCTACCCGCTCGGGCACGCCGTCCGCCTCGAGCCGGTGCCGCTCAGCGTGATCCTCGCCGGGCTCGTCTTCTCGACGCTCGGGATGGGCGTGCTGCGCTTCCACTCGCGCTTGTTCGCCTGGCAACGCGGCTCGAGGCGCATGGGGCTCCGCGTCGCCGTCGTGGGCAGCCGCGACACGGGTGCCTCCGCGATCCGCGAGATGCTCCGGTGCCCCGACGCCGGCCTCGTCCCGGTCGCCGTCTTCGACAACGACGAGTCCGCCCACGGGCTCTCGCTGATGGGCGTCCCGGTGGTCGGCAGCATCAGGGACATCCCCGCTGCCGCGAGCCGGTACACGCTCCAGCAGGTGCTCCTGGCCATCCCGTCGGCGCCACCGGAGCTGGTCGCCGAGGTCCTCCACGCCGCCGAGGACGCCGGGATCTCCATGAAGGTGCTCCCGACCGTCCACGACATCGTGAGCGGGCCTGCCCACATGGCCGCAATCCGCCGCGCGCGCGAGCCCCGCATCGAGGACCTGCTCGGCCGGACGCCGGTCGCCACCGACCTCGAGGGCGTCCGGCGGTCGCTCGCCGGCAAGCGGGTGCTGGTCACCGGGGCCGGTGGGTCGATCGGCTCGGAGATCTGCCGCCAGGTGGCCCGCTTCGAGCCGGCGACGCTCGTGCTGCTCGACCACGACGAGACGCACCTGCACGACACGGCGGCGACCATCGCAGGACCGTGCTGCCAGGCGCTGGTCGACATCGCCGACCGGGCGTCGCTCTTCGAGGCCTTCACCGAGCACCGTCCCGAAGTGGTCTTCCACGCGGCCGCCCACAAGCACGTGCCCGTGCTCGAGAGCCACCCGATGGAGGCGGCGAAGACGAACGTCTTCGGCACCCTCAACGTCGTCGAGGCGGCAGCAGCCGTGGGCGCCGACCGCTTCGTGCTCATCTCGACCGACAAGGCGGTCCGGCCCTCCAGCGTCATGGGGGCGTCCAAGCGTCTCGCCGAGCAGCTCGTGCTGGCCCAGGCCCCCGCCAGCGCCTCGTACTGCGCCGTCCGCTTCGGGAACGTGCTCGGGAGCCGGGGAAGCGTCATCCCGACGTTCTCCCGCCAGATCGCCACCGGCGGGCCCGTGACGGTCACCGACGCCAGGATGACCCGGTTCTTCATGAGCGTCGAGGAGGCCGTCCAGCTCGTCCTGCAGTCGTCGGTGCTCTCGCGCGGCGGCGAGATCTTCATGCTCGAGATGGGCGAGCCGGTGCGCATCATGGACCTCGCGCGGCGGATGATCGAGCTGTCGGGCTTCCGGGTCGACGAGGACATCAAGATCGAGGTCGTCGGCACGCGTCCGGGCGAGAAGCTCGAGGAGGAGCTGCGCACGCCCGACGAGCAGGTCTTGAAGACCGAGCACCCCTTCATCTACCGGCTCGTCCCCATCGCCGCACCCCGCGACGTCCTCGACGCCGACATGGCATCGCTCGCGGCGGCCGCCGAGCACCGCAACGCGTCGTCGGTCCGCTCCCTGCTCTTCACGGCCGCGCTCCCCCGGGCCGGCGCCGAGGGCCCGGCCCCCGAGGCCGCAGAGCTCGACGAGTCGGCGCCCCGCTCGGCGCTCGAGGCCCGGGCCCGTGGGAGCCACGACCCGGACTCGGTGCTGGCATGAGCGAGGCGACGATCCCGGACGGGCCGTCGGGCGGCGCGACCCGCATGCTCGTCGTCGTGGGTCAGGGCTACGTGGGGCTCCCCCTGGCCATGCGGGCCGTCGAGGCGGGGTTCTCGGTGGTGGGCTTCGACCTCGACACGGCCCGCGTCAAGCGGCTCTCCGCCGGCGAGTCCTTCGTCGAGGACATCAGCGACGAGCGGCTCGCCGCCGCACTGGCCTCGGGGCGGTACGAGCCGACCGACGACCCGTCCCGGGCCGCCGGTTTCGACGTGGCGGTCATCGACGTCCCCACGCCACTGACCGACGGCAACCCGAACCTCGGCTACGTCGAGCAGGCGGCCGCCATGCTGGCGGCGTCGCTGCGCCCCGGCGCCACGGTGATCCTCGAGTCGACCACCTACCCGGGCACGACCGAGGAGCTGGTCGGCCCGATCCTCGAGGCCGGCTCGGGGCTGGTCGCCGGGCGCGACTTCCAGCTCGGCTACAGTCCCGAGCGGATCGACCCGGGCAACGCGACGTGGCGCTTCGAGAACACCCCGAAGGTCGTCTCGGGGATCGACGAGCGTTCGCTCGACGCGGTTCGCTCCTTCTTCGACGCCCTGGTCGAGCGCACCGTGCCCGTGTCGGGCACGCGCGAGGCGGAGCTGACCAAGCTGCTCGAGAACACCTTCCGCCACGTCAACATCGCGTTGGTCAACGAGCTCGCCATGTTCGCCGAGGCGCTCGACATCGACGTGTGGGAGGCCATCGACGCCGCCTCCACCAAGCCGTTCGGCTACCTGCGCTTCACGCCCGGGCCCGGCGTCGGAGGGCACTGCCTGCCCATCGACCCGAGCTACCTGTCGTGGAAGGTGCGCCGGAGCCTCGGCCAGCCGTTCCGGTTCGTCGAGCTGGCCAACGACGTCAACGAGCACATGCCCGACTACGTCGTGCGCCGCCTGACGCTCGCCTTCAACCGGCAGCGGCGCTCGGTCAACGGCTCGCGCGTCCTGCTCCTCGGGCTCGCCTACAAGCGGAACACGGGTGACGCCCGCGAGGCGCCCGGTGAGGTGATCGCCCGCACGTTGGCCGCCCTCGGTGCCGAGGTCCGGGTCGCCGACCCCCACCTCGCTCCCGGCGCCACCTCCCACCCGCTCGTCGACGCATCGGCGGAGGAGGTCGAGGCGGCGGACGCCGTGGTGCTCGTGACCGACCACGACGCCTTCGACTACGAGCTCGTGGCCCGCCACGCCCGCTACGTGCTCGACACCCGCAACCGGCTGCGCGGCCCCCAGGTCGAGCGGCTGTGACCGGCAGCCCCGCGAGGCGCAGCCCGCTCCGACGCCGTCCGGTGGTGTGCGGGTGAAGGTCGTCGTCACCGGGGGTGCCGGGTTCATCGGCGCCAACCTGTGCCGCGCCCTGGTCGAGGAGGGCGTCGCCGACCGCGTGGTCGCCCTCGACGACCTCTCCACCGGCGACAAGGCGAACCTCGCCGGCGTCGGCGGCGTCGAGCTCGTCGAGGGGTCGATCCTCGACGAGGACTCCCTCGACGCCGTCCTGCCCGACGCCACCGCCGTCGTCCACCTGGCCGCCCGGCCCTCGGTGCCCCGGTCGCTGGTGGACCCGATGGCGTCGCACCGGACGAACGCCACGGGGACGATGACGGTCCTCGAGGCCGCCCGGCGCCACGGCAGCCCCCACGTCGTCGTGGCGTCGTCCTCGTCGGTGTACGGCGCCAACCCGGCGCTCCCCAAGCACGAGGACATGGCGACGATGCCGGTGAGCCCGTACGCGGCGAGCAAGCTGGCCACCGAGGCGTACGCCCTGGCGTACGCCCGTTCGTTCGGTCTCGACGTCCTCGCCTTCCGCTTCTTCAACGTCTTCGGCCCCCTGCAGCCGGCTGGCCACGCCTACGCCGCCGTCGTGCCCGCCTTCGTCGACGCCGCGCTCGCCGGTCGGGCGCTGCCCGTCCACGGCGACGGCGCCCAGACGCGCGACTTCACCTACGTCGGCACGGTCAGCGCCGTGATCGCCGACGCGGTGCGCCGGCGGGTCACCTCCCCCGGGCCCGTCAACCTCGCCTTCGGGTCGCGGGTGTCCCTCCTCGAGCTGATGGACCTGCTGGAAGAGGTGCTCGGGCACCCCGTCGCCCGCGAGCACACCGACCCCCGCCCGGGCGACGTGCACGACTCGCAGGCCGACCGGTCCCGCCTCTGCTCGCTCTTCCCCGGGGTCGAGCCCGTCCCCCTGGCCGAAGGGCTCGCCACCACCGTTGCGTGGTTCCGTTCGCTCGCCTGAGGCGGTGACCCCGCCCGCCGGGCCGCAGCGCCGAGAGGCTCGCCGGGACGACCCCGGGAGGCCCGGTGCGGAGGGCGCCGTCGGCCTCGGCCTGCTCGCGGCCGTCGCCCTGGCCGGGGTCTACCTCCACCTGCGGCCGGCGCCGAACGCCCTCGACCGCCTCGGGTTCCGGCTGCAGCCGGCCGACGTCCACTCGGGCGTCATGATCGCCCTGTCGCACCTGGGCTCGCTCTCCGTCCTGGTCGGTGGCACCCTGGTGGGCACGGTGGTCGCCGTCCGCCGTGACCGCCTCCGGGCCGTCGCCTGCCTCGCCGGCCCGCTGGTGGCCGTCGCCCTCTGCGAGCTCGTGGCGAAGCACCTCGTCGGCCGCCAGTACCAGGAGGAGCTCACCTACCCGTCGGGCACGGTGACGGTGGTCGCGTCCGTCGGGACCTGCTGGGCGCTGGCGGTGCCGCGGCGAGCGCGCTGGGCGGTCGGCGCGCTCGCCGTCGTGCTCACCGCCCTCGCCGTCGACACGGTGCTGGCCCTCCGCTGGCACCTGCCGACCGACGCCCTCGCCGGAGCCGCCCTCGGCGTCGGCACCGTCCTGGCCGTCGACGGGGCGCTCCAGCAGGGCTGGGCCCGGCACGTGCTCGCCGCGCTGGTCGGGAGGCCCTCCCGCCTCGTCCGTGATCGTCAAAAATGACGATAAGGAATTGAGTCGTCGCCGGACGTCGGTTACCATTGGGTCACTGACGTGCCGGCTCGAGCCGTTCGGCATGCCACGCTCGCCGGAAGAGGTCCGGCTGCTGCGGTGGCGTGACCGGCACGCAGCCGGAGGTGAAGGGGGTCGGACCGAGGACCCCACAGCGGCAGGGGGCACGCAACGTGGGAACGGCGACGACGGCAGGCGACGAGGCCGAGGCCTGGTCCGCGACCTCGGTCGCGCTGGTCCGGGCATGGCGGGCACCCGCCGAGGGCGGCTCCCCGGCAGGCGGCGCACGCCGCCCGTCAGCGTGCGGAGGGCTCGACGTCGACCGGGTGCAGCGCGCCGTCCGGAGCGGGGACCGCGTCTGCCCGGCGAGCGCCTCGTGCGTCCTCGTCGCCTTCGGCCCCGACGCCGCCGCCGTCCCCCCGTGGGTCCTCGCCCAGCGGGTGGCCCAGGCCGCGCGCGCCGACGGCACCCGGGGGCGCCACCGGCGTGCGGCGGTGGACGTCACCGTCGGCATGGCCGTGCTCGACCCCGGGCCCGCAACGGCCGGGGCGGCGGCCCTCGCCCGGGGCGCCCGGAGCGCCGAGCTCGCCGCTCGACGCCTGCTCGAGACGGTGCCCGCTGCCAACGAGCCGGTCGCCCGGGCCGTGGGCCCGGGCGCGACGCGACCGGGATCGGCGGCGGTGGCGCTCGACCGGCTCCGACCGTCGACACCGCCTGCCCCCGTCGGCACGACCCGCCGCCGCGACCTCCTCCTCCACAACCTGACCGGCTCGCGGTGGCCCTCGGCCGCCGCCCCCCGGGGCGTCGCGTCGCCGTCCGCCCCCCCGGGACCGCTCGCCACCGTGGCGGTCGTGGCGACGGGCGACGGCCTCGGCTCCCAACAGCTCGCCGCGCGCTCGGCGGAGCTGGCGACCGACCTCGGGCTGCCCACCTCGTCGATCGGCTACGACGACGCACTCGCCGGGCGCCTCGCCGCGCTGCGCCCCGACGTCGTGGTCGTCGTGCTCGACGACGTCCCGGCCGACCCGGCGTGGACCTCGTGGTCGGGGAGCTCGTGGGAGCGGGGCCAGCGGGCCGCGGATGCCGCGACCGCCACCAGCCCCTCGGTCGTCGCCATCGGCGGCTGTGCCGGCGCCCTCGCCGCGGCCACCGAACGGGGCGCCGAGGCGCTGTTCGGGCCCGACGACCTCCGCGGCCACCTCGAGGCCGTCGCCGCCCCTCCGGGTCGGCTCGGACCGGCCCCGCCGCCGGGGCCGGTCCAGCGGCCGGAGCGCTTCGAGGCGCTCCTCGGCCTCACCGCCAGCGAGCGTCGGGTGCTCTACTACCTGACCGCCGGGTGGGGAGCCGCCGACATCGCCACCGAGCTGGTGGTCTCGCTGGCCACCGTGCGGACGCACATCCGGGCCGTCCTGCGCAAGCTCAACGTGCGCTCCCAGCTGGCTGCCGTGGCCATCGCCAACGCGGCGACGATCGACGCGGCGACCCCCCCGGTCGACGACGAGGGCCGTATCGGCGCCTGACGTCGGTCAGCGGTCGCCCGGCGCATCGGCGCGTCGGCGGCGGGCACGCCGCCGGGCCCCGTCGACGAAGACCGACGCCGCGAGGCCTGCCACGGCGAGGGCGGCGGCGACCAGGCCGAGCGAGAACCGCCGCGGCCAGTAGGTGACGACGACGACGTGCCGGCCCGGGGGCAGCCGTGCCTCGAGCATCAGGCCGGACCACCGACGGAGCGTGAGGGGCGCCCCGTCGACGGTCGCCCGCCACCCGGGGACGTCCGTGAGGTGGAGGCGGAGGACGGTCGGGCCCGGTGCGTCCGTGACCACCCGCCACGTCGAGGGGTTCGGCATGCTCACCGGCACCGGGTGCCCGGAGGCCCCGGCGGCGGGCTGCCCGTGCCCCGGTGCGGCCACGAGGACGGCCGCGCCAGCCCCGGGGACGCGGTAGAGGCCCTCGCCGGCGAACGTGCCGACGTACGCCCCGCCCCGGGGCCCCGGCACGCCAGGCGCCTCGAGCACGTACCCGATCCCGAACCGTCGCGCCTCGGCCAGCGTGGTGACCGCCGGGCAGAAGGAGGCGAAGGCCGGGACACCGCCGGCTTGGCCGGTCGCCTCCCGCCACGCCGTGAAGTAGGCCTCGGGGACGATCGGGTCGTACAGGGCGACCTCGTGGATGCCGTAGAGGACGTTCGCCTCGGCCGGGACGCCGACCGTCGCCGCCCCGAACGCGCAGCCGCCCGGCCCGAACCCCACGGTCGACGTGCCGACGACACGGGCGAGGGAGCGGACGGCCGGCGTGGAGGGGACGAACGACGGTCCCGACGACAGCTCGGGGGCGCCGACGGCGAGCAGCGACGCCGTCCCCGATGCGACCAGCACGAGGGCGGCGGCGACCCCGGGGGACCGCCCGAGCGCCGTCCGCGCCCGCTCGGCGAGGGTCGGGCTCGCCCCGGGCGGGCGAGTGCGAGCCGGACCCGAGCCGCTCCGGCGCACCTCCCACCACAGGAGCGCGGCGGCCACCACCCCGGCGACGAGCGAGACGACCGGCCACGTGAACGCCGTCGGCTGGATCGGCTGCCCGGGCCTCCAGCGGTGCAGCGCGTCGGCGACCCGCACGGCGAGGACGCCCGCGCCGAGCACCACGAGCGCACCGGTGAGGGAGCGGGCGACGAGGCGCCGGTCCGGGTGCCGGCAGAGGACGTCGACCCCCACCCCGGCCAGGCCCGCCGCCGCGAAGGCGAGCGGCAGGAGGACCCGCGTCCAGTAGACGGTGCTCAACAGCGGCAGGTGCGAGGCGGCTCCGGCGACGCCCGGCACGAAGACGACGGCGACCGACACCACGCCGACGAGGGCGAGGGCGGCCACCGGCACACGACGCCACCTGGCGGCCACGGCGACGACGCAGAGCGCGACGACCACCACGCCGAGGTAGGCCTGCACGTCGGCGGACAGGCCGACGAGGGCGCCCTTGCCCTCGACCCCGGGGACGGCGAGGTACGAGACGAGCGACGGGGCGAGCGCGCCCCCGCCCCGGGAGAGCCGCTCGATGCCCGAGGTCAGCTGGGCACCCGGCAGGAGCACCGGTGCGGCGAGCGCTGCGCCGGCGACCCCGGCACCGCCAAGCCGGGCGACGGCGCGGACCGCCTCACGCGGGCCGGAGCGCCGCAGGCGGGCCGCCACGAGCGCGAGCGCGAAGAGCGCGAGGAGCGGCAACAGGACGATCAGGCTCTCGGGGTTGCCCGCGTAGACGGACAGGGCGAGCGAGACGGCGAGGAGCACGACCCCGCCACTGCGGCGACCCTCGACGACGAGGACGACCCCGGCGAAGACCCATCCGGTCCAGGTCACGACCGCACCGAGCGGGTAGCCCCACCACCCCACCAGCGGACCGCTGACCTCGAAGAGCACACCGGCCGCCGCGCAGCCGGCGGCTCCGAGGCCGAGCGTCCGCCCGAGCACGTACATGCCGGTGCCGGCGACCAGGGTGCTCACGAGCACCCCTCCCGTGAACGCCAGCGACAACGGCAGGAGGTAGCCGACCAGCGAGGGCAGGGCGAACGGCGCCGACTGCCAGTTGAACGCCTCGGGCAGGCCGAGGCCGCTCAAGGGGTTCCACAGGGGCAGGTGGCCGGCGTGGACCTGTGTCCAGTTGAGCGCCGTCCAGGGGAGCATCTCGGTGGCGAGGTCGCTCCCGCTCGGGGGCGCCGCCACGCCGGCGCGCCGGAGCAGCCCGTGCTGGGCGAGCAGCCCGTAGGGGCCGAGGAAGGGTCCGTGCAGGAGGGCCGGGACCAGCAGCAGGACCGCCACGACCACGACGGCCCCGAGCCCGGCGACATCGCGCCGCGACCAGGCCCGAGTGCGGCGGAGCCGGGCCCTTCGGACCGGGTCCGTCCCGGTGTCGCGGGACCCCGTCGACGGTGGCCCCTCCGCTGTCGTGACCTCCACTCGCCCCCCGGTCGCTCGTCGGGCGTGCCCACCGTCTGCGGCCGCCGGTCCGGGCGAGCCACACTAGTCGACACCCCGTCGCCGTGCGGTCCGGTCGGAGCCGTCCGGGAGCGTGGGCGCCTTCTCCTCGCCCCTTGCGTCCGCGGCACCCGTCGGCGACCGTGTAGGTTCTCCAGGCGACGTCACGGCCAGGGCAGGGGCCCGTGCCGCACGGCGCCACCGTACGTGCTGCGAGGGGGGGACGACGGGCTTGCTCGCCGGAGAAGGGGACGTGAGCGTGCGTGCGGCCGACCGCCGGGGCGACGCGGGGCACGCACCCGGGACGGACGACCGACCTGGTCCGGCGCACGCCCCGCGCGACCGGTGGCACCTCGCCGCGCTGGTGGTGGCCGTCGCCGTGGTGGGCGCCACCCTGGCCGTCGTCGTTCCCGGCCAGCTCCGACTGCCCGTCGTCCCACAAGACGAAGGCACGTTGCTCGTCTACCCGGTCCAGATGCTCCACGGAGCCGTCCCGAACCGTGCGTTCACCTCGGTCTACGGCACGGTCAACCTTTGGGTCCTCGCCGTCGCCTTCAAGGTGCTCGGGGTGACCGTGACCACCGAGCGGCTCGTCGGCCTCGCCTACCGGGCCGTCATCGTGGCGGGCCTCGTCGCGCTGGTCTGGCGGCGGCACGGCGCGCCGGCCGCCGCGGTCGCCGGCGGCACCGCCGTCCTCTTCTTCGCCGGCCTGCTCGGGCTCGTGGCGTACGCGTGGCTCGCCGCCCTCGCCTTCGCCTCGGTCGCCCTCGTGCTCCTCGCCGTCCCGACGGAGCGGGGCGCCGGCACGACGGAGCGGGGCGCCGGCACGACGCGGGACGTCGTGGCCGGCGCGTGCTTCGGGCTGGCCATCGGGTGCCGGCTCGACCTCGGTCTCGCCGTCGTGCTGGTCCTCGCCGCCCTCCTCCTCACCCAGGCGTGGCGGTTGCCCCGGGTGCTCGCAGGGGTCGCTGCCGGGCTCCTCCCCGTCGTCGTGAACGTCGTGCGCGCCGGGCCTGCGGCCGTGCTCCGGCACGAGGTCCTCCAGCCCATCTTCGTGAGCGAGCCCGCACGTCGCGTCCCGCTCTCGACGCTCAGCTGGGAGCAGCTCGCCATCGTCTCGCTGTGCGTCGCCGTCGCCGTGGTGGGGACGGTCGTGTCGCTGGTGCGCCTGCGCCGGAAGCGGTCCGACGCCGGTCTCGCCGTCCAGCTCTCCGTGCTCGCCTTCGACCTCGGCCTGCTCCCCGAGATGTTCCAGCGCAGCGACTTCGTGCACGTCGGCCTGGTGGCGTGCTTCGTCCTGCCCACGTCGCTCCTGCTCGCCCCGACTACCACCTGGCGACGGCGGGCGCCCTCGCTCCGGACGGTCGCCCGGAGCGCCGCCGTCCCGCTGCTCCTCGTGGTGGCCGCCTACGTGCTCGCCGGGCCCCTCTACGGGGAGTTCTTCCGGGCCGAGGCGAGCGCCTTCCCCCACACGCGCCCGCCCTACTCGGTGACCAACCAGGGTCGGAGCCTCCCCGTCGGCTCACCCGCCGACGTGGCAGCGCTCACCGGGCTCGCGCGCACCCTCGACCACCTGGCCCGCCCGGGCCAGCGCCTCTTCGTCGGCCCGGCCGACCTGCGAACGGCCTACTACAACGACACCGACCTCTACTTCCTCTTCCCCCACCTCGTCCCGGGCAGCACCTACCTCGAGATGGACCCGGGCGTCTCGAACGCACGTGGGTCGGGCCTGGCGCGCCAGCTGGCAGCGGACGCCTTCTTGGTGCTCAGCACCCGGTACGACGCGCCGTCGAGCCCGGCCTCGGCGGCACCGCTCGGTCCCGCCGCTCCCGACCGCGTCGTCACCACCGACTTCCACCGCGTGGGAGCATGGGGCCCTTGGACCCTGTGGGCCCACGATGCGGCGAGCTGACCGGGGGGCGGGCCGTGCCCCCGAGGCAACCGAGCTCCCCGTCGGCGGACGGGCCCGCGCCGACGGCGCGCGACGAAGGAGGGCGTGGGTGTTCCAGCTGCCGCAGCTGAGGCGCTCGGTGACGCGGGACCGACGCGACCTCGCCGTCCCGGCGCCCGCCCCCGACGGGCCGGTGGCGCGCGGCCTCGGGCACGTCCCCGGCTTCGACGGCATGCGAGGGATCGCCGTCCTCATCGTGTTCGTCTCGCACATGGAGATCTTCCTGCCGATCCCCCAGCTCATCGTGGTGCCCGGCGGGACGGTCTCCCTCGACTCGTTCTTCGTCCTGAGCGGCTTCCTCATCACCTTCCTGCTCCTCCGGGAGCAGGCACGGCGGGGACGCGTCTCGACGCCCTCCTTCTACAGCAGGCGCTTCCTCCGACTGGTCCCCGCCCTCTTCTTCATGCTCGCCGCCTGGACGATCTTCAGCTACGCGATGGGGACCGCGACGCACCGCTACGTCCCCTCCCTGCTGTCGGTGCTCTTCTACTACTCGAACTACTACGTGGCCCGGTCGCCGAACGCCTTCTGCGCCAACCTCGCACCGGGCTTCCAGCACCTCTGGTCGCTCTCGTTCGAGGAGCAGTTCTACATCCTCTGGCCCTGGCTGACGATCGCCTTCCTGACCGTCCGCCAACGGCTCAGCACGGTGGTCTCGGTCATCGGGGGGGCGATCGTCGCAATCGGCGTCTACCGGGGGCTCAGCTACACCGGCGTCAACTCGTGGTGCTCGCTGTTCCACCAGACCCAGAGCCGCGCCGACGCCATCCTGTGGGGCGCGCTCCTCGCCCACCTGTGGATCCGCGGCCGGACCCCCAAGCGCTTCGTCCCGCTCGCCGCGAGCGTCTGCGCCGTCTTCCTCGTCGTGTGCCTGCCCTTCACCGGCCTGACGGGGCCCTTCCTGTACCGCGGCGGGTTCGACGCCATCGACCTGGCGTGCGCCGTCGTCCTCCTCGGCATCCTCGACGGTCGGTGGCGCGGCCGCAAGATCTTCGAGCTCCGGCCGTTCGTCCTGTTGGGGATGGTGTCCTACGGCTTCTACGTGTGGCACCTCCCGCTCTTCTACGTCGTCCACGACGTCGGGTCGAGCTGGAGCTACCCGCTCCGGGTGGTGGTCGCCGTCGCCTCGACCCTGGCGATGACGACGCTGTCGTGGTTCCTGCTCGAGCGCAGGGCCATGCGCCTGAAGGGTCGACTGTCGCGCCAGGCGGGGGCCTCCCCGGAGCCGGCTTCGGGGCGCCGGCGCGTCCCGGCACCGGCGGGTGAGCCGCCGTGAGGCGCCGACCGGCACACGAGGGGCGAGCGACGAACCGCGTCGGCGACGCCCTCGGCGTGGCGTGGGTCGCCCTGGTCGGGCTCGCCGCGTTCGTGCCCGCCCTCGCCCACGGCGCGGCCCTGGGGCCGTACGGCTACCTCGCCACCTACGGGCTCGACGCGCACGCCTCGTCGGCAGGGGCCAGCGCGGTGAACAGCGACCAGCTCACCCAGATGATCCCGTGGGTGACCCTTGCCTGGCACCAGGTCCACGCCGGGCACCTGCCGTTGTGGAACCCCTACAGCGCCCTCGGGACCCCGCTGGCGTTCAACTGGCAGTCGTCGGCGTTCAGCCTCCCCGCCCTGGTGAGCTACGCGTTCCCGGTCGCGTACGCGTACACGGTGCAGGTGCTCCTCACGGTCGTCGTCGCGGGGACCGGCGCCTACGCGCTCGCGCGCGTGCTCCGCCTGGGCGTCGTGGCGGCCGCCCTGGCCGGCGTGGCCTTCGAGCTCAGCGGGTCGTTCTTCGGGTGGACGGGATGGCCCATCGCCTCGGTGCTGGCGTGGTCCGGATGGGTGCTCGCAGGCGTCGTCCTCGTCGTGCGCGGGCGACGGCGCGTCCCGGGGGTCGTCGGGCTCGCCGTGGCCCTCGCCCTCGCCGTGTACTCGGGACAGCCCGACGCCCTCGTCCTCCTCGGCGTGTCCACCGTCGTGTTCGCCGCGGTGCTGCTGGGGCTCGCGGCTGCACGTCGTGGCGTGCGGGCCGCGGGCCGCTGCGTGGTGGACCTGGCGCTGTCGGCGCTGGCCGGAGCCTTCCTCGCCGCGCCCCTCCTGCTGCCCGGGGCGCAGCTCGTCGCCGGGTCGGTCCGGAGCCGGGGCGGCACCGCGCTCAACGGCGAGCAGGCGCTCTCGGCACGCGGGCTGGTCAACGTCTTCGTCGGCTTCGACGGCCTGCCGCTCGAGCTCTACGCGACGCTCGGGACGGTGGTCGTGGTGCTGGCCGTGGTCGGCCTCGTCGCTCGGCGGCGCGAGCCGCCCTTCGTCGCCCTCGGCGTCCTCGGTCTGCTCTCGGGGGTGCTCGCCGCCTCGCCCACGGCGATCTCGCTCGCCGAGAAGCTCCCCGCGCTGCACGCCGTGCGGTGGCCACGCGCCCTGACGGTGCTGGCCTTCGTCGTCGCCGTCCTGGCGGCGGCAGGGCTCGAGGAGGTGCGCAGCCGGTGGTGGCACCCGGGGACCGTGCGCGCCGTCGCCGCCGGGTGCGCGGCGTACGCCGTGGCGCTGGTCGGCCTGGCCGTCTCGTCACCGAAGGTCCCCCCGGTCGTCCGCCTCCTCGCCGGGCCCGTCCCCGCGTCGTTCGGCGCCCACGCGCTGGCGTGGGAGCTCGCGGACGCCGGAGCCGGCCTGCTCGTCGCCGCCGGGCTCCTCGTGGCGGCGCGGCGCGGGCAGCACACGGGACCCGTGCACGTCCCACCCGACCGCCCGGCGGTCGCCGTGCCCCGGGGCGCCGCCGACCTCCTCCGCTTCGCCGGCACCGGGACCGGAGCCACGGCGACGGCGGAGGCGCGCGCCCGCAGCGGCGACCTGCTGGTGACCGCCGGCCCGATCGGCACCATGGCCGCGGCCGGCCGTGGTCCCGGACCGCCCGCCGAGCACCCTGTCGGCCCTCCTCCCTCGCGGGGCCGGCGCCTCGGGACGATCGCCGCCGCCGTCCTCGTCGTGTGCCAGAGCGCCTACCTGGTGGCACAGAGCGCCCCGGTGTGGGCCTCGAGCCCCACGCCGTCGACGGCGACCCCAGCCGTGCGCACGCTGGCCCGCACCGTCGGGTCCGCCGTCGTGGGCCTCGGCGACGGCACCTGCCTCGGGACCCCCGGCCTCGGCATCCTTCCCGACACGAACAGCATGGTCGGCGTGCACGAGCTCGCCGTCTACGACCCCATGCTCACCCGCCGCTACTTCGCGGCATGGCAGACGGCGACGGGACGGTCGGGCGGCGAGCCGCAGATCTCGACGTTCTGCCCGGCGGTGACCTCCGCGGCGCTGGCGCGCCGCTTCGGGGTCGGCTACGTGCTGACGGCGCGCGGTACGCCCGCCCCGACCGGCACGGTGCTCGTGGAGACCATCGGGGCGGGTGCGGCCGCCGAGGACCTCTACCGGGTGCCCGGGGCCAGCGCCGCCACGCTGGTCGACGCCGGTCCGGGCTCAACCGGGAGGACCGCAGCGGGGAGGCCAGTCCCCGTCACGCAGCCGAGCCCGTCGACGTGGAAGATCGTCACCGACGCGGCGCGCCCGGAGCTGCTGCGCCTCCACCTGACCGACGTGCCCGGCTGGCGGGCGACTGTCGACGGCCGCCCCGTGCCCCTGCGGCCGTACGAGGACGTCATGCTCGAGGCCCGCGTGCCGGCGGGGCGCCACACGGTCGTCGTCACCTACTGGCCGAAGACGTTCACCGTCGGGATCCTCCTCGCTGTGCTGGCCGCGGCCGCCCTGGTGGCCGCCGTCGTCGTCGACGTGCGACGCCGACGCCAGACGGGGGCGCGCCACCCGGGCCCGGTCGCACCGTCAGCTCCGTAGGTCGGGCTCAGGTCGCGACCGGCTCGGCGGCGGACGAGCCGGCGGGCATCTTCGCCACCACGTACTGCCGGAGCAGCCAGCTGCCGTAGGTGTCGGCGAGGAAGCCCGGGGCGAAGCACGCGGCGAGGGGCCGGCAGCCGTGGCTGTCGTACGTCGAGTACACCTCGAAGGCCCGCTCCTTGGCGACGAGCAGCGACCCGGTGACGTTGGGGGGCAGCAGGCGCACCGGGTACCCCTGGTAGCCGAGCACGAGCGGGGAGCGCCCGGGGACGGCACGCGCCGCACGCTCGGTGAGGTAGCCGGTCGCGACGTGGTCCGAGTGGTCGCCGTCGCCGAACGTGCCGAGGAAGTCCTGCGTGTAGACGGCGTCGGGGGAGAACCGCCGGACCAGCGCGGCGATCGTGGCGATCAGCTGGCCCTTCGTGTACGTCGTGCCGTCGGTGCTGGTGATCGTCGGGATGGTCCCCTGCCACAGCTTCATGAGGCTCTGGAAGTGCGTGTCGGGCCAGCCGGAACCGTCGACGTTGCCGTCCGGCAGGCGCATGAAGACGATGCTGACCCGGGGCGCCCCGACCAGCGTCTCGAGGGCCAGGGAGGAGCCGCCGGCCCCGAGCGACGCCCGCTCCCAGCGGCTGGCCACGCCGGCCATCTCGGCCGTGGCCGCCTTGGCCCCCTCGTCGCGCAGGTGCCAGTAGGCGGAGCCGAGCCCGGCGTCACCGGTGGTCAGGTACACGACTCGGAGGGAGGCGCCGGCGCGCACGAGCGAGTAGATGTCCGGGCTCATGAAGAGCAGGTCGTCGTCGGCGTGGGCGACGGTGACCAGGACTCGTCGCGGCAGCCCCGCCGCGACGCGGGAGGTCGACAGGACGGCAGCCCCGGACCCGCACGCCGACAGGCCGGCACCGACGGCTCCGAGGGCGGCCACCTCGAGCAGCCGCCGCCGCGTGAACCTGTCGACCCCCTCCGTCACCCGAGCAACCCCCGTCCCACCGGTCCCCGAGCGGGGTGCCGGTGCTGTGTGGTGCGTGCCGTCCGTCAGCCCGTCCGTGCTGTGCCGTGCTGTGCCGTGCTGTGCCGTCAGCCCGTCCGTGCTGTGCCGTGCTGTGCCGTCAGCCCGTCCGTGCTGTGGCGTCCGTCAGCCCGTCCGCGACTCCCGTCAGCCAGGCTGCCACTTCGAGCCGATCACGCCGTCGGGAGGGCGCGAACGCAGCCCGCTCGGTACGCTACCCCCGTGGGGGGTGCCCGGGGAGGCGCAGGGGGCCGAGCGAACGGCAGCGCCGACGTCCGCCCGCGCCCGGGCGTCACGGTGGTCGTCCCCTGCTACAACGAGGCCGAGCGCCTCGACGTCGACGGGTTCGCCGAGCTCGCCGCCTCCGGCGTCGCCACGCTGCTCTTCGTCGACGACGGCTCCACCGACGGAACGCGTGCCGTCCTCGAGGGCCTCGCCGCCTCGTCGGCCGCCGTCGACGTCCTCGCCCTCGACCACAACAAGGGCAAGGCCGAAGCCGTCCGGCTGGGGATGCGCCACGCCGTCGGCGCCGGTGCCACCGTGGTCGGCTACTACGACGCCGACCTGGCGACCCCGCCGTCCGAGCTCGTCCGCCTGGTCCGCACCTTGTGCGGCGACCCGACGCTCAACGGGGCCCTCGGCGCCCGGGTCGCCCGACTGGGCAGCAGCATCGAACGGCGCGCCCTGCGCCACTACACCGGCCGGATCTTCGCCACGGTCGCCTCCCTGGCCCTCGGGGTCGCCGTCTACGACACGCAGTGCGGAGCGAAGGTCTTCCGGGCCACCCCCGAGCTCGCCGCCGCCCTCGAGCGCCCGTTCTCGTCCGGGTGGTCGTTCGACGTGCTCCTGCTCCAGCGGCTCTTCGACGGCGAGGGGTCGTGCGCCGGGCTCGGCCCCGACACCTTCGTCGAAGTCCCCCTCGAGTCGTGGCGCGACGTCCCCGGGTCGAAGGTCCGGGTGTCGTCGGGGCTCGCCGCCCTGGCCGACGTCGCCCGGATGGGGCTCGCCCGCCGGCTGCGGCAGCGCCGGAGGATGCCCGGCCCGTCCCGGCGCCGGTGACGACCACCGAGCCACGCCTGCGGCGCCCGCTCCGCTCCGGGGAGGCACGGGACCCCGGGGGAGGCGACCACCCGGGGGGCCGGCGCCCCCGCTGGCTGCCCGACGCCCTGGGCGTCGCCTGGGTCGTCGTCGCCGGCATCGCCGTGCTCGTCCCCGCGCTCCTCCACGGCGTGCACCTCGGCCCGTTCGACCAGCTGGCTTTCCACGGGCTGACGGCCGTCCCCGGCGTCCACCCGCGGTACGAGATCAACTCGGACCTGGTCAACTCGCTGATGCCCTGGAGCACGATGGCCTGGCAGCAGGTCCACGCCGGTCACCTGCCCCTGTGGAACCCCTACGGGGGCCTCGGCGTCCCCTTGGCGTCCAACTGGCAGTCGGCGCCGTTCTCCCTCGCCGCCGTCGTCGGCTACGCGGCGCCGATGCGCCTCGCCTTCACGGTGTCGGCCATGGTCAACCTGGCGGTGGCCGGCACGGGCATGTACGTGCTCGGCCGCGTGCTGCGGGTCGGTGTGCTGGGTGCGGCCACGATGGGGACCCTGTTCGAGCTGTCGGGGCCGTTCGCCGGCTGGCTCGGGTACCCGTTCGTCTCGGTGCTCAGCTTCGCCGGCTGGATCCTCGCCTTCGGCCTGCTCGCGGTCCGGGGCGGTCGGCACCGGTCGCTCGCCACCTGCGGGCTGGCGGCCGGCGTGGCGGGGTCGCTGCTCGGTGGCCAGCCCGAGGGGTTCACGGTGCTGGCGCTGGCGGTCGCCGTCTTCTTCGCCGTCGTGCTCGCCGGGCGCACACGCCTCTTCGGTGGGCAGGGACCGGTGCTCGGCCCCTGCCTCAGGCTCGCCGGCGGGGCGGCGGCCGGCGTCGGCCTCGCCCTTCCTTTCGCCCTGCCCGCGCTGCAGGTCACGTCCCACTCGATCCGGTCGAAGGCCACGTTCAGCCAGGCCTTCCCCCTCCACCTGCTCAACTACCTCGTGTTCCAGGGCTTCGACGGGCTCCCGATCGCTCCGGCCGGCCACCCGATCGCGGGGCGCACCATCTTCGGCCTCAGCATCTACTACCCCGAGACGACCGCCTACGTCGGCGCCGCCGCCCTGGTGCTCGCCGCCGTCGCCCTGGGGCTGCGCCGGCGCGACCCGGCCCTGTGGGGCCTCGCGACGGTGGCGGTGGCGAGCCTGCTCCTCGTCTTCTCCGAGCCGGCGGACCGGGTCGTCCAGGCGATCCCCCTCGTCGGCCAGGTGCAGTGGGCACGCGGCCTCATGCCGCTCGCCCTCTCCGTGTCGGCCCTGGCCGGAGTGGGGCTCGACGCCGTGGTGCGCCACCGTGACCGTCGGAGCGTCGTGCGGTGGCTCGGTCGCGGCTTCGGGGTGGCGACCGCTGTCGTCGCGCTCGACTGGCTCCTCGGCCGCGGAGGGCTCACCGCCAGCCAACGAGCGGTCCGGTCGCACAGCTTCGTGTGGCCGACCGTCGAGGTCGTGGTCGGCGTGGTGGCGACGGGCGCGCTGTGGTGGCGGACGCGTCGCCCGGGCGCCGGACGCGCCTCGAAGCGTGCCGGCGTCGCAGCCGGCGTCGCGCTCCTCGTCGTGCAGACCGGGTACCTGCTCGCCGCCGGCGCGCCCATGGTCCAGTCGAGCCCGACGTCGTGGCCGCAGACCCCGGTCCTCGCCGCCTACTCCGCGTCGGTCGGCAGCTCGGTCGTGGGCTTCGGTGCGACGCTGTGCGACCTCGGCATCCAGCCCAACGACAACGGCGTCTACGGGGTCCACGAGCTCGAGGTGTACGACCCGGCCCTCCCCAAGGAGTACTTCACGGCATGGGCGGCCGACACCCGGACGTCGCCGGGCGACCTCGGGCTCAACCTGTTCTGCCCCGTGGTCACCTCGACAGCCGTCGCCCGCGAGTTCGGCGTCCGCTACGTGCTCGAGCCGGTGGGCACGCCGGGGCCGCCGGGCACCCGGCTCGTGCGCACGCTCGGCGACGAGACCCTGTGGGAGGTGCCCGGAGCCGGCCAGGCGACCGTGGCTCCGCTCGTCGCGGGGGGGTTCCCGGCCGACGCAGTGACGGGCACGCCCGTGCCCGTTCGCCACCCGAGCCCGTCGCGCTGGGCGCTCACGGTGTCGACGCCGGTGCCCGCGGCGCTCCGGCTCCACCTGTCCGACGTGCCGGGGTGGCACGCCACCCTCGACGGGCGCCCCTTGGCCCTCAGACGGTACGCGGGCATGATGCTCGAGGCACGCGTCCCACCCGGCCGCCACCGGGTGGTGCTGTGGTACTGGCCGTCGACGCTCACGCTCGGTCTCGCCGGAGCGGCGTGCGCCCTCGTGGCCCTGGCGACCGCCGTCGTCCTCGAGGTGCGGCGGAACCGGCGCGACGACGGCCCGTCTGCACCGGTCGCCGGCTGACGGCCCCGTCCGTCTCGACCGGGCGCACCCGTGCCCGACGGCAGCCCGGCCCGTGCCACCATGGACCCGTGCACCGGGTGGTCGTCGTGGGCGCCGGCTTCGCAGGGCTGCACACCGCGCGCGCCCTCGTCGGCCAGCCCGTCGAGGTGACGGTCGTCGACCGGCGCAACTTCCACACTTTCCAACCGCTCCTCTACGAGGTCGCGACGGCCGGCCTCGACCCCGGTGACGTGGCCTACCCCGTCCGGGCCATCTTCGGGCGCGCCCCCAACGTGACGTTCCGCTACGCCACGGTGACCGGCGTCGACTGGGAGCGCAGGCTCGTCCTCGTCGAGGCGGGCAACCCGCTGCCGTTCGACTCGCTGGTCGTGGCCACCGGGGCGACGGCCCGGTTCTTCGGCATCGCGGGCGCCGAGCGGCACGCCCGTCCCCTCTACACCCTGTCCGACGCCCGTGCCCTGCGCGACCACGTCCTACGCCGGCTCGAGGAGGTCGACGCCGGTCCGGATCGCGCCGACGACGGGACGCTCACCTTCGTCGTGGTGGGCGGCGGGCCGACCGGGGTCGAGGTTGCCGGTGCCCTCGCCGAGCTGCTCGACGTGTCCGTCCGCCACGACGGGTTCCGCTTCGACCGCACGCGCGGCCGTATCGTCCTCGTCGACGCCCTCGACCGCCTGCTCGTGGCGTTCGACGCCGACGCCGCCCGCTACGCCGCCGACACGCTCGAGTCCCGCTCGGTCGAGCTGCGCCTCGGCCGGAGGGTGCGCGCCGTGACGGCGGCGGGCGTCGAGCTCGACGACGGCTCGGTCGTCCCTGCCCGCACCGTCGTGTGGGCGGGGGGCGTCACCGTCGAGGGCACGGTGGCGGGCGAGCTCGGGGTCGCCACCGGAGCGGGCGGGCGCCTGGTGGTCGACGAGCACCTGCGCGTCCCCGGGCGGCCCGGTGTGTTCGCCGTCGGTGACGCCGCCGCCGTCCCCCGAGGCCCCGGGGGGACCGGCGACCCGGCGGAGCCCTGCCCCCAGCTGGCCCAGGTGGCCATCCAGTCGGGGCGGCACGTCGCCGCCCAGGTCCTCCGCCAGCTCACCGGCGAGGCGCTCGAGCCGTTCCGCTACCGCGACAAGGGGATCATGGCGACCATCGGGCGCCGCGCCGCCATCACCCAGCTCCCCTCGGGGCTCGTGGTCCGTGGGACGCTCGGGTGGCTGGGCTGGCTGGCCCTCCACCTCGTCTACCTGATCGGCTTCCGCAACCGGGTCACCGTGCTGGTCAACTGGTCGTGGCGGTACCTGTCGTGGACGTCGGGCCCCCGCATCATCGTGGGCGAGGCGACCCACCCCGACGGCTGACCCACCGGCGGACAGCGAGCCGCCCGGGCGCCGGCGGCGGTACCGTGGCGAGGTGGACGACGAGCTGGCCCAGATCGACCGGCAGATGCTCCACCTGTTCGCCCTGGTGGGCGAGGGGGTGGCCGGGGCGACCCACGCCCTGCTCTCTGGCGACCGCGAGCAGGCCAAGCGCCTCGCCGACCAGGACGAGGCGGTCGACCGCATCTACCGCGACGTCGAGGCGCGAGCGCTCGCCCTCCTCACCGACAAGGCGACCTCCGAGGCCGACCTGCCGTTCCTCGTCGCCGTGGTCCGGATGCTCCCCGACCTCGAGCGCAACGGCGACCTCGCCGAGCACGTGGCCCGTCGGGCGGCGCGGGGGCTCGGCGTCGAGCTGTCGGCTCGCAGCCGCGGCCTCGTCGAGCGCATGGGCGAGGTGGCCACCCACATGTGGCGCGCCACGACCGACGCGTACGCCGACCGGCTCCCGGGGGCCGCCGCCGTGGTCGACGACCTCGACGACGAGATGGACGACCTGCACGTCAGCCTGACCGTCGAGGTGGTCGCCGGCACGATGCCCCTGCCCGTCGCCATCGAGCTCGCCATGGTGGCCCGCTTCTACGAGCGCTTCGGCGACCACGCCGTCAACCTGGCCAAGCGGGTCGCCTCGCTTGCAGGAGCCGGAGCGGGAGGCTCCGGCTAGTCCTCCCTGCCGAGCAGGGCGACCCAGAGCCCACGGGCCGTCCCGGCACCGGCCCGCGCCTCCTTCAACCGGAGCGCCGGCCGCTCGATCAGGCGCCAGCTGAGCACGGCGACGCCGAGCGTGGCCACGACGCTGGCGAGCACGTACACGAGGAGGCCCCGCTGTGGCAGCCCCCACGAGGCGAACAGCTGCTCGACCGGCCCCCCGAAGACGTAGGTGCCGTACGAGTAGTCGTTGCGGGCGAACAGGCGCCGCAAGGGCAGGTGGCAGCCCAACCAGAGCACGGGGTACACGACGAGTGGCGCCAACATGGCCGGCCCGTTCACGAAGGGGAAGAACGCCGTGCCCGGTCCGCCGAACGGCGTGACGAGGCCGACCCCGTAGAGCACGGCGCACGCCAGCGCGAGCCACCCCGAGTCGGCCACGCGGTCGCGCCAGAGGTACAGCAGCGACCCGGTGAGGAACACCGGGACGAGGGTCACCGTGTGCGCGTAGAAGAACCCGGGGAGGAGGTGCCTCGTGACGGCGAACCACGCGGCGGCCACCCAGACCGGCGCGGCGACGAGCGCGACGACCCAGGGGCGCCGGAGGACGCCCACCACGGCGAGCGCCCCGACCAGCAGGTAGCAGAGGAGCTCGTAGGGGATGGTCCACAGGGAGAAGTTCCACACGCCGGGAACGGTCACGGTCCTCAGCGTCGTCCCGACCCCCTGCTGCAGCGTCGGGACGACTCCGTTGTGGACCACGTACCCGATCGAGCCGTCGTGGAGCGACAAGAGGCACGGGGTGCCGCAGGCGGACGCCGGCGCCCCCGAGAGCGGGGCGAAGACGAAGGCGGTGACAACGAGGCACAGCCACAGCGCCGGGAAGATCCGGAGCACGCGCTGCCAGGCATACCGGCCGGCCGACCGTCGGTCGGCGCTCCGGGTGATGAGGAAGCCGCTGATCCCGAAGAAGCCGTAGACGGCGATCGTGCCCTCGGTCGCGTCGCCGAGCACGCCGAGATGGACGTCGGCGAGCGAGGCAGCGGCCGTGGCGTGACCGACGAGCACCACCAGGGCGAAGACGAGCCGCAGGACGTTCAGGCTGTTGCCGGCGGGCGAGAACACCTCACCGAGGCGCGGCAACGGTGCTCGTCTCGATCCCTCGGCCCTCCGGATCCCCGCCACGGAGGTCCCTCCGTTCGGCTCAGGCGGCTGCGACGCCGAGCGAGACCAGCGCCTCGGCGATCTGGACGGCGTTCAGGGCCGCCCCCTTGCGCAGGTTGTCCCCGGCCACGAAGAAGGCGAGGGCGTGCTCGCCGCCTTGGGCGCGCCGGATGCGCCCGACGAGCGACGGGTCGGTGCCGGCGGCGGCGAGCGGCGTCGGGAGGTCGGAGAGGACGACCCCGGGGGCCGACGTCAGCAGCTCGGTCGCCCGCTCGGGTGCAAGGGGCCGGGCGAACTCGGCCACGACGGCCACCGAGTGCCCCGTGAACACGGGGACGCGCACGCACGTGCAGGCCACGGCCAGGTCGGGGATGCCGAGGATCTTCCGGCTCTCGTCGCGGAACTTCTGCTCCTCGTTCGTCTCCCCCGAACCGTCGTCGACGAGCGAGCCCGCCACCGGCAGCACGTTGTGGGCGATCGTCCCGACGAAGACCGACGGTGGCGGGAACGTCACCGCCCTTCCGTCGAGGGTGAGCTCGGCGGCCCGTCCCGCCGAGGCCTCGAGCTGGCCGGCGAGCTCGGCGACCCCGGACCCGCCGGCCCCCGAGACGGCCTGGTAGGTGGCGGCCACGAGGCGGCGGAGCCCCGCCTCGTCGTGGAGCGGCTTGAGGGCGGGCATGGCCACCATGGTCGTGCAGTTGGGGTTGGCCACAATCCCCTTGCGGACGGAGGCTAGGGCGTCAGCGTTCACCTCGGGGACGACCAGGGGGACCTCGGGGTCCATCCGCCACGCCGACGAGTTGTCGACCACGACGGCCCCGGCGGCGGCGAAGCGCGGAGCCAGCTGGCGCGACGCGGTCGCGCCAGCGGAGAAGAGGGCGATGTCGATGCCCGACGGGTCGGCCGTCGCCGCGTCCTCGACCACGACCTCCGCGCCACGGAAGGGAAGCACGGTGCCCGCGGAGCGGGCCGACGCGAAGAACCGGACCTCGTCCGCGGGGAACCCGCGCTCGACCAGCAGGGTGCGCATGACGGCGCCTACCTGCCCGGTCGCGCCGACGACGGCGACTCGTGCCATGGGTGACAGTGTAGGAGACGCCCCGGGCGCCGACGGCCGCGCCGGGGTGCGGCGCCCCGCTACCGCACGCCCCCGGCCTCGGGGTCCGGATCGGGGTCGAGAGCCGCGTCGCCGGCACCCGGCAGCTCGGCGGAGGACACCGGGGCACGTCGCCGGACGGTCCCGCCCCGCGCCCGCACCGGCCGTCGTCCTGCGGCCAGCCACCGCGCCGCCGCGGCACGGACCGGCTGCTCGAAGAGGACGGACGACAGGGCGGCGAGCCCGACGACGACCGGGACGAGCGCGACCTCGACGCCGGTCGAGAGGCCGCGCACGCCGTGCCCCTCCAGCTCCCCGGCAGCGGTCAGCACCACCACGTCCCACAGGTAGACGGCGTACGACCAGCCGGCCAGGACCTGGAAGCCGCGCCGCCGCAGCAGCCGCTCGGCCCCGTGCCGAGGCACGGGCGTCCCGCCGGCGATCACCGCCGCCGCGGCCAGCACCGGCAGGGCGCCGACGGCGCCGGGGTAGGGACCCTCGAGCCGCATCGTGCACGTCAAGGTAACGATGGCGACCAGCCCGCCCCACGTGAGGACCGTGGCCAGCCACCCGGGCAGGCGGGCGAGCGAGCGGACGTTGACGGCGAGCAGCGCCCCCACGCCCAGCTGCCACGCCCGGGTGAAGGGCGACGAGTAGGCAAAGGCAGAGAAGCCGGACGACGCGGTGGCCGACCACACGAAGCTGGCAGCGATCCCCGCCACGACGACCACGGTCAGCTTGGCCCGCAACGACCACCGGCGCCCGAGCGACGCGGCGAGGAGGACGAGGGTCGGGTAGACGACGTAGAACTGCTCCTCGACGCCGAGCGACCAGTACGGGAGCAGCGGTTCGGGATGGACCAGGAAGAGGTCGTTGATCGAGCGGGCGTCGAAGTTCGCCGCGAAGAGCGCCGCGTAGGCGGCGGACCGGGTGACCCAGCCGAGCTGGCTCGGCTCGATGAGCGCCTGGAGCACGAGGGCGGTCGCGATGACGACCAGGGCGAGCGGGAGGATCCGCGCCGCCCGGCGCAGGTAGAACTCGCCCAGCCGGACCCCTCCCGAGGTCGCCTGGCGGAGGAGGACCCCCGTGATGACGTAGCCCGAGATGACGAAGAAGACGTCGACTCCGATGAAGCCCCCGGCGAACAGGGGGACGCCCGCGTGGAGCAGGACGACCGCCGACACGGCGACGGCCCGGAGGCCCTGCACGTCGGGCCGGAAGGCACGGTCTTCGGGTGGGGAGCCGCTCTCGGGCGCCACGACGCTGGTCTGGACCATCGACGAGAGTCTCGGCGCGCCAGACGGTCCGCTGGAGCGCGCCCCCCCTCGTTCGCCACGCTCCGTGACCTGGAGCGCGCGCTGGCCGGGTCCTCCGGGTGCTCAGCCGAGCTCGAAGGCGGCGTGCAGGGCCCGGACGGCGGCCTCGGCCTCGTCCGCCCGGACCATGCACGAGATGCGGATCGACGACGTCGAGATCATCTCGATGTTGATGCCCTCGGCGGCGAGGGTCTCGAAGGTCCGAGCGGTCACGCCGGGGTTGGTCTTCATGCCCGCCCCGATGAGGGAGACCCGGGCGACCTGGTCGTCGGTCGTGACGCCGGTGGCACCGAGCTCGGGGACGAGCCCGCCTGCCACCTCGGCGCTCACCGCCAGGTCGGCCCCCGGCACCGTGAAGGAGATGTCGGTGGTGCCGTCCGTCGAGGTGTTCTGGACGATCATGTCGACGTTCACGTTGCGGTCGGCGAGCGCCCGGAAGAGCCGGGCGGCCAGGCCGGGGCGGTCCGGCACCCTCGTCACCGTCACCTTGGCCTCGGAGAGGTCGTGGGTGACGGCGGTGACCAGTGCCTGTTCCATCTCTGGGTCCTCCTCGCCCACCCAGGTGCCGGGCTCCCAGGTGAAGCTCGAGCGCACGTGGAGGGGCACGTGGTGGTTGCGGGCGAACTCGACGGAGCGCAGGGCGAGGACCCGTCCGCCGGTGGCGGCGATCTCGAGCATCTCCTCGAAGCTGACCCGGGGGAGCTTGCGGGCCTCGGGGACGATGCGCGGGTCGGTGGTGAACACGCCGGGCACGTCGGTGTAGATCTCGCAGGCGTCGGCCCCGAGGGCGGCGGCCAGGGCGACGGCGGTGGTGTCGGAGCCCCCCCGGCCGAGGGTGGTGACGTCGTTGGCCGACGAGACGCCCTGGAACCCGGCGACGACGGGGACGGCGCCGCCGGCGAGGGCCAGTCGGAGCCGGTCGCCCTTCACCTCGAGGATCTTCGCCCGGGTGTGGACCTCGTCGGTCACGATGCCGGCCTGGCTGCCGGTGAAGGAGGTGGCCGGGACGCCGAGGTCGGCGAGCGCCATGCAGAGGAGCGCCATCGAGATGCGCTCGCCGGCGCTCAGCAGCATGTCGACCTCGCGGGCCGGCTGGGTGGAGCTCACGTCGGCGGCCAGGCGGACGAGATCGTCGGTGGTCTTGCCCATGGCGCTCACCACCACGACGACGTCGGTGCCGTCGCGGCGGGTCCGGGCGACGTGGTCGGCCACGGCGCGGATGCGCTCGGCGTCGGCGACGGACGTGCCGCCGAACTTCTGGACGACCAGTGGCATGGCCCGCCAGGCTACCGGCTGCGGCGGGGTCGCCGGCGGGGCTGGTCGCCGGCGGGGCTGGTCGCCGGCGGGGCTGGTCGCCGGCGGGGCTGGTCGCCGATGCGGTCAGGCCGGAGCGCGGCGCCGCGGGCCGACCGGCAACACCGGCACGACCGGCTACCCTGAGTCGCCGTGCCCTCCGCCGCGAAACGTCAGCGCAAGAAGGCCGCACGGCAGGCCCGGATCGCCGCCGAGCAGCGGGCGGCCAAGCGCAGGCGCTCGTTGCGCCGCTCGGTGATCGTCGTGGTGGTCCTCGCCGCCGTCGGCGGCATCTCCTACGCAGCCTTCGGTGGCTCGCACGCCACGAAGACCCCCGCCACGACGACGCGCACCCTGACCACCCTGCCCGGCCAGGTCGGGCCGTTCGGCGGCTCGGGCGGCTCGGGCGACAAGAACCCGGCGGCCATCACGACGGCCGCCCACTGCCCGGCCGACCTGCACGCCACCTTGAACAAGCCGAGCTGGACGAAGGCGCCGCTCTTCACGCTCGACACGTCGAAGACGTACACGGCCCACGTGACCACCGACGTGGGGAGCTTCACCATCGCCCTCGACACGAAGCAGTCGCCGATCGCCGTGAACAGCTTCGTGTTCCTGGCCCGCCAGCACTTCTACGACTGCGTCATCTTCCACCGGGTCATCCAGGGCTTCATGGACCAGACGGGCGACCCGACCGGCACGGGGTCGGGAGGCCCGGGCTACCAGTTCGCCGAGAAGGGACCGGCCAAGGCCACCCCCCAGTACCCGATCGGCTCGGTGGCCATGGCGAACTCGAACAGCCCGTCGACCACCGACCCGAACACCAACGGCAGCCAGTTCTTCGTCGTGACGGGACCCGAGGGCGAGTCCCTCCACCCCGACTACGTGCTCTTCGGCCACGTCACGTCGGGGATGAACGTCCTGCAGACGATCAACTCCGGCGGAGCGCCCTCGACGAGCCAGCAGGGGACCCCGACGGTGCTGCACCGGATCCTCTCGGTGACGATCTCGACCTCCTGAGCCGCCGGCGGGCCAGGTCGACCCCTGCCCCGCCACGCCCGACCCCACGCCCGACCCCACGCCCGACCCCACGCCCGACCAGAGGAGGACCGTCATGAGCCCAGCCATCCCCGAGCCCGACGGCTCGAGCCCGCAGACCCAGCACTTCGACGGGCCCCCGCCCATGGTCATCGACCCGGAGAAGCGGTACACGGCCGAGCTGGTGACCTCGAAGGGGACGATGACCATCGCCCTCGACCCGGTGGCCGCCCCCAAGACGGTCAACAACTTCGTCTTCCTCGCCCGCTGGCACTACTTCGACGGGATCGTGTTCCACCGGGTCATCCCGGGGTTCGTCCTCCAAGGTGGGGACCCGCAGGGCACGGGGACGGGTGGCCCCGGCTACCGCTTCGAGGACGAGCTGCCACCCGCCGGCCGCTACGAGGTGGGCTCGCTGGCCATGGCGAACGCCGGGCCCGACACCAACGGCAGCCAGTTCTTCGTCATCTCGGGGCCCGACGGGGTCCGGCTCCCGCCCAGCTACTCGCTCTTCGGCAAGGTCGTCAAAGGCCTCGACGTGGTTGCGGCCATCGACGCCGTCGGGTCGCGCTCGGGCAAGCCGAGCGAGCGCGTCGTCATCGAGTCGGTCACGGTCACCGAGGCCGACTGACCACGCTCGCCGAGCGGCTCTGCGCCGCCGACCGTCCCGCCGGCTGGCCTCACTCGGCGGCGGGCAGGGCCTCGAGGCCGTCGGGCGCGCGCCGGTGGTCGAGGAACACGGCCACCTCGCCGGCCCCCCGGCTCGACCAGCGGCCGTCCGGCGACCGCACGAGGGCGGTTCGCTCGGGGACGCCGGCGACCGGCACGCCGAGCGGGGCGAGCAGGACCGCCCGGTGGAGCTTCTCGCCGTGGACGTCCTCGTGGACGTCACCGAAGTGCGGCACCACCGCCACGTCGCCGACCAGGCCGAGCCCGACCGTCAGCCCCCCGCCACGGGCGTCGACCATCGGGTCGGTGAGCACCATGGCCGCCGCCCCCGAGCCGGCGACGACGGCGCCGGCATGCCACGCCTCGACGAGGGCGGCCCAGACCGCTGACCCCTTCAGCACGCTCCGCAGGTGCATGGGCGAGCCGTCGGAGAGGTAGAGGAAGCGGGCGCGCCGGACGGCGTCGGCCATGCCCTCGTCCTGGGCGTCGGCCCGGGCGACGACCATCAGCCCGTCGACGGACGCCCCGAGGCCCGCGAACCACGTGCTGGCCCGGGCGACGACCCGCTCGGGACGCTCGTAGGCCGCCGCGGTGGGCAGGACGCACACCTCGGTGGCACCGGCGGCCGCCAGCAGCTCGGCGTCGAAGGAGCACCCCTCGCTCCACTCGCCCCCGCCCACGAGCGCCAGGGTGCCGGGTGCCGAAGCTGGTGCGGTGTCCATGGGCGCCACTGTAGGAGCCGCCGGGCGGCCCGGCGCGTGACGCCGTCCGGCGTCAGTCGGCGGGCACCTCGGCGGGCAGCGACCGGCGCACGAGCCGGCCGGCGGCGTCGCACACCTCGGTGGCCAGCGCCAGGCTGTCCGGGACGATGCCCATGCCGAAGAAGCCGTGGACCTGGTCCTCGTAGCAGCGGTACTCGACCTCGACCCCCGCGGCGGCCAGCCTGCCGGCGTAGGTCTCCCCGTCGTCGTGGAGCGGGTCGAACCCCGCCGTCACCACCAGCGCAGGGGCCAACCCGGTGACGTCGTCGGCCCGGAGAGGGGCCGCCGAGGGGTCCTCCCACGTCGCCGGGTCGGGCAGGTAGGCGCTGCGGAAGTACTCCATCGAGCGGCGGGTGAGGAAGAAGCCGTCGCCCAGGGCAGCCATCGAGGCCGAGTCGAAGCGGGCGTCGAGGGCGGGGTAGACGAGGACCTGGGCGATCGGTGGCGGCGCCGACCCGGCCCCGGCGCGCGTCCGCTGGGCCACGACGGCGGCCAGGTTGCCCCCTGCGCTGTCGCCCATCACCGCCACCTGCCCGGGCGCGATCCCGAGGTCCTCGGCGTGCTCGTGGACCCAGTCGTAGGCGGCGAGCGCGTCGTCGACGGCGGCGGGGAACGGAGCCTCGGGGGCCAGCCGGTAGTCGACGGCGGCGACGACGCAGCCGGTCACGGCGGCGAGGAGCCGGCACGAGCCGTCGTGGGAGTCGAGGTCGCCGGTGACCCAGCCCCCGCCGTGGAAGTAGACGATGCCCGGCTGCGCCGCCCGCGGGCCGGTCCCCAGGCCCGTGCCGAAGCGCCGGTAGACGCGCAGCTCCAGCGTGGTCCCGTCCGGGCCCGCCATCGTCCGCCCGACGACGTGGACGTCCGTGCGCGACGGCATGGCCAGCTTCGCCATGCGCTTCAACTGGGTCCGCATGGCCACCGGGTCGAAGCTGCCGTCCGGTCCGGGGGCGGCGAAGGCCAACGACTCCACACGGGCGGAGACGGCCAGCATGGCCTGCAGGCTGCGGTTGAGCACCCGACCGTCGACCTGTCGGGGCTCGCTCGCCCCGAGGGCCCGGAGCAGCCCCTCGGGACGCGCCAGCAGCCACGACGTGGCCCGGGCCGGCAGCGCCCAGCGTTCGAAGCGGCGCTGGGCCCGGCGGTCGTAGAGGCCGCGACCCCCCGGGCGGGGGCCGCGCCACGCCCCCGGCCACCCGCCGGGCTCTCCCGGCGCTCCCGCGTCGTCGGGTCCCAGGACGCTTGCGCCACCGTTCCTCGACGCGCCATCCCTGGTGCCGGTCCCGCGACCACGTGGGCTCGGAGCCGCGGCGGCACGACCGGCCGGCCGGCCGGCGGCCGCCCCTCCGCTCGTCACGCCGGTGGTCCGCGACCTGGTCGCCGCGGCCCTGGCGGGGCTCCGGCGACCGGCCCGGTCCGGCTGCTCACCCGTCGCCGCACCGGGGGGCGACGAGGGCTCGGGGGTGCTGTCGTCGGACGGGATGGCCATCGCCCCATCGTGTCGGCCTCTCGTCGCCGTGGCAAGGGCGGGGCGTCACCGGGCAGGCTCGCGTACCCACCGGTAACATGCCCGTCCATGTCAATCGCACGCGTGGGAATCGTCGGCTCGGGGATCATGGGGTCCGGGATCGCCGAGACGGCCGCCGTCAACGGGTTCGAGGTCGTCCTGCGCTCGCGCAGCCAGACCACCGCGGACGCCACGATCGCGGCGCTCGAGAAGTCGCTCGAGCGCCAGGTCGAGAAGGGCAAGCGCACGCCCGAGGAGCGCGACGCCGCCCTGGCCCGGGTGACCGCCACCTCCGACCTCGGCGCCCTGAAGGACGTCGACCTGGTCATCGAGTCGGTGGTCGAGGACCTCGCCGTCAAGAAGGAGCTCTTCAACGAGCTCGACCGCATCACCGGCGACGACGCCATCCTCGCCACCAACACGTCGACGCTGCCCGTCGTCGAGCTCGCCATGCAGACCGGGCGCCCCGACAAGGTGTGCGGCGTCCACTTCTTCAACCCGGCGCCGGTCATGTCCCTCGTCGAGCTGGTCCGGCCGATCACCGCCTCGGACTCGACGATGCACGAGGTCCGGGCCTTCGCCGAGGCGTGCGGCAAGACGCCGGTCGAGGTGAAGGACCAGGCCGGCTTCGTCGTCAACACCCTGCTGTTCCCCTACCTCAACAACGCGGTGCGCATCTACGAGCAGGGCGTGGCCTCGCTCGAGGACATCGACACGGCGATGACCGGCGGGTGCGGCTTTCCCATGGGACCCTTCGCCCTCCTCGACCTCGTCGGGCTCGACACGTCGCTCGCCATCCTCGACGCCCTCTACGCCGAGTACCGCGACCCGAACTACGCGGCCGTCCCCCTGCTGCGCCGCATGGTCGCCGCCGAGCTGCTGGGACGGAAGTCCGGACAGGGGTTCTACGACTACCACCGGAAGTGACCCGAGGCTGCCGGCCGTGACGGGGCCGGCGCGACCGGGCGACCCCGGGGCGCGGGCTGCCCGTCCGGTCGGGCAGGCGACCGGGGCCGGTGCCCGACCCGGGCACCGGCGACCGTGCGCACCCGGTGGTGACGGACGGCCCGACGCGAGGAGAATGGGACGATGAGCGACGAGCCACGCACGAGCGCACCCCCGGCAAACGGCGCCCACCCGGCGGCCCGGGCCGGGCGCGACCGCCCCTGGGTCATGCGCACCTACTCGGGCCACTCGACGGCCAAGGCGTCCAACGAGCTCTACCGGACCAACCTGGCCAAGGGGCAGACCGGCCTGTCGATCGCCTTCGACCTCCCCACCCAGATCGGCTACGACCCCGACGCTCCGCAGGCCGCCGGCGAGGTCGGGAAGGTCGGCGTGCCGGTGGCCCACCTCGGCCACATGCGCGAGCTGATGGAGGGCATCCCGGTCGAGACGATGAACACGTCGATGACCATCAACGCCACCGCCGCGTGGCTCCTCGCCCTCTACATCGCCAACGCCGAGGACCGCGGGGTCGACCCCGCGGTGCTGTCGGGCACGACGCAGAACGACATCGTGAAGGAGTACCTGTCGCGGGGCACGTTCATCTTCCCGCCGCTCCCGAGCCGCCGCCTCACCGTCGACACCATCGCCTACACGGTGCGCCACGTCCCCAAGTGGAACCCGATCAACGTCTGCAGCTACCACCTGCAGGAGGCAGGGGCGACCCCGACGCAGGAGATCGCCTACGCCCTGGCCACCGCCGTCGGCGTCCTCGACGCGGTGCGCGACTCGGGCCAGGTCGGCGCCGACGAGATGGCCTCGGTGGTCGGGCGCATCTCCTTCTTCTGCAACGCCGGGGTCCGCTTCGTCGAGGAGACGTGCAAGATGCGGGCGTTCACCGCCCTCTGGGACCGGATCTGCGCCGAGCGCTACGGCGTGGCCGACGAGAAGCTGCGTCGGTTCCGCTACGGCGTGCAGGTCAACTCCCTCGGGCTCACCGAGGCCCAACCCGAGAACAACGTCCCCCGCATCGTCCTCGAGACCCTCGGCGTCACGCTGTCCAAGCGTGCCCGGGCCCGTGCGCTCCAGCTGCCGGCGTGGAACGAGGCCCTCGGTCTGCCGCGCCCGTGGGACCAGCAGTGGTCGCTGCGGATCCAGCAGGTCCTCGCCTTCGAGTCCGACCTCCTCGAGTACGGCGACATCTTCGACGGCTCGAAGGTCGTCGAGGCCAAGACGGCCGAGCTGGTGGAGGGGGCGGAGGCCGAGCTCGACGACGTGCTGGCCCTGGGAGGCGCCTTCGAGGCGATCGACGAGCTGAAGGCCCGACTGGTCGGCAGCCAGGCCGAGCGGGTCCGACGCATCGAGACCGGCGAGCTCGAGGTCGTCGGGGTCAACTGCTTCACCGAGACGGCGGACTCGCCGCTCGCACCGGCCGCCGGGGACGGCGCCGCCGCCGTCGTGAAGGTCGACCCGGCCGTCGAGGCCCAGCTGCGCGACGACGTGGCGGCCTGGCGGGCCGGCCGGGACGCGTCGGCGGTGCGGCGGGCCCTCGACGAGGTCAGGCGGTCGGCCGAGTCGGGCGAGAACATCATGCCGTCGTCGATCGCGCTTGCCCACGCCGGCGGCACGACCGGGGAGTGGGCGGCCGCGCTGCGCGAGGTGTTCGGCGAGTACCGAGCCCCGACCGGTGTCGGTGGCGGGGTGGGCCGGCGGGGCGCCGAGCTGCAGACGGCGCTCGAGCGGACCCGGGCGCTCGCCGCCCAGGCGGGCGGGCCACCGCGTCTCCTCGTCGCCAAGCCCGGGCTCGACGGCCACTCGAACGGGGCCGAGCAGATCGCCGTGGCAGCCCGCGACGCCGGGTTCGAGGTCGTCTACCAGGGCATCCGCCTCTCCCCTGGCGAGATCGCCGCTGCCGCTCGCGACGAGGACGTCGACGTCGTGGGCATCTCGATCCTGTCGGGCAGCCACCTCGAGGTCGTGCCCGAGGTCGTGGACCGGCTACGGGAGGCAGGCGTCGACGCCCCGGTGGTGGTCGGCGGGATCATCCCCCCCGAGGACGCCGCCGTGCTCGAGCGCCACGGGGTCGCCCGCGTCTACACGCCGAAGGACTTCGCCATCGGCCGGCTGATGGCCGAGCTCGCCGAGCTCGCCGGGCAGCACCGGGCGGCGCTCAGCCGCTGACCCCCCCGGCCGGCCGGGCTCCGAGGTGGGGGACTCCGAGGTGGGGGGCTCCGGACGCCCGACCCGCCGTGCCGAGCGCCCTCCCCACGGGCTCGGAAAGGCTAGGCGGGCCGGTCCCGCCGCGCCACCGTCGGGCGGGCCCACCACCTCCCGCTGAACCGCCACGGCGGGGGGCCGGCAGGCTCCGTCGACGCGGCGACGTGCGGGCGAGGCCACACCTGGTCCACGGCGGCGGCGATGGCGGCCACCACGGCGGCCTCGGCGGGCGCCGGGCCGGCGAGGGCTGCGACGAGCGCAGCCGGGTCGGCGGGCGCGACCGCCTGGGTGGGCGCGGGCTCGGTCACAGCGGCATGTTCCCGTGCTTGCGCTTGGGCAGCTCCTCGCGCTTGGAGACGAGGAGCTCGAGGCTCCGCACCAGCACCCTGCGGGTGTCGGCCGGGTCGATCACGTCGTCGACGTAGCCGCGCTCGGCCGCCGCGTACGGGTTGGCGTAGCGCTCGGTGTACTCCTCGACCAGCTCGCGCCGGCGGGCGACCGGGTCGGTGGCCTCGGCGAGCTCGCGCCGGTAGACGATCTCGACGGCGCCCTCGGGGCCCATGACGGCGAGCTCGGCCGACGGCCAGGCGAAGGCCAGGTCGGCGCCGATGGACTTCGAGTTCATGACCACGTACGCGCCGCCGTAGGCCTTGCGGGTGATCACCTGCACCCGGGGGACCGTCGACTCGCAGTACGCGTAGAGGAGCTTGGCCCCGTGGCGGATGATGCCGCCGTACTCCTGGTCGGTGCCCGGCATGAAACCGGGGACGTCGACGAAGGTGACGAGGGGGATGTTGAAGGCGTCGCAGGTGCGGACGAAGCGGGCGCCCTTCTCGGAGGCGTCGATGTCGAGGACCCCGGCCAGCATCTGGGGCTGGTTGCCCACGACGCCGACCGCCCGGCCGCCGATGCGGGCGAAGCCGCACACGAGGTTCATCGCCCAGTGGTGGTGGACCTCGAAGAAGTCGCCGTCGTCGACGACCGCCTCGATGACCTTCTTCATGTCGTAGGGCTGGGTCGGCGTCGCCGGCATCAGCTCGACGAGCTCGGGTGTCGAGCGTTCGGGGTCGTCGCCCGTCACCACGTGGGGTGCCTCCTCGAGGTTGTTCGAGGGCAGGAACGAGAGCAGGTACCGGACGTCGTCGAGGCACGCCTTCTCGTCGGGCGCGACGAAGGTGGCCACGCCCGACTTGGTGGCGTGGCTCATGGCGCCGCCGAGCTCCTCGAGCGTGACGTCCTCGCCGGTCACCGTCTTCACGACGTCGGGACCGGTGATGAACATGTGGCTCGTGCCCTCGACCATGAAGATGAAGTCGGTCATGGCCGGGCTGTAGACGGCCCCGCCGGCGCACGGCCCGAGGATGACGCTGATCTGGGGGATCACCCCGGACGCCTGGGCGTTGCGGTGGAAGATGCCGCCGTAGGAGTGCAGGGAGACCACGCCCTCTTGGATGCGGGCGCCCGCGCCGTCGTTGAGGCCGATCATCGGGACGCCGATGGAGGCGGCGAGGTCCATCACCTTGTGGATCTTCTCGGCGAAGACCTCGCCGAGGGCGCCGCCGAAGACGGTGAAATCTTGGCTGAAGACGCACACCCGGCGTCCGTCGATCGTGCCGAACCCGGTGATCACCCCGTCGGTGTAGGGACGGTTCTCCTCGAGGCCCATGCCGTGGGCCCGGTGCCGCGCCAGCATGTCGAGCTCCTGGAAGGAGCCGTCGTCGAGCAGGTAGTCGATCCGCTCGCGGGCGGTCATCTTGCCCTTGGCGTGGTGCCGCTCGACGGCATGCGGCGAGCCGGCGTTGCGAGCCTGCTCACGGCGCTCGGCGAGCTCGGCGAGGCGTTGGGTCATCGGGTGATCCATGGGCCCCGAGGCTACCGGACCCCGCGACGGCGCTCCGGCGGGACCCCCGGGGGCTCGACCGAAAGGGGCGGTCCGGCCCGGAGGGCCGGTCCCGTGGCAGGATCGCCGACCATGGACGGCTGGAGGGCGGAGAAGGCACCGTGTCGGGGTCGTGGCGCGGGCGCCGGCGAACGGCGGGCGGCGGGCCAGAGGCGGTCGCGCGCCGCTTCGGCGCTCGCCGCCGTCGCGCTGGGGACCACCCTCGTCGCCTGCGGCACCTCCTCTCCGGCCGGCACCTCCCCGACCGGCACCTCCCCGGCCGGCACAGCGGCGCCCCGGGGGCCCGCAGCGGCGGCTTTCCCGCCGCTGCACGTCGTCCACCCGACCGGCGCCGCGCCTGGGACGGCCGCCGCCGTGCCCTACCTCGCGGACGCCGCCGGGCAACGGGTGGTCCTCCGAGGGGTGGCGGCGAGCGGGTTCGAGGACCAGGCGTACGCAGGCGCCACCGGCACGACCCCGCACTACCCGGTCGACCCCGCCGCCTACGACGGCCGGTGCCCGGCGAACGACGGCCGGGC